>CAYTLC010000037.1:0-6736 GCA_964438395.1 uncultured Candidatus Scalindua sp.
TTATGTTTGATACATTTTAGAAACTGTAATCTCTTTGACAGACTGCAAAAATGAATCTATATCCTGTTCCGTACTGAAGTACCCGGGACTCACCCTTATGGCGCCTTCAGGAAACGTGTTCAGGGCACGGTGTGCATGGGGGGCGCAGTGTAGCCCTCCTCTTACAACAAAATCCCGGCTGTTGAGTACCTTGCCAATGTCTTCTATTTTCCACCCTTCTACGGTAAATGAGAGTACTCCGCACGACTCACCGCTCCCTGAACTATAGTGATATATTTCTGCATCCTCTACATCTTCCAGTCCGGCCTTCAATCTATCTATCAAGGCAGACTTGTGACCGGAGATAGCGGGGACACCAATCTCTTCTATAAAACTTATCCCCTCCGCCAGTCCTATAATTGCCGGTGTGTTTCTCGTACCGGCTTCAAAACCTTCCGGTAGATTCCTCGGTTGTCGTTCCTGTTCAGAAGCGAAGCCTGTGCCGCCCTCTATGATCGGTTCCAGTAGTATCCTCTCTCCGACAAAGAGCCCCCCTACACCCAGCGGGCCCAGCAATCCTTTATGCCCTGTAAACGCAAGCAGGTCGATATTGCACTCCTCTGCATCGATAGGAATGCTCCCAGCACTCTGACTGGCATCCACTAACAGCAACAACTCCTTCTCCCGGCAGATCCTGCCGATGGCACTGAGTGGCTGGATCACGCCATTTACATTCGAAGCGTGATTTATGACCACCATTTTTGTCTGCGGCGTTATCTGCTCTTCAAGGGACTTCAGGTCCAACAGCCCCATAGCATCATGACGGAGTTCACTTGAACTGACCCTCTCCTTAACAGCGTGCAGCGGACGCATCACTGAGTTGTGCTGCATAGGGCCGACCAACAGATGGTCCGATTCTTTCAGCGCTCCCTTCAGAGCCAGGTTCAGCGACAGAGTCGCATTATATGTAAAGACCAGTCTCCTGTAATCTTTGATACCAAAAAACCGGGCTATCTTTCTTCTTGATTCCAGTACCTTTTCAGCGGCTTCATGCTCCAGCCGATTCTCTCCCCTGCCGATATTGACGCCCAAATTTCTGAGAAAGGTATCTGTTCCACTGTAAACTGTTTCAGGTTTAGGAAACGACGTTGAAGCATTATCCAGGTAAATTATCTCATCTTTCATGTTACATTGAAGCTGCTCTTTTGTATCCCTTCCGGGTTGCAGAATCGTCAACGTTCTGGGAGCTCCAGTCCAGCAGTACCGGAGACAGATCTGCATTGTTATTGAGAACAGTTTTAATATATGTTTTACAGGAGTTACAAACATCTACACGGAAGTTCTCTTCATCAGGAAAGCTGAAGTATTCTGTCTCTTTCTCCTCTATGTTGTCACAGTAAGGGCATTTGAGCCTCTGGAACGGCCACTGAGTGTGACATAAAGAACAGAACAGAAACCTCTGTCGTCCCGAAGGAGTTTTTTTCAGTTCCGCCAGGCCCGGCAGATGACCGCATACAGGACAGCAGCCGCTATCCCAGGCATCAAGATCAACAGCCGAGTTTATACATTCCGAATATTTTTCCACTAAAGGGGTAAGTGTATTTTTGATCAAAAATACCAGTATCTCCGCGGGAATTGAATCAGCACGAAGCGCCTGCATCTGTGTGACCCCTTTCTGAAACAGAAACTCTTCCAGCACTCCCTCCAGGTCAGGTTTCAACTCTTCAATTGCCGCGATGGCATCATCACTCTTCATGTTTGTGTACCGTACGTAGACGTTAAAGAGATCCATAAAGAGTATCGGCAAACCGGTAAGGTCGATTCCGCAATTCCCGAGCAGCGGTTTCCCTTCAAGGATCTGTCGCCTGATTACCGCTTCATTAATTGCGGGGATATCAATGCTCTCTTTATAGCTATCCTGTTGTTCTTTCAATGCGAAGTACATATCATAGTAAGCAGAGAGATGCACATTTTCATTTTTGAGTTTGTCTATATCGTCCCGGGAATAAAACATGATATTTCAATTAACAATGTTCAATTATCAATGATTAATTATTAATTCATAATGAGTCTTTGGTCATTGGTTATTTGTAACTCGTAACCCGTCATCACGCCTTTTTCGCATCGCACAGGCACGCCTTTGTCTCCTGTATCCATGTATTCGGATCTCCAACGTCAATCGTCAGCAGGTTCGCGCTCCAGGCAGGGCTGAGTGTCTGAAATCCCCAGTGCTGAGGAACCCATATGACTTCCACCGTCTTGCCGTTGACGTTCAACGGATGGATCCTCTTGGTTGCCATGGCGATAACATCGATCTCGTCTCTGCTGGTTCGAAGCTTGATCCTCTCCCCGTTATAGACGTTTAGCTTTTCCGCCAGCTCTTCACTGATCTCTGCAAATACTTCCGGCATCAACTCATTAATCCATGGATTATTCCGCGTAATACAGCCGCCGCCCCAGTGCTCGGTCAGGGCAGAGGTGCACAGAACATATGGATACTCGGCTGATGATCCGACAGGCTGAAGATTTTTCAATCTCGGATAGATCACTACCGGGTTGGTGGATACTTTAGGGTGCAGGATGTTATCTGCCGGACTTTCAACCGGTTCATAGAATTCAGGTATAGGCCCATCAAGGTTCGCTCCGGATTTTGCCCAGACGGCATCATCTTTCTTCGAAGCGTAAGGTGCGGTAAATATCCTGCCGCTCCCTTCCGCTGTCATCTTAAATGCGACACGGCCTTTCTCAGAGGACGGTTCGGAAGTTATGCCCTTTACGTCAGGCTTGTCAACACCGGTCCATTTCCCCGCTGCTTTGTCCCACCATACCAGGGCGCGTTCAGGATCGCGCGGTTTTCCTTCCAGATCACACGATGCCCTGTTATACAGCACTCTTACATTGCCCGGCCATGAGAATGCCCATTTTGGATATAGTCCCATCTTCTCCGGATCGTATTTGTCATTCTGCCTCTTGGTAAGGTTGTGTCCTTCACTGAAGCAGCCGGAATAGATCCACTCTCCGGCAGAAGTTGTTCCGTCATCTTTCAAACTGCCGATGCCTTTAACAGGTCTGCCGGTCTTCAGATCGTAACCGTTGATCTCCTTCAGTACATCTTCGTATATGTAACTGAGGTTGTAGTTCCAGTCCGCTTTGAGAATAGGGTCCTGGTTTGCCGGATTTGGTGATTGTTTATACTCTTCTCTCAGCCTGGTGAAAATAGTATCAATAATTTCACAATCATTCTTTGCCATACCTATCGGATCAATAGCTTTCTGCCTCCACTGGATCCACCTGCCGCTGTTTGTAATAGTGCCCTCTTTTTCTACAAAAGATGCGGCCGGCAGGAGGAGTACTTCCGTGGCTATCTGAGAAGGGTCTGTTCCGGGAGATTTCCAGAAAGCGGATGTTTCACTTTCAAACAGCTCCTGGCAGACCAGCATGTCCAGCTTTGAAAGCCCTTCCCGAACAGCATTGATATTCGGATTGGTAACCATGGGGTTCTGCCCCATGACATGGAAATATTTGATCTTATCATCCAGCATATTCTCAAAGAGTCTTACGGCCGAATAGTTCTGCATTCCGTTTCTGAGAGGGAGGTGTTCATATAGATAACCGTTCTCCTTCGTGGCATTTTCGCCAAACCAGGCCTTGAGCAGGTTTACGAGAAATTTTCCCTTAAACTTTCCATTGCTGTTATTCCAGTCATCGATTGTCGGCTGCTTGTGCGTTGGAGAAGCGAGATAACCGGGCAGGATATGGAAGAGCAGACACATATCGGTTGAGCCCTGGACGTTTGAGTGGCCTCTCAACGCATTTATTCCACCCCCTGACACACCGATATTTCCGAGAAGGAGCTGCATGACAACAAGTGATCGAATGTTCTGTACGCCGGTTGTGTGCTGGGTAAGTCCCAGGGCGTACATAACTGTACCGGGATGATTATTCGCGAATACACCGGCTATCTTTTTTAGTTTCGCTACGGGTATTCCTGTTATCTTTGAAGAGGTTTCGAAGTCGTACCGCGCGTAGTGTTTCTTAAGATATGAGAAAACAGTATCAGGTTCATTCAGGTCTGACGCTTTCGCCGGTTTTCCGTCTTCCAGGACGGCATATTCCCACGAGCTTTTATCATATATTTTTTTATCCGAATCGTAGCCTGAGAAGAGGCCTTCGTGGAAAGAGAAATCCTTTTTTATTCGAAAAGATGCGTTGGAAAAGTGTTTCAGGTAGAACTCATCATAGAGCCCTTCGCTCAAGACATGATTAATGATAGCCCCGAAAACGGCGATATCGGTACCCGGCCTGACCTGTGCAAAGATGTCGGCCTGGGAAGAGGTCCTTGTATACCTCGGGTCAACGTGAATTACAGTGGCTCCATTCTCCTTCGCCTTATCCACCCATTTCATTGAAACCGGGTGGTTCTCTGCGGCGTTACTTCCCTGGATGAGAATTACCTTTGCGTGCTGAATGTCGTTCCAGTGATTTGTCATTGCGCCTCTTCCGAAAGATGGCGCCAGGGCTGCAACAGTAGATGAATGGCAGATACGGGCCTGATGTTCAAGCTGGACAACACCTAACAACCGGGCCATTTTTCCGTAAAGATAGCACTCTTCATTTGTGTTTGCGGCACCTCCATAAAACGCAAGTGCATCGCATCGGCTGGCCCTGTAGTCAGTGCCTCCGATATTTTCGTTCTCAATCCAGTTTTCATCCCGGACAGTTTTTATCTTCTTTACCATCCTTGAGTATGCAAAGTCCCAGTCAACTTCCTTCCACTCGTTGGAGAAAGGCGCTCTGTACATCGGTTTAGTAATTCGTTGAGGACTGTTTGGCAGGAATGAGAGGCCGGCTGCTTTACTGCATAACGCGCCGCGGCTGATTGGATGGTCAGGATCGCCTTCGAGATTAGTAACCTTACCGTTGCTGACAGAGGTTATCATTCCGCAGCCTACGGAACAGAAGCAGCAGATAGTACGCGCCTCTTTATTGCTCTCCGTTTTTAACGGCGGTGGCGGCTGTGTTTCAGTCTGTACACTTCGGCTCTGGGTACATCCTATATCGGCGAGGACTACGGCCGCGACACCAAGACCACCGAGTTTTATAAATTTCCTGCGCGTAATCTCCATATTTTCTCCTCCGGGTAAAATTAACTATTTTGAGCGGGTATATTATTATTCCAAACTGGATTGATAAACAGGTTTAAAGCGATAGTGGTATTTTTATTAAAAACCCTCCTCTAAATAAAACACTCTTAGTCTAACTAAACAGATAGTTTTTCAGAAACAGGTAAAAATAGATGAATGTGTTACATTGACAACTTGAGACTGTATGGAACATAAAACAAGTATATCAGTATGACATTCCGGGACTCTGTATCAAAGCGCCTCCTGGAATAGCGGCAAGTCTACATTTTTGGAGGTACCTGTCAAGGTTAAAAACACCCTTTTAACCAGCCATGGATTACGACTATTTTGCGCCGGAATAGTCCGGTTTTCTAAGGCGTACAGGGACAAATACTTCCAACCAGTCAGGACTGTTTTTTGAGTATAACGGTAGAAATAAATAGTCGCTGTTGTTCCCGGTATCAAGTATAATGAGACGAGTTGCAGGTTGCGAGTTAAGGCGCGAAGGTAAAAAAAGAAATCCTAGCCACGGATCTCCCCGGACAAAAAGCGCCGAGGACATAACACGGATAAAAAAGAAGCAAGAGGTTAGAAGCAAGATGAAATAAGTGTCTAAAGTTAAAAAACAGAAATTTATTTCTTACCACAACTTTAGCTCACTTCGAACTTTAGGCACTTTTAACTTTTTAGGAAATGGAATAAAGGAGACGATATGGAAAAGTCTGAAGATTTCTTAGATCAGGATGATGTATTATCACGTGTGCATCAATATGAGCTGGAGAGGAATGAAGAGCGAGTTTTCATTAATGTCAGAAAACCTATTGGCGGTTCGTCTAAAGGTTCATTCATTGCTGTTCCCAGTCTGATCAGCAAAGAATGTAGTAATACCGATTACGTCGGATTGGGTGATTCTACAGAGGACGCATTAAATGATTGTTTGAAGAGAATTAAGGGCATACCGTTAAGTCAGGTTATTCCTCAAGGCTAATCTGTTTAAAAGGTTTATATACATGGGATTGTTTCATGTGTATAAACCTTTTTCTGTTTACACCTCTTCTTGCTTTTTTTAATAGAAGCATCTTAAACAATTCCGTTTGATTTTAAGTTATCAAGATATGCGATATTCTGAAAAAGAAGTAGTAGCGATCTTTGAACAGTTAAAGAGATGTTCAATCAATGGTCTTGATACGTTATTTGATACGGAAGCTTTACCAGGATTTGAAGAACTTGAAGGTGACACTGCAGGGGAAATTCTTGCTCTGAATCCTGAAAATCCCTGGTGGTTAAAATGTGTGATCAAGATCGCTTTCAAAAGCCCATTGAGACAGTGGACCGGTAAAAAATTTATTACTTCTTTTAATGAAGGCAAAGAAGGTCGTGGCATAAATCTGTTTAAAAGCAGGTACTTTCCCCAACTCTTCAAGTTTGATACCTATACTAAAAACGCGTTTGTTGATGATAAGCCTTGTCTTGCCCTGGATTACAGGCCATATCATCTGTTGACCTTCGGTTTGGTAGATGAGGTAAGGAAGTTTAAAGATGGACAGGTTTTAGGGAGAGCGTATTATAAGTTTCCGTGGAGAAGGCAAACATGGTTTGTTGGGTACTTTGTTCTCTGCTCTCTCGATAAGGAA
>CAYTLC010000037.1:6836-13761 GCA_964438395.1 uncultured Candidatus Scalindua sp.
TGTAAATATTTTTGTGTTTTTTGCATAAAATGGTATGTATTATATCGACAGTGAGTTTGGTTATCAGGTGTTTTTTTATCAGTATTGATAAGGAGCTTTGATGCCGATTGATTTTAATATCACCATCGCAGGAAGCGCAGGGCAAGGGCTCCAGACAATTGCCGGTATTCTCATTAAGATTCTTGCCAGAAATGGTTATCATCTGTTTACTTCCCAGGACTATATGTCCAGAATTCGTGGTGGTCACAACTTCACCAATATCAGGGTAAGTAACAAGCCGATATATTCTACAACAGTTTCCCCCCAATTACTGGTCGCTCTCGATCAACAAAGTGTGGATGTTCACTACAAGCACTTAGCCGATCCGGCAATCATTATCCACGATTCAGATAGCATAAAAGTAAAAAAATCAAAGAAGATCCAGGATGTTGCGATTCCCCTGGCAAAGTTATCAACGGAAAGTGGCAGTCCTGCTTATGTAAACTCCGCGGCAGTAGGCGCTCTGTTTGCACTTTTAAGGCTTGATCTAAAAGAACTTGTAGAATTTCTTGAAACCAGCTTCGCAAAAAAGTCTTTTGAACAGATCAAAGGGAACATAAAAGCGGCCACTAAAGGTTTTACGTATACTTCAGAAAATTATAAAAACAGTGAAGCTAATATTGGCAGGGTAAAAAAGAGAAAGCGAATGCTGATAAATGGGGCCGAAGCGATAGCTATCGGGCTGATTGCCGGTGGAATACGGTTTATCAGTGCGTATCCAATGACACCATCTACAGGGATATTCACTTATATAACCGGCAAGGCCAGAAAATTTGGAATAATATCGGAACAGGCAGAGGACGAAATAGCCGCCTGTAATATGGTTCTTGGGGCAGGAGCGGCAGGCGCGCGCGCCGCCGTTACAACTTCCGGAGGAGGCCTTTCCCTGATGTGTGAAGGTATCAGTCTGGCGGGAGCTGCTGAAATTCCTGTAGTGATAGCAAATATGCAAAGACCGGGGCCCGCAACCGGTTTTCCAACACGTACTGCGCAGGAGGACCTCGACTTAGTCTTGAATATAGGTCATGGTGAATTTCCGCGCTTTATTTTCGCTCCGGGTACAGCGGAAGAAGCTTTTTATACTTCCATTAACGCAATGAACCTTGCCGAAAAATATCAGGTGCCCGTGTTTATACTCGGAGATCAGCATCTGGTTGACGGCTGTACTACTTTAGACAAGTTAAACCCGAACAAAGTTAAATATAAAAGCTATATGGTAAAAAGCGGCAATCTGAAAAAACCTTATCTTCGATATAAAAACAGTAAAAGCGGAGTATCTCCTTTGGCTTATTATGGACAGGATAAGGTAACTTTCATTGTAGATAGCCATATACATACTGAAGATGGACATATTTCTGAAGAGATGGTTGTTGCAAAAAAACTGGCAGAAAAACGCTTTAGAAAAATTAATGGTATGAAAAAAGAATTTTATGGGCCGCAATATTATGGTCTGAAAAATGCTGAAACAATTTTTGTGTCATGGGGATCTACGTATGGCGCTGTTAGAGAAACAATAGATTATTTGCATGAACAGAAAAAGAGCGTAGCAATGATTCATTATAATAAGATATGGCCATTCCCTGTTGAGGAATCAATCAAACTCCTTAAATCCAGGAGGGATATTTGTGTGGTTGAGAATAACTATCAGGCACAATTCAATCGTTTACTTAAGAGGGAAACTAATATAAACACAGGAGAACCTATTCTGAGATACGACGGACGTCCATTCAACGTGCAATATATAATAGAAAAGTTTGAAAAGAGGCAGAAATGACGGAAGAAAACTATTTTCATTATTCTGGCGAAAGAGCGTGGTGTCCGGGATGTGGAGACTATAGCATACTTTCATCGGTAGAAAACACACTGATGAATTTGGGGAAGAAACCACACGAGGTACTTATTGTATCAGGAATCGGACAAGCGGCAAAACTGCCGCATTATATAAACACAAACGGTTTTGACGGTTTACATGGCAGGGCATTGCCGGCAGCCTTTGGCGCTAAAGTGGCAAATCACAAACTCATGGTTCTTGTCACAAGCGGAGATGGAGATATCTATGGGGAAGGCGGCAACCATTTCATACATGCCATACGCAGAAATATAGATATTACCTTAATAGTCCATAACAATCAGGTGTATGGTCTTACCAAGGGACAGGCATCACCTACTTCTGATTTAGGAATGGTAACTAAAACTCAGCCAGATGGCGTATTTACCATTCCTTTTAACCCACTGACGATGGCAATTACTCTGGATGCGGTGTTCGTGGCGCGAAGCTATTCAAAGGAAATAGAGCTTACCTCAAAGCTAATTGAGGAAGGAGTAAACACTCCTGGTTTTTCACTTATTGATGTACTCCAGCCGTGCGTTTCTTTTAATCATACCAATACTTACAAGTGGTACAATGACAGGGTGTACCAACTTGGCAGTTCTTATGATCCTACAGACAAATCAAAAGCATATAAAAAATCAAGTGAGTGGGGAAACAAAATACCGGTAGGTGTTATTTACAAAAATTCCAGAAAAACTTATCTGGAAAATTATATGAAACCCAAAGACCTTCCGCTAATAAAGAGAAAAACAAGTATTAAGGGTGTAGATTCATTAATTAATGAACTCTATTAAACTGTTTTAAACCCGTTAATTCTGAAAACCTTCATGTTTAATAATAATATGTGGGAACTCATTCAACAGAATAATTTGTTTTAATATAAAGAGGAAGAGCGCAGTTATTGCGCTGCAAAAGAGCAGTAGTGAAGGGAGGGTTTAACAATGTATAGGACGATAAAATTATTAATAATGATTATGATTTTTGGAGTTTTTTCGCTTGGATTTAATGCCTATGGTTACTATACAGTTGACTGGCATGTTAATGCAAATGGAGAACCTGTAAATCACGAAGTAATTGAAGGCAAAATAAAGAGCTTCGATCTGGACAAAATGGAGATAATTCTTGAAAAATGTGAGCTTATTGGAGACAATCCGCTAAATCTGACGAAAGATACAGATTGCTTTAAAGGAAATGTAGCGGTCGATATAGTATCCGCCAGAGGCGGTACCAAGTTTCAGGAACAAGACAAAATAAGCCTCGAACATCTTAAGGCAGGCGACTACATCAAATGCAATTTCAAAATAGATGATGATAAGTTCTGGGCTAGAAGGATCGTGTTGATTACTTCGTTTGTAAGCGTAGATTGATCGCTTTAGTTCAACGAACCGGAGTAAAAGGGTGTTGGATAGATAGAGATTAACCCGGAAGCACCTTGCATATTGAATAGGTAATAAGGGTTTCCGGGAGAGTGTCTATCGACAGCCATAGCTCTAAAAATGCTTTTTTAGAAACCGAGCTATTAATACTCAGAGAAAAGAGGGTATTAAGATGAAAAGGCGACAGAAACAGACGGATATTCTGATATTAGGCGCAGGTTTTGGTGGTATATGTGCTGCTAAATACCTTCTGAAATTTACCAGGAGGACCCCAAATGTAAAAATTACCCTGATAGATCGAAACACTTATCATTTTTTTACTCCACTTTTACATGAAGTAGCAACCGCTTCTATCCACTCAGACCACATCAAAAGACCATTGCGTATGGTGTTTAAGGGAGAAGACGTAGAATTTCATCATGGCGAGATAGAGAAAGTAGACTTGAAAAACCGGACTGTTGAGATATGTACAAACCGTACCAGCCGTGACAACCCTCCAAAATATGATCACTATACATACATTAACAAGGCAGATTTTATTTCAGACAGAAGAGAGGCATTTCGATACGACTACCTGGTACTTGCGATGGGAAGCGATCCTAACTTTTTTGGCGTTACCGGTGCAGATAAGTATTCATATACCTTGAGCAGTATAAAAACTTCAGAAGAAATTAAGGCACGAATACTTGAATGTTTCGAACTGGCAAATCAAACAGATAATCTGCAACTTAAAGAAGAACTTTTAACTTTTGTTGTTATAGGCGCCGGTGCTACCGGGACAGAATACATAGTGGAGTTACATGATCTATGTAAAAATGTTTTAGCAGAAGAGTTTGAGTTCGTAAAGTTTGACCGCGACTGTCGAATCATATTGATAGACGCTATGGATCAAATATTGCCCAATATGGACCCATACCTGGTGAAATATGCCAAGAAACATCTTCAAGAAATGAGAATAGAGATCATGACCTCAACAAAGGTCACAAAAATAACCGATTGTACTATTGAGCTTAATGGAAAGATTTCTATCCCCACGCACAACGTTCTGTGGGCTGCAGGAGTAAAAGCCAATAATTTAGTAGCAGGTTTGCCTCTGAAAAGGAATTCAGATGGCCGGGTAAAAGTAAATTCATTCTTACAGACAGCAGATAAACCTGAAATTTTTGCCTTGGGCGATAATGCCTGCTTTATGCCGAGAGAGGGAGAGAGTCCACTAACGCAGACGGCACAGGTTGCAGTACAGGAATCCAGGACTGTTGCCATGAATATTGTAAAGCACTTTAGCGGGAAAAAGCTTCATCATTTCAAATATGTATTTCTGGGCTCTACAGTTTCCCTTGGCGAAAGGAAAGGTATAGCAAATTTAGTTGGTAAATTTGAGTTAAAAGGTTTCTCTGCCTGGTTTAGCTGGAAGCTAACTTATTTAAGGCATTTACTGGTTATTGAAAAGCTGTCACGTGCATTATGGGACTGGTCCTTTGACCTGCTCTATAACAGGCAGATGGCACGCTTTAAACTTCATTAATTAAGTTAATAGGCTTTTAGTTTTAATATAGATAAAAAAGAGATTCTGCTGTATATTTCCTTATATAAAATACGAAATAACTGCAAATTACAAGGTGCGTGAAAAGGCTTGTACCGCAGATTATTCGCACCATGTGGATATTACTAAACCAGGTATTTATTTCCGATTTATATCTAAAGGTTGTAAGGTCTTATTAAGAAGCTGTTTATACATCAACTATAACGTGTCTTTTCAAATATCTAATTAAAGGCATAAATATTGCGCCTATCAGTAGTTGCAGGTTATGCGGTTAATTTTTTTACAATTATTTGGAGGAGAGATAATGTTTAAAAAAATATTGATTATAGTTTTTTTGCAAGCTGCTTTTGGATATCTGGTCTTACCGGAAATAATGGCAAATGATATTGACGGACAGGAGTTGTACGCAAAGCACTGTGTTCTGTGTCATGGTGAAGACGGTACTGGTAAGACGGATTTAGGGTCAGGACTTGGCGCGCGTGACTTCAACGATAAGGCGTTCCAGGATGGTATAACAGATGAACAGATCGTAGAGCAGATTGCAAAGGGAACTGAGGAAAAGATGTTCCCTTTCAGTGATAAACTTACTGAAGAAGAGATGCATGCCCTGGTTCCGGTCATAAGGGCGTTTGGAAAATAGATTAGAACATTACTTCAGGATGCATTTTACTACTGCTGAGAGCACAAGATGAAATAACCGAAAATATCGTTGTACTCTCAGCAGTTAAAGTAGTAAAAATAACGGTTTTAGAAATGATAGCTACAATTAATGGAGGAATAAATATATGAAGAAGGCTCTTTATGGCCTTGTAGTTTTGCTGTTTTTTTCTGTAGTTCAGTTTAATGTATCAGATACATTTGCCGACAAAATAGATTATAAAAAGATATTTACTAATCATTGTCGAAAATGTCACGGAAAAGACGGTAAAGGTACAAAGAGGGGGAAGGGATTGGGGGTCCCGAATTTTACTGATGGCGAGTGGCAGGATGCTACGACAGACAAACAGATGATCACTGCTATCACTAACGGAAAGAAGAAAATGCCAAAACAAGGGCATAAACTGAGTCCGGAAGAGATTAAGGCAGTGGTAAAATATATAAGATTCTTTGCTCCGAAAAAAAAGAGATATTGAAAATGAAGAGAAGCAATTTAAAGAGTGGTTCTTTAGTTGTCTTCTTCGTGATCGGTTTGTGTACGGTCTTCGGGTTGTCATCTACAGGCGCAGGAGAGGTTGCCTTACATAAGAGTGTTGCTGTGAAAGGGAAGAGAGCCGCACCGAAGGAAGGTGAGTTCGGGTACGATGCAGAACAACTTAAGAGAAGACTGGGTGTTAAATCGTTAAGAGGGGCGAACCTGTCAGGGCGGGATTTGCGATGGCTCTATCTGCAGGAGACTGACCTGGCGCAGGCGAACATGCAGGGAGCGAATCTGAAGGGGATAAACCTGAGAAAGGCAAACCTGCGAGGGGCAGATCTGAGAGGGGCAGATCTTTCCGGTGCAAACCTTGCAGACGTGGACTTGCGTGGAGCAGATCTGACCGGCGCTGAAAATCTCGTTATAAGGCAGATCATTACAACCATCTACGATAGGGAGACAAAATTCCCGGATGGTCTAACGTTCAGGGATATACCCAAATACAATATAGACAGTCTGAAGAGCGCTTTGGGAGTTAAGATGCTGGAGGGGGCGGAAGCGCAGGGAATGATATTGCGATGGGGAGATTTCGAAGGTGCGGAAATGCCATGGTCATCTTTCCAGGAAGCTGACCTGACAGGGGCAAATCTGTCACATACAAATTTGTCTGCATCAAATCTGCGTGATGCAAACCTGTTGGATGCAGTTTTGCAAAAGGCTAATCTGAAGAATGCGAGACTGCAGGGAGCAAACCTGACGCATGTAGATCTACAAGGAGCAGACTTGACGAGTGCAAGCCTGCAGGAAGCGAACCTGACGAGAGCAGACTTGCAGAAGGCAAAATTGTCGTCGGCGAACTTGTCAGGAGCAAACCTGTCAGGGGCTGATCTGCGTGGTGTGGATTTGCGCGGAGCCGATCTGAGGGGAGTGAAAAGCATTACGGTAAAGCAGCTTGCAACTGCCGTTGTTGATATGCGCACACGTTTGCCGGAAGGCATAAC
>CAYTLC010000037.1:13861-17575 GCA_964438395.1 uncultured Candidatus Scalindua sp.
CTACAAGAGTGTAGATACGCTATAAAAGGGGAAGTAACTTACTCTCTATTTAGAAGGCCAGTCGACACGGGTAGCTTTGTGGCATTCGAAGCATAAGTTTCTTAACAATGAATCAAAAACTTCATATGTTTCCACGCTGTCTCCATCTTTTGCAGTATCTGCAAGGTTTTTAGTGGCTGCAGCCATCTCTTTTGCGTATTTCTCATATTCCGCTTTCATTAATTTGTCAGACATTTTAAATTTCCGTCCTACCAGGCCCCACTCGTCATCCGGAAAATACATATCAACCATATATTTGCTGATTCTGGATATCTTATTAGACTCCTTAATCACTACATCAAAATCACCATTTAATAACCCATCCAGAATCTTAGACATAGATGAGCCTACAGCTTTCATCGCATATTTAGTAGCCATAGAGTCATGCATAGTCTCTCCTCCTGCAGCTGCATAGACTTTACTGCTTTCTCCGCTGAAGGTTAGAACCCCTGAAGTAATAACTAACGCACAAAATAAAGTTATACTTATCTGATAGATTTTCTTCATTATGCATTCCTCCTTTTTCTTTCTTCAAAAATAAAATATACAATATCTTTATAAATTTTGCTCAGTAAGAAATGTTGCCCTCCAACAATATTAGGCAACTTTATAAAGGCTAAGTCAACACTTATATAATGCGCAATATTGGTACCGTTATTGATCTATTTACAGATAAAAATATTTAATTGATATATAAGCAGTGTATCAGTAATGCCTTACGGATCAAGATGTAATTTCGCAAAAAAATGATTAGCAAATAATATCTTAGTAGATGCGAAAATATTTCGCTTGGTTATGCCAGGCCTCTGTATACATGCGCTTAAATTTTCGGATTGGTCCTTACTCTGTCGATTTAAACTTTTTCATAAATCTGCGATCGATATAGTTCTTGATAGTAAAGGCAAGCCTGCCTCCCAGTACCAGCTTTTTCTTCTGCATAATCCCTGTGCCATTTCCCATATTGAAAATGAGTAGATATTCTCCGCCCGGATCAAAATCTTGAAGGTTCGTTTTGTCTAGAGATGCCATGAGGTTGTGGTAAAGAATCTGATTTTCCCGCACTGCGTAAACTCCAACTTTATCAAGTGGCTGGTATGCAAAATAGATACAATCGCCACCTCCGAATATTTCGGGGTGTTTTGTACACTGCAGGTATTTATTGACAAGGAGTTCCCCGTCAGGACCGGTTGGCAATCCTGATTTCTGAAAAACAGGATACGGCTTTATTCCGTGAGCCAGGAGGATTAGGTCTTTATGATGTACCTGTCCCGATTCCATAGTGATCTCTCCTGTTTTGATTTCGCTGACAAAATCCTGTTCCAGGATTTCAATACCGCGCTTGACCAGGGAGTGAATTATTCTGTTGCGGACGTTTTCCGTAAAATGGGCCATAAATTTTTGACCTGATAAGATAGTTATGTCAGGCATATTATTGCAGTAGTATTTACCAAGCCTCCAGATGTTCCCGGCAGTTTCAGCAGCAGAAGGACCACCGCCAATTATCCCGATAGTTATTTTTTTTTGAGAGGTAAGTTCAAGAACCCGTTCCTGAAAGTGAATAAGTTTCTCTATAGGTTTTACAGGGAAGATATCTCTGTCTGCTCCTGATACTATTGTCATTGGAACATAACTGCCGACATTACATGAAAGCGTGTCGTAGGGAATTGTCTTTTCAGATTCAAGGTATGCTGCTTTGCTTTCAGGATCAATCCGTTCTACCCTATCCTGTATAAACACTCCACCCTGTTTCTCGACTGCATGTTTTGTTGCAAAGCGGACCTCTTCAGGAGTATATGTTTTACCCAGCATCCCCGGGCCCATGCCCGAGTAGTAGTGGTATGGTGAGGGGCCGATAACGGTTACTTCATGGCCTTTTTCAATAAATTTGTGAAGATTGGCAAGCGTCAGCATATGTGCATGCCCACCACCTGCAATTACGAGATGTTTTCCCACCGTTACCTCCGTCAATGATAATAAAAGAGAAACGATACTGTCTAAGGGTTGCTGTCAATACCATGACGGCAATATCAAATAGTTTCAATCAATTTGCCCAGCTGTGCCAGGTGAGTCCGTTCTTCATCTGCAATCTGTCTTAACACTTTTTGGGATTGAGGTTCGCTGCTTCTGTCACTGGCTCGCAGATACAGGTCAAGTGCCTGTGCCTCAATTGACATTGCCACTTCAATAATGTCTGTTACTGATTCCCAGTCCGGATGAAAAAGGTTTGCATACTCTTCCGTAGTAAGGCCACCTTCAAGGGTATTGACAACAACATTTTTTTCAAACTCTTCCCTGGTTATGGAACTAGCCGTTATTTTACGATATTCATCAAGAATACGTTCCTGGTGCTTTACTTCTATTTCGGAGAGTTTCTCAAAAAGTTTGCTGGCGTCACTGTTATTTACTTTTGCCTGCATTTCCAGATAAAAACTGCGCAGACCTTCCTCCAGGGAATAAGCAACTACCAGCGTCTCTTCAACTGATTCATTACCGGTAAAGAGTTCCAGTCCCTTCTCTTCTGCACCGAAAGCGGCATCACCTTTCCACGCCTTAAATCCACCGGAAAGATTATACACTTCACTGAAACCCTGTGCCGCTATCATCTGGGCTGCGATACGACTGCGTCCACCAACGGCACAGTAAACAACGGTTGCTTTGTTTGAATCTATTTCATCAAGTCGTGATAATATATCGGGTAGAGGTATGAGCCTTGCTCCGGGGATATGGCCTGCTTCATATTCATTGGGTTGACGGACGTCCAGTAGTGTAAGCTCTTCAGGAGGCTTTTTCTGCACATACTCTCTGGCCTGATCCACATCCAGCGATTTAACGGGAGTGAGAAATTGTTTCCAGCGCATAATGCCCTCCTCGTACTATTCTAAACTACAAATTATTAGATAACTGTCTCGTCTTCTAATAATACATATTTCGTATAATATTTCACCTTCTTTTTCAGCTTTTATTCCTGCATTACATAAAAAGTTTGAATTATTAATACAATAAATGTAATCTTGCTGGAAGGAGATTAGTGATAAAAGAAGTGAGTGACATTAAACAATAATATGGCTTTTGGTAAATGTGATAATTGTGAACAGACGGTTAAAGCAAAGCAATCCGGAAAACAGTATATTCTTCCCTTGTTTTTCTTTTTCTCGGGACTTTTGGTGCTCGCTTACGAGCATGATCTTGGCAGTTCACGTCCGGTCATGACTATCTGTGGGTGGGTCTCAACAACCGCCGGTTTTGCATGGCTTGTCGTAAAAGGGATTCGTTATATTTCAAAGTAATAAAACAGGAGTTTATTATGGATGATCAGAAGAATGAAACAGAGAGTTGGCAAATACCATGGGCATGGATTATAGGGGTGGGTATAGGAGTGCTCATAGCAATAAAGATCTATATTTCTTTCAGAATGTAGATTGCGTAGTTTCTGCCTGCTCAGTTCGGGCCTTAATCAGGTGCCCATTCTGATACGTTGTTTCTGATTTTACTCTACTGCCAATGCCTTTGGCGCATCTTGACTTGACCACTCTTTGATTTTGTATTCAATTTTCCTTGTGGAAAGGCCGAGTATCTTTGCGGCTTTAGACTTGCTGCCATTAGTCGTGTGAAGTGTTTCCAGGATAACCTTCTTCTCTATCTCCTTCATCGTCGTTCCTGATGGTATTCGGAATG
>CAYTLC010000038.1:0-8634 GCA_964438395.1 uncultured Candidatus Scalindua sp.
AATCTGAAAGATTGCAAAATTACATATGACAAGGTCCTTAAAGGTGGAGAAACCGTGAGTGCAATTCTGGAACTCTGCAATGAAGGCTCTTATGATTTGCTCGCAATGGGCGCTTACGGTCACTCGAAAATAAGAGAGTTAATCCTTGGAAATACAACGGTACAGATAATGAGAAAAGTAGACTGCGCAGTGTTACTATGCAGATAAGTTAGTTAGTTGCGTTAGCAATTGAAAGGAACAAGGTTCAAAATGATATCCTTAAATAAAATATTATGCCCTATCGATCATTCAGATTGCTCAAAAGAGGCGCTGAAATATGCCGTCACATTTGCAATGAGAGACGAAGCAAAATTGTTGCTGCTGCATGTAATTGATATACGTTCTTTTAACGAGGGGCTGGATGCAATGTCGACACAGATTCCGAATGAAGAGACAATTGAGCAGTTAAGAGTAAAACTTCTTGATTGTATACCGGAGGAGATCAGGGACGACATGGATGTAGAGGCCATCGTAACACAGGGTATCCCTTTCGCAGAGATCATAAGCACTGCAAAGGAGAAAGAGATTGATATGATAGTAATCGGTTCGCATGGAAGAACCGGTATTTCACATATGATGCTGGGCAGTGTGTCTGAGAAAGTTGTAAGAAAGGCTCCCTGTCCCGTACTAACAGTCAGGCAGTCGGATCACGAATTTGTCATGCCTTAAGTACTTTGCTTGAACTGGAAACTCCGTTTAACAACATAATCTCACATGATAAACCAGTGCGAGTGCACTTATCGCTTAGAGGGGCGTATACTCCCTGCGATTCTATTCAACGTGTTATGTAAGAAGGAGAATTCAGATGATAAAATTAAAAGAAATACTATGTCCTTTTGATTTTTCAGAAAACGCTCGGGAAGCATTAAAATATGCAATACATTTGATGTTAAAAGACGATGATGCCTCCCTGTATCTGGCTCACGTAGTGGATAGCAGAGTTTTTGATTATGGTGGCCCTATTTATGAACAAGAACCGTCTGTATCGATGACAGTACTCGACCAATCCACCAGAGAACAATTGGAGAAAAAGTTATTAACTGAGATTCCGGAAGAGATTCAAAACAGAGTAGAGACAATTATTTTGTTCGGAGTACCATTTCTTGAGATTATAATAACCGCAAAGGACAAGAATATAGATTTAATAGTGATTGGTACACATGGAAGGACAGGTATAGCACATATGCTGGTTGGAAGTGTTGCCGAAAAGGTGGTAAGGAAAGCTCCATGCCCGGTCTTATCTGTTAAAAGTAAAAAGTAAATTACATAGGAGACAATTATGAAAAAGAAGCCTTCCTTAGTTGTTGATTTTGATGGTGTTATCTGTGAACATCGTTTTCCTGATGTAGGAGATCCGACTGAAGGTGTGCAGGAAGCATTAGAGACGCTGCAAAAAGCCGGTTACCGTATTGTTATCCATTCCTGTAGGACTTCATTTAAGTTTAAAAATTTACTTATTGGTGATCAGTTCGACAGGATAAAGGAATATATGAAATACTATAAACTGCCTTTTGATGATGTCTGGGTACCGGACAAACCTATTGGGGTTGCCTATATTGATGATAAGGCTATGAATTTCAAAAACAATTGGGGTGAAATAACCGAAAAGCTAATTTCAAATTCCAGAAAATTTAAATAATAGATTGTATGATATTAAACCATGATTTCAGTTCAAGACGTAAGCAAGCACTATCTCGAACAAGTTATATTTGACAACATCTCTTTTAACCTGAACCCACGTGAACGCACTGCCCTGGTTGGCAGGAATGGACACGGAAAGACCACTCTATTCCGAATGCTGACAGGACAGGAGCAGTGTGATAAAGGAACCATTGCCGTCCCGAAGAACTATCGCATAGGGTATTTGAGCCAGCACATTAGTTTTACAGAACCAACTATTCTGGAGGAAGGATGCTGTAGTCTGCCCGCAGATCAGGAGGGTGATGACTGGAGAGTTAAGAGTGTCCTCTCCGGCCTTGGCTTCTCAGAAGATGATTTTGATCATAACCCATCTGAATTTTCCGGTGGCTACCAAATCAGATTAAATCTTGCAAAGGTTTTGGTTTCAGACCCGAATCTCCTTCTACTTGACGAACCGACAAATTTCCTGGATATTGTTTCCATTCGCTGGTTGACCGGTTTCCTGATTAACTGGAAAAATGAGGTTGTCATCATAAGCCATGACAGAGGATTTACGGACAGTGTTGCTACACACACATTGGGTATTCATCGACACAAAATTGTAAAGATCAAGGGAACCACCCAGGAATATTATGACAGAATTCTAAAATCAGAGGTAATCCATGAAAAACAGCGTCTTAATGAAGACAGAAAACGTAAGCAGGCAGAAAGTTTCATAAACAGTTTCAGGGCAAAGGCAAGCCATGCCAGCCTTGTACAGTCACGCGTCAAAGCTCTTGAAAAGCAGGAAGTACTGAAAAAACTTGAAAAAATATCTACACTCTCATTCTCATTTAATTCCGCTCAATTCCCTGCTAAATCCATAATGGAAGCGCAGGACCTGACTTTTTCCTACAATGGTAACGATTCACCTCTCATAGACCATATTAACTTCAATGTCGAGAGTAATGATAAGATATGCATAATCGGGAAAAATGGTAAAGGCAAGACAACGTTGTTGAAATTACTGGCCGGCATATTGTCTCCCAGTGAAGGAAAAGTCAGAAACCATCCACAGACTAAGATTGGTTACTATGAACAGGCAAATACTGCGACCCTGAACGACCAACTGACAGTTGAAGAAGAGATTGCCTCAACCGTCTCAGGCATTGAGAGAGGAAGAGTCAGAAGTATCTGCGGTGCAATGATGTTCTCAGGAGATAGTGCTCTCAAAAAAATAAAAATATTGTCAGGAGGAGAAAAGTGCAGAACACTACTTGGGAAGCTGCTCGTTCTGCCAACCAATATCCTCTTGCTTGACGAACCAACTCACCACCTTGACATGCAGTCATGTGAAGCGATGATGGATGCCATTGACAACTTTAGTGGTGCTGTACTCATGGTAACCCACAACGAACACATCCTCCACAGGGTAGCGAACAAGTTGATAGTATTCCACCATGACAGAATATTCTTCTTCCATGGAACATATTCTCAATTCCTTGAACAAATTGGATGGGACGATCAGGACAGTATCAAACCAACGAAAAAATCATCTAAGCAGGAGGACACAAAAGGCCTGAGCAAGAAAGAGCAAAGAAAAGTTCGTGCTGAGTTTAATGCAAGACGATCAAAGGTATTGGCCCCTATTGAAAAAAAGATCAAAGGAATAGAAAAAGATATTGAGAGAGCGGAGCGGCAACTTCAAATAGACACGGAGGCTTTGATTCAAGCATCACACGACCAGGATGGCACCGCAATATCAAGACTATCTAAATCAAGCAAACAGATACAAAACCACATTGACACACTCTACAAAGATCTTGAAGATACAAGTGAAAAGTACGATCAGGGCAAAATAGAATTTGAAGAAGAAGCACAACAAAAAGTGATCACGTAAATATTCGTATGAAAAAGCTTTATGCATTGCCAGCTATAATGTCAACTCGCATATTACAAATGATAAGATTAAACTTTAATCAGATACCTATAGCACCTTGACATTGCATTAACAGTCTGTTACTTTAACTCTTTTATAGGAGGGAAAAAATGCCTTTATATGAATATAAATGTAAAAAGTGTGATAAAATTTCTGAGATACTACAAAGGAATGATGAAAAACCGGTTTGCCCTGAATGTGGCGGGAAATCGTTAGAAAAACAGTTCTCAGTATTTGCAAGTGGTTCAGTATCTGATTCGTCAGGTGGAGGAGGTATGCCACCATCATCACCAGGTTCATGCAGCGGTACAGGCTGTTGTGGAATGCAGTAACACTATTTTAAACATGACCCCGATTTAAGCGGAAATTTAAATCTAAATGAAAGGAGACAAATATGGCTGTTAAAAAAAAGTCTGCAAAAAAAGTGTATACCTGTAAGACTTGTGGAAAAGTCGCTCCAAAGAGAGGTCACCTATGTAAACCGGCACCAATGGAGAAGACACTTGTCTGTGAATATTGCGGATTAGTAGAAACCGACACAAGGCATGTATGTGCTCCAAAAGTTCTCAAACTCAAATACTATTGTGGAGATTGTGGCAGAGTTTCGGTAAGCAGGAGTAGCGTATGTTCACCAAAAGCAATACCAAAGGCTAAGGCGAAAGCCAAGACTAAATCAAAATCAAGCGCAAAGCCAAAAACAAAGACGAAAGCAAAAGCAAAAACCACCACCAGAAAAACGACGGCAAGAAAGAAGAAGTAACAGACATAATTCATGACTATAAAACTATGAAAACAGACACTCTGTCTGTTTTCATAGTTCGTACTTCGGCTACACTCAAATCAAGCAAACCCCTGCCTTGAGTGCAAAAACCACTAAATATCTGTAGAGGCAAGAGCTCACTTGACCCTATCTACCTTCATCTCCTTTAATCCTAAGGAGAGCTTGTGCAGTACTCAGCCTGTTCTTCTCCCCCCCACTCCTCGGAGCTGAGATAAATACACATGGATTTTCGCAACAAATTATATAAAATATATCTATCGGTTTTTATAGACACCCATTCTAAGAAGGATATATAGAAAACTGAATTCCAATAAAAATGAGGCTGTGAAAGAAATGAAAAATATATGTTCGTTAATACTATTCTGCTTTGTAGCAACATTATCTGTTTATGAGCAGGAAGCTCAAGCAGACTCCAGGACCATGTATGCAAATGAGGTCAGAATAATGCAGGAGAAGCTGGAGAAGGCCAGGAAGGAACTAAAACGTGAAATAAAGATAGAAGTTAAAGTCGAGGATGGTGGAACTATTACGGGTAATGTAAAATGCAAAAGGATGAAATATCCTGAAAACATAGTAGTATTCATTGAAGGGATCGGCGGTAATGATTATCCTGCGCCAGAGGAACATGGGACAATAGGTCAATTTGACAGGACCTTCGTTCCTCACGTTATCGCCGTACAGAAAGGCACTGTTATTGATTTTCCGAACAGCGATATTGTGAAGCACAATGTCTTCTCTCCACGGGACGGCTGTAAACAGTTCAATCTTGGTACTTACGACGTAGGTGTTGTAAAACAGGTAATATTTGACAAGCTATGTGTTGTGCCTATTCAGTGTAACGTACATGCGGAAATGTCTGCATTTGTGGCGGTATTTGATAATCCATATTTTGCAGTCACTTTGAAGGACGGTAATTTCAAGATAGATAATATTCCACCCGGAAACTATACATTAAAGACATGGCATGAGAGATTCGAACCAGTTACGCAGGAGGTAAGAGTGGAAACGGAAAAGATAACAGATGTGAACTTAGTCTTAAAAAAGAAAAGAAAATAGCAAACAGGAAATTACACTTAGCCTGGTAGATTGTTAGCTATTTCGAATGAGGATACAGGGCGACACTTTGTCAATCTTTATCCATCTTGACATTAAGTTTTTCTGTGAATTGAACAGCCACGCATAACCGGTTGCCGTCAGCAGATTTTTCTTTAACATCCTCTCTGATAATTAACCCTTCACCACTAAGATTAAGAGCTCTTTCATTAGTGTCAACGGCTGATATCTCAAGTGGAATTACTGACCCTGGGGCAAATGCATCGATGTTATCTGTTATTACTTCGAAATAAACACCAGTCGCACTGATATTTATCGTCTTACCTTTTTGTTCTGGTAACGAAATATCAAAAGAGAGGTTAAGCCTCTGGTTAAGCCTACTCTCAGCATCAGATTCTATACTCACCATACTTCTCACTCTCCCTAATCAATTTATAACATTTCTTCTGATCATGCAGAAGACAATCTCGCTAAACGATTTGAAGCAGTTTGATTCTTCAAACATTATACATATTGTAGATTCGATGCAAAATAAAAAAATAATTTTTTATATTTTGATAAAAATAATCTTAATATGTACTATAATAAACTATAAAGGCGATTAGAAATGGTTACAAAAATGAAGAAAACAATAATTAACAAAAATGACACAAGTCGTTTATACAAAAGCCTTAAGAAGGAATTTACCGTTTATGGCGTAAAAGAGAAGGAAGAAGGCTTCTATGTGTTTGACGAGACAGATGATTTTTCTGATCCACTGGGTGATTACATACCAACCATTCTTCCACCTAAAAAATATTTATTCCCACAAGAGGAAACTCTGCTTCGTTTTGACACTCAGCCACATCCAGGCATACAGCCCATTATAGAGTCTAAAAAACAGGTAATTTTCGGTGTCAGACCCTGTGACATTCAAGGAATCAATCTACTGGACAAGATATTCTCCTCTGACCACGAAGATATAAATTACACCCGTAAACGCGAAGAAACAGTAATCATTGGCATGGACTGCCTCAAGCCATGCTATGAACACGCTCACTGTGCAAGTGTTGGCTGCCTGGACGTAGATGAAGGATATGATATTATGATAACTGATATAGGTGATAGTTTTTACCTCTCTATAAACACACCCATGGGAGAAGAGATAGTAGAAAAATACACGAATTCAATTGAAGCGAGCAATGTGGATATAAACAAGTTTGAAAAAATAATGAAAGAGCGCAAAGACAAATTCGAGATGAAATTTGCCACAGATGTATCTAATCTGCCTCTGTTATTTAAAAATGCTGATAATGATCCTATATGGGGCGAATTAAACGACAGAAGCCTTGGATGTGGTCGGTGTAATATCGTATGCCCCACTTGTTACTGCTTTGACGTCTTTGATTGTATGGAATTAAATATGGAATCAGGAGAGAGATGCCGTCAGTGGGACGCATGTACATTAAATGATTTTGCAGTTGTGTCCACTGGAGAGAATTTCAGGTCTACCAGAGGCCAGAGGCTGAGACACCGGTTTAACAGGAAATTCAACTACCTGATGACCAAACACAACACCTCTTTCTGTACTGGATGCGGAAGATGTTCAAGATCGTGCCCTGTGAATATCGACCTTGTAGAAACCGTTAATGCGGTAATTAAAAATAACAAAGCTGAAGTTAAATAATTTCCAGCCCTTCTATAGTTGATTTCAATTTAACGCTATGTTTGATTTAACAAAATTTTCGCTACAGGATATGTCTGATGTTGGAGACGCTCTGCAGCAATTGGAACTCAAGGCCAAGAATATTGATGAGCTAAGCGATATGATGGTCCGGTATTTTTTTAATAACCTCGGCGATACTCAAACCGGAGAGAGATCGTCCGTTCTGGTCCGGTTATTCATGTCATATCCTTATTCAAGCCTTGATAAAGAATTACAACATTCAGTCAATGAGATGCTTGGTAATCAGTCAGTGGACCAGGACATGAAATGTCTGAAATTATCAGCAACTGCCGGAGTTCAGCAGGAGTGGAACTCAACAATAAATTCAAAAGATCACCGCGTTCTTCCTTTACAGAATGAGGATATGCTGAAAAAGAATATTATGGTCCATCAATTTATTGATCAAATGGGTGTGGGGATCTCAAGTGTACTTCATCCTGACCCAAAACTATCGTCTGAGCTGGAAGGAAGGGTATTTAACGTCTATCATGTACCTGAAGCCATCGAAAGCCCTTATATCCCTGCACAGAAGGAATTTGTCATACCTTATGGAGTTAAATCTGCAATGGGTATTGGGGGGATGTTGCCAACAGGGAACCTGTTTGCCCTGTTAATATTCTCTAAAACAAAGATCCCTCGTGATACTGCAAATTTATTCAAAAATATAGCGTTAAATGTAAGAATGGCAGTCCTGCCATTTGTTAACGAAAAAATATTTGTTATCGATAAAGATGAGATAACGGAGGAAGAGAGGCTCAGGTCACTGATAGCTACACAGACAAGTTTGCTGGAGGTGTATAAGAAGACATCCTTTGACCAGACAAGGCGTTCGAAAAGTGTACCTTTCAATATAGCCAGTATTCTGGGAAAGTTTACCAGAAAAATCTGGCTATATGTCTGCCTGGTATTTGTTTCTGTATTCTTTCTATTTGTCCACTGGCTGACACACAATGAGTTTACATTACACCTTGCAGCCATTCCCATTGAAATCCTGTTCGGTGCATTATTGATAGAGAAGATATTGGAAAAAAAGAGAAGAGCGGAACAATCAAAGAGATTAATGCACTTCAGATGCTATCTTTTTCGTTCGCGGTTGCGTAACATCTTTCTTGCTAATCTCAATGCACTGAAATTCCCGGTAATATCAATAACAAAGATTAAAACATCAAGTTTGCAGGAATTGAAGCAAATGCGTCAGGACACCAACCACATAGAATATTTATCATTAGAAGCAATGGAGACGATAATAACGGAGTATGTACCCGCGTATCACGCTTTTTATAGTTTTATGGAGTGGACAATTATCCATGACATTGATTCCGGTTTCAAGGATATGATTTATATTCTGCATTTCATTGAGGAAGTTAAGCAATTTAAACACAACTACCCTGATGCACCCTACGTTTATGAGGCTCAAAAGAATCGGTCGTTAATGAAGAAAGTAAAAAAGATATTAGCAGAAGGATTGTTCAATTTCCTGGAATTTTTAATTGAATT
>CAYTLC010000038.1:8734-17404 GCA_964438395.1 uncultured Candidatus Scalindua sp.
AAATTATGCCGATCAAAATCCATTACCAGCCTCGGTAAATCTAGAAACTCCTCATTTCTCTGTTCTGCAGGCAGAGAATCTGTAGGCTCTATTTTTCCTGAACGAAGGATACTACTATATTTCTTATTAAGCTTAATAATGTCTTCAATGTTCAACGCTTTATTTAGTCTGATAATAGTCTTCTCTCCAACATATCGAATTGAATGGTAGACCCGGTAAAATTGAAGTATTTCATCAGCCGCCTGTTCAATAGAATTAACACGTATAAGCAGACTTAAATCATTACTCGAAATAAACCCCCCTTCTGATAATTCTCCTGCAATAAAATCAATCAGGCGCTTCCAATACTCAGATTCAGGAGAGTCTACTAATATGATCGGACGTGGTTTACTTTTGCCGGTCTGAATTAATGTGAGAGACTCAAAGCATTCGTCTAAAGTGCCAAAACCACCGGGAAATATTACCGTTGCATCAGACTCTTTAAGAAAAAAGAGCTTCCTGTTAAAAAAGTACTTAAAACTGACAGCCTTTTCATCGCCGGCTGTGTACGGGTTGTACTGCTGTTCGAAAGGGAGCTTGATATTCAAACTGAAACTCTCTTTTCGACCGGCCCCTTTGTTACCGGCTTCCATAATTCCCGGCCCTCCACCCGTGATCACCTTAAATCCTTTTTTTACAATCAGCTCTGAAAGTCTAACAGTCATCTTATATTCATCCGAATCCTTCCGGGATCTCGCAGAACCAAAGATCACAACTTTTCTTTGATCTCTGTATGGAATAAATATTTTTGATGCATAACGCAGTTCTTTCAACGCCATATTTATTAATTTCAAATCACCACGTTCATTATTTTCAAGCCCCAGTTTAACAACTGTTGTCAGCATCTCTTCGATTAAGTCAGCGTTATTGACAGAGAGAGAAATTCTTGCTAAATCAGTAATAATTTTATCTAAATCTTCTCTGCCTGTTTTATAACTCTTTTTATTTTTCATTATTTATTGCCTTCTTATCTACACGCTCATATTTTTAACAAATGGTATTGACAACCTAACGCTTTGAATTATTATATAGTATTAAGCGCTTCAGTAAAGCCTTTTAAACACTATATACTTTGAAATAACTCTGGGTTCAGACAGAAATGTTTCTTAAATATAAAACCGAACTATCTATTTGCTCATGTTGAAAAACAAAGAGAGAAATAATTCTGTTTATCTCCCTGAAATAGCCGAGGTAGTAAGCACGCAGCAGCTTACTGCCATGGAGAAATATATTGAGCTTGAGTTTAAGAAACCAGGTAATTTTGATTTCAGCCCCGGACAATTTATTCAGATCTCTATCTTTGGTATTGGAGAGGCTCCTATATCAATATCATCATCTCCCTTTAATAAAAATAGAATTGGAGTCTGCGTCAGAAAAGCCGGAGATGTTACCTCTGCCATTCACAAATTGGAGAAAGGCTCATGCCTGGGTATAAGAGGCCCACTGGGAAACGGATTCCCTGTAGAGGAGATGAAGGGAAAGGATCTTCTGTTTATAGCCGGTGGCCTGGGATTAGCGCCTCTGCGCTCGCTGATTAACTATGTCCTTGAAAAAAGAGACGACTTTGCAAAGATAACTATTCTTTACGGTGCAAAGAGCCCCGGAGAGATGCTGTTTACAGAGGAGCTTAAACTCTGGAAAACAAGAGAAGATATTGAATTAGACATTACGGTTGATAAGCCGGACGATAACTGGTCCGGTAAATCAGGAGTTATTACGAGGCTTATTCCATCTTTAAAGGTTGAACCTACTAATACCTATGCATTAGTAGTTGGACCGCCGGTAATGTATAAATACGTCCTTCTTGAGCTGCAGGCAAAACAGATACCTGAAGACCATATTATCATGTCATTAGAGAGACGTATGAAATGTGGTATTGGAAAATGCGGTCATTGTCAGATCAACGGAGTATATGTCTGCCTTGAGGGCCCTGAGTTCAGCTACCACACATTGAAATTTCTTCCGGAGGCTATATGACAAAACCAAGAGTAGCTTTTTTCTCATTCTCAAGCTGTGAAGGCTGCCAGTTAGTCGTACTCACCATTGAGGAGCAGCTCCTTGAACTAGCCAATTTAATAGATATTGTCTCTTTCAGAGAGGCTATGAGTGAGAAAAGCGAGAACTACGATATCGCATTTGTTGAAGGCAGCATCACAAGGACTTCGGAAATTGAACGGATCAAAAAAATACGGGACACTGCCAAGGTCATAATAGCGTTAGGTGCATGTGCTACTATTGGTGGCATTAATAGCCTGAAAAACCAGTTCGAAATGAATAAGGTAAAGGAAGTAGTATATGGTAAAATGGCGGACAATTACGAAACTATTCCTACAAGGCCGATTGAGGCCGTAATTAAGGTAGATTACCGGATAGAAGGGTGCCCCATTGACAAAGATGAATTTATTGAGGTAACCAAGTCGATATTGATGGGAAAAAAGCCCCGTATACCCGATTATCCTGTATGTGTAGAGTGTCAGATGAGAGAGAATGTCTGCCTGTTCGAAAAAGGTATTGTCTGCATGGGGCCGGTAACGAAGGCCGGATGTAAGGCTATCTGCCCAACTTATAATGATGGTTGTGTTGGCTGCCGCGGCCTGATTGATGATCCGAATTTGTCTTCACATAAGAATCTCTTAAACGAGCACGGATTGACCGTGGATGAAGCTATTTCACAATACATGCTGTTTGGTGGAAATAGTAAAGAGAAGTATGAATGACTTAGAGGCAAGAGTTAAAAATCAATCTTATTAACATTTCAGAAAAAACTAAATGCACGATTTCCACGTAGGTATTGAACATATAACACGAGTCGAAGGGCACGGGAACATAATAATCGACGTCAAGGAGGGAAAGATTCGTGAACTGCGGATGGATATAGTGGAATCTCCGCGTTTTTTTGAGGCGATGGCACTTGGCAGGTCGTATAAAGAGGTTGCACATATAACCTCACGTATATGCGGTATATGCGCTGTTACACATACCACAACATCAATAAAAGCCATTGAAGCCGCACTCGGATTTGAACCTTCAGCACAGACAATAAAATTAAGAAAACTATTACTTAACGCCGAATTTATTCAGAGTCACATTCTCCATGTCTATTTCCTGACAGCACCGGACTTCTTCAGAGTGGGCAGTGTGTTTGGTATGGTAAAAGACAATAAAGAGATCGTCTTAAGAGGTATGCGTATTAAAACGCTCGCTAACGAATTATGCGCATTGGTGGGAGGCAGGCACATTCACCCCATTACATTGAAAGTAGGCTGTTTTTCTAAAAGTCCGGAATCAAAAGATCTGGAGTCATTCAAGAAAAAAATTGAGAATTTATGGCCGGATATTGAGGAAACAGTAAAATTCTTCAAGAGTCTGAAAACTCCTGAGTTTGAGAGAGAAACTGAATATATCTCCCTTACTAATCCGGATGAGTACGCCCTATATGACGGTAATATCAAATCGAGTGACAATGGTGAAGTTGAACCGTCCGACTACCTGGATAAGGTGAAAGAATACATGGTCCCTCACTCAACATCAAAACATGCAAAATCAAATAGAGATTCTTATATGGTAGGAGCACTGGCAAGGTTTAACAACAATTACGATCAATTGCACCCGAAAGCGAAAGAGGTTGCAGAGGAACTGGGATTAAAACAACCCTGTTACAATACGTACATGAATAATGTTGCTCAGGTAGTAGAAACAGTTCACTGCTTTGAAGACAGTATAAGGCTGATGGATGACCTGATCTCAGATGGAATGACGGACGAAAAAATTGAACTGATTCCTAAAGCCGGGCATGGTGTAGGAGCTACAGAAGCACCAAGGGGAACATTATATCATGAACACAAGTTAGACGATAGCGGTAAGATCAACTATGCTAATTATATTATTCCAACAGGGCAGAACCTGGCTAACATTGAAAATGACCTGAGAAAACTTGTGCCAAACATACTCGATCAATCAAGGGATGACATAATCCTTAACATTGAAATGCTTGTAAGGGCTTATGATCCATGCATATCATGTGCAACACACTTGATGAAGGTAAAATTTATAAATGAATAGCAAGATAGTAGTTATTGGTATTGGTAATCTATTGCTTATGGATGAAGGAATTGGAGTCCACACGATCAATGAGCTGGAGAAGCATGATCTGCCGGAAAGTATAGAGATATACGATGGTGGTACAGGCGGGTTTAAACTAATAGATCTCATGCATGGAGCCGCTAGAGTAATTTTCATAGATGCAGTTGAAACCGGTAAAGCACCGGGCACTGTTACAATATTCAGTGCTGAAGAGGTCCGTTCAATCTACAACAAGAAGAAGTATTCATTGCATGACACTGACCTTATGGAAATAATTAAAATGACGGAAATGCTTGGTAATCCGCCCATGATAGAGATTGTGGGTATCCAGCCAAAGACAATTAGTTACGGCACTACTCTTTCTAAAGAGTTAGCAGACTCAATGTCAAATATAATAAATACCGTACTAAGGAAAATTGAAGAAGTCTGCAGCACTCCGTCTGCCTGACAATTACACTCTCTTTTGAGAGGAAGGAGCTGATTTATATGGCAAACCAGAAAATACTAATCATTGACGATGACCCCGATATAGTTGAAGCAATGAGGATGCCCCTTGAGGCAAACAACTATAACATAATTACTGCAAGTAACGGTAAAGATGGACTGCAAAGAGCAAAAGAGGAAGTCCCTGATCTAATAATACTTGACGTAATGATGGAGACAGATACTGAGGGATTTCATGTAGCATATGAATTGAGGAGTGAAGAACCGGATGCCGAGTACAAGCATTGCAGAAAAACCCCAATACTGATGATTACTGCCATATCTCAGAAAAAGGGTATGAATTTTTCTCCTGAGAGCGATGATGCTTTTCTACCGGTTGACGGTTTTATCGAAAAGCCAGTTCAGCCGAAGGACCTGTTAGCAAAAGTGTCAGAGCTTCTGGCGAACAAAGAGTAATACTATCACAGATTACCATGCCATATAATACACATACACATGAAAAGTCATCACTGGAAAAAGAGCTAGTTGAAAGTCTTTCAAGATTTATAAACCTTCGCTGGATCATGGTAATTGGTATATTTGTTACATCTAAATTTGCCAAATTTAATCTGGGAATAGATCTACCTATAATACCCATATTCATTGTCACCTTTTGCATACTGATTTTTAATCTTATCTGTCTATATTTACAGAAACACGTGACATCATATAAACATTTTGCCAATCTTCAGATTTCTGTGGACTGGATAGCCCTGGTCTTTCTAGTACATTACACGGGAGGAATTGAAAGTCCTGTCATCATCTACTTTATATTTCATGTAATTATATCTGCAATTCTTTTATCTGAGAGGGAATGCTATCTACAAACTGGATTCGCATTAATATTAATAATCATTCTTTCAATCCTGGAATATTTCCATGTTATCCCTCATGTTCATATTAAAGAACTTTTTCCAAATCCTGTTTATGACAATGGCCTTTATCTCCTGTCAATAATCTTCTTCAGCGTTACGTCTTTGTACATCTCCGCGTACCTTGCAACATCTGTTAATAACCGTCTTAGAAAGAGAGAGAATGAAATTGTAAGCCTTAAGAATGATATCACCGATGCGTATAATAAGCTTGAAGCGATAGACAGAGAGAAAAGTGAATTCACATACAAGGTTACCCACGAGCTCAGGTCCCCACTAAGTGCAATACAAAGCCTTTTAAAATCAATCGAAGAGGGTTATGCAGGTGAAATTTCTGAGAAGGCAAGAGATTTGGTTATCAGATCTGAAAAAAGAACGAGCTTCCTCATAACACTTGTTAACGGCCTTCTTGATCTGATTGCAGGTAAGATAGGAAAACCCAAAGAAGGTGATATAAAATTAATTGACATAAATATTGCAGTTAAAAACACTCTGCATCTAATGCAAGAGAAAATAAGAGAAAAGAATCTGAAGATTATAATTAAAATTGCTCCCGAAACCTTTTACCTGAATATAGTCCCGGATGATCTTGATATTATATTGACAAATCTAATAGATAACTCAGTAAAGTATACTGAACAAGAAGGAACAATAAGCATAAACAGCACAATAACGGATAAAGAAGTTAAGTTAGAGATATCTGATACTGGTATAGGTATCACTACAGATGACCTTAATAAAATCTTTAACGAATTTTACAGATCTAAAAACGCAAAGGCAGTTGAACTGCATGGCACAGGATTAGGAATGTCTATAGTTAAGAATCTGATCAGACAGTATGGCGGTAGCATAGACGTCCGGAGTGAAATAGGTAAGGGAACAACTGTTACTATTTCATTTCCTGATGAAAAGCAGTGACGGCCTCAGATCGTCGTAAATAAATAGTGTTTTATTTTAATATATGATCTAATACAACAAATGACATCAATAAGAAAGGTGAGATTATGAAACACAACAGTATTCTCTCTGTCTATCCATCGGCCATAATAATAACGCTCCTGCTTCTCAGTATCTTATGCTCAAGCGAAGCTGGAACCGATAGGTATCATGCCACCTTCGGCGAGCAGGTTGCCGGCACATATCTGCTGACTGAGGAGGATCATGGTGGATCCCGGATTGTAACTATCACTGCAAATGGCAATTGGTTTGGTACTCACTCGGCTCAGTTAGACAACAAATTCAGCAATCAACAGGGAGTATGGAAAAAGGCAGGAGAGAGAAAAATTAACGTCAGAGTACTTAATTTCTCTTCCCTGGAAGATGGTGTCGGGTCATCACTTTTCAGCTTCACTGTAAATTTTGATAAAACATATCAGCAGATAAACGGAAAACTCTCAGGCAAGCTGTTTTCACCCGGAGCAGACCCTCTCGATCCTGTCGCTGCCCCGATCAGGACATTCAGTAATACTTTCACAGGAAAACGTCTTATTATTAACGAAAAATAGAGTAAGTTTCAGGTTAAACTACCTACTGATTAAAAATCAGATGTGTGACTTCTGTTATTTGCAGAATTTTATATGTATTCAGTCCGTCTCTCCTTCATGCATCAGGCTCTTCAGAATTTCTTTCCCATCAGAATTTAATTCAAACTGTTCCTTTTCAACATGGCATTTCAGACATTTTCTATTTCCTTTTTTAGTCCATTTCTGCAGTAACATAGCGGTTTTTGCAGTGCTCCCCTCTGGAGTAAGAATTTCTTTTCCATTGTGGCAGAAGTCACACTCTACACCCATCATCTCTGATAGTTCGAACATCTTCTCTGCAATTTTATATTTGCTTGTAAACCGTTTATTCCCTGTATGGCAGTAATCACATTTTACGCCAATCGCTATTGAAGCCTGCATGTCTCTCTTCGCCCTGTTTCCTTTTTCCGTAAATTCCGTTACATCGTTATCATGGCAGGAAGAACACTCCTCCTCCAACAATGCTGCAACCTCATTGCCGCATTGACGGCCTTTTTCTTCTCTAGTTCCCTTTAAGTAAGTTTCCTGTAATGCATCAGGTTCCGGAAGATCTGATTGCCCTGCCCATAAGAAACCTGAAGTTACAACCATTAAAAAAACGATACCCAAGATATTAGTTTTTTTCATTTGTAACAACCCTCATTGTTAAATTTGAAAAAAGTCACTGTTTCTAAAATATTTATAAATCAAACATAACAAAATGATAAATCTTTGTTCTCAATGTCCTCTTCTACTAATAGATAACTTGTAGATTATATAAAAGATTGCACAAATTATAAAGATGTTTGTTTCTGTATCAAATATCCTGGAAAAAAGTTAGACAATTATAGTTTTAAGTGCTAGTTTGAGTGAGTATGATAGAAGTGCTTATTACACCAAAAATATTGAGAAAAAACTGAAAAGTAAATTATGTGTTATGCAATCCCGGGAAACGTAAAGAGCATTGCTGGCAATCTGATTACAGTAGATTATTTTGGTGAGAAGAGGAAGGCCAGGAATGATTTCTATGAACTCAAGGTGGGTGATTATGTCTACGCACAGGGAGGTTTTGTAGTAGAGAAAATAGAAGAGAATGATGCTGAAGAGATCCTGGACACATGGAAGGAGCTGTTCTTTGAGCTGAAAAAGACGGATGCAAAACTTTCCAAATTATATAATGACAAGTCCAATCTAGATAAGGCCTTCCTGAAGATCATTGACAGAGCAACTTATGGCAAGTCAATATCTCATGATGAAGCGTTGAGACTGCTCTTAAGTAAGGATCCGGATGAAATTGAGATGTTGCACAAATCAGCCAATTTCATACGTCAAAAATTTTTAGATAATAGCTGCTGTGTTCACGGAATAATTGAGTTTTCAAACAAGTGTGTTTGTCAATGTGAATATTGTGGAATTAATTCAGAAAACTCCACTCTCAAACGTTTCAACCTTAACACCGGAGAAATTCTAGAAGTGATTGATGATGCGGTAAAGCGTTTCGGATTTAAGGGAATCGTCCTTCAATCCGGCGAAGATCCATCTTACAGATCAGACAAGATTTTGGATCTGATTAAAAAGATACGGGAAAACTATCCTGTGTTCATCTTCCTGAGTGTTGGGGAAAGGGATGATGAGTTTTATCGAAAAGCATTTGATGCGGGTGCCAAGGCTGTCTTATTTAGATTTGAAAC
>CAYTLC010000039.1:0-4620 GCA_964438395.1 uncultured Candidatus Scalindua sp.
GATTAATCGTGCTCAAGTTTTTCTAGCTCTTTGAGAAGCTCTTCCTGTCGTTCAGACAGTTTCTTTGGTAAGTCTACTACTATTTTTACTAACTGGCTTCCAGTTCTCCCATTTTTCATCTTGATTCCCTGTCCTGTCATCCTCAATGTTTGATTGGATTGTGTGCATTTAGGTATCTTTAACGTTGCTTTTCCGCTTAATGTAGGGACTTCTACTTCTCCTCCCAATGCCGCTTTAGTGAAAGGTATATGCGCATCATATTGAATATCCAAACCCTCTCTCTCAAAATAGGGATGTGAAGCAATTTTAACATGTATATACAAATCTCCTGCTCTTCCACCCCTGATACCAGCTTCTCCCTGACCGGAAAGTTTTAGTGCAGAGCCATTATTAATCCCTGTTGGTATTTTAACTGACAACGATCTTGCTTTCTCCACTCGCCCTTCACCATTACATTGAGGGCATACAGTTGGCGCTCCGTTTCTAGTACCAGTTCCGTTACAGGCTTCACAAGTTTCACTCTTTGTAAATCTGAGCTGCCTCTCGCTTCCTAACGCGGCATCAGTAAAAGAAATTGTTATATCATGCCTGAGGTCTGAACCCTTCTGAGGTCTGGTCCTCCCCCGGTAAGATCGGTTACCAAATATATCTCCGAATATATCCCCGAAGTTACTGAATATATCAGCGCTGCTTTCAAAACCGTGAAAACCCATATCATCAAGTCCGGCACTCCCCCGTAAATCATACATTTCTCTCTTTTTTGGGTCACTAAGCACTTCATAGGCAGTTGCAGCTTCCTTAAATTTTTGTTCAGCTTTTTTGTCTCCAGCATTTTTGTCCGGGTGATATTTGATGGCAAGCTTTCTGTAGGCTTTTTTCAGCGCATCATTAGTCGCATTTTTACTTACCCCTAACACCTCATAGTAGTCACGATCTTTAGTCTTACCATTCGCCATGATTATACCTCTTTAATTTAAATAACACTTTGACAGATTCAAAACGGAGATCATATTGTACTACTTCATTAGCTGCGGAATTGTCTTGAGGTTTTGCTGAACTTCAAACTCAGATAACAAAATGTTAATCGTCCGAAAACTACTTCTTAAAACTTCAACATATATGCAGAATTGATACATTCCATTTTTTCTATTGATAAGAGGGTCTCCTGAGACACCACTGCATCAACATTCAAAACAATCATTGCAACACCACCAGTCTCTTTTCTACCGAACGTCATATGCCCTATATTTACGCTCTGATCACCCAACATCTTACCTATTTCTCCAATCAATCCCGGTTTGTCCTGCCCTAATAATATTAGCACATGTCCAATTGGGTCCATATCTACGCGATAATCATTTATTGTTTCTATTTTAGGTTCATTATTTTTAAATACGGTGCCTGAAGCAGAACTTTCACCATCATCCGTACTAATTCTGGCAAAAATCAGATTGGTATAATCCCCTGTTGCACTACTGATTATTTCATTAATCTTAATTCCTCTTTCATCGACCAGTATTCGCGCATTTATAATATTCACATTCTCATCTAAAACATCCTTTAGCAAACCCACCAGTAAACAGTCTGTCAAAGGGCGAATGTTATCCTTAGAAACTCCACCGCTATACTGTATGTCTATAGATTGGATCCTACCTCTTACCAACTGGCATAAGAGTGCTCCCATTTTCTCTGTCAATGCTGTATACGGCTTAAGCAGTTGCAACTCTTCAGGACCCTGCACTGGCATGTTAACCGCATTACGCACGACATTGTTCTTTAGCACATCAACCATCTGTATTGCTGCATCCTCGGCTACTGCAAGCTGAGCTTCTTTTGTCAAAGCTCCAAGATGCGGCGTTGGAAGCACATTGTCGAGTTCCAGCAGTTTATTATTTCCCGGTGGTTCTTCCTCAAAGACATCAATTGCGGCACCGGCAACCTTACCGCTCACAAGTGCGTCATAAAGAGATTCCTCTGAAATTATACCACCCCTCGCACAATTTATTATTCTCACCCCGTCTTTCATTATTTCAAGTTCACTTTTGGAAATCATGTGTTTCGTATCGTTAATTAATGGGATATGCAAAGTTATGTAATCCGCCTGTTTGTATATCTCCTCAAGATTTTCAACAAGTTGAACATTCATTTTTGGAAATATTTCATTCGAAACAAAAGGATCGTAACCCAGCACCTTCATCTCCAGCGCTATAGCACGTTTTGCGACCTCTTTCCCTATCTTACCTAACCCAATTACACCCAGTACTTTTCCGGAAACTTGAGTACCTGTAAATTTCTTGCGTTCCCACTTCCCTTCACGAACAGAATTGCAAGCCTGTGGTATATTCCTTGATAAAGCCAAGAGAAGCGTAATTGCGTGCTCCGCAGTTGAAGTTGTATTTCCACCCGGAGTATTCATCACAATAACTCCTTTTTTCGTAGCGGCAGGAACATTAACATTGTCAACCCCAACACCTGCCCGACAGATCGCTTGAAGATTATCCGCACTTTCCAAAATTTCCGGCGTACACTGGGTGCTGCTTCGGATAATTAAGCCGTTGTATACACCAATCTCTTTTTGTAACTCTTCCGGTGTAAAATCGGTCTTAGTTGTTACCTGTATATCCGCACTTTCCAAAATTGTCTTACAAATGTCCGGCAGGTTATCTGATATTAATACTTTCATATTTCTAAAATAATTAGTTAAAATAGTGTTAATTATGTTCGATTTATTGCCTGGAATTCATACATACGAGGGTCGAGTCACACATCCGTCTTTTGCCAGCTTTATGCGTGGATAAAATTGATAGAATTAGATTTTAGCATGCATTTTAATGAAAATCAAAGGCAATATGTCTCTACAATCGCTTTAACCGTCAATTAATGATTCATAAGAAAATATAAAGTTCTTTATTCTGTAACCCTTACAATAACAACAAACACAAAAACCTTTTGATTTTCGATTCAGATTCTACTAATCTAAAATAATAATGTTAAATAGTTTGAAGAACTGCTGTAGAATGAATTTTATCAGAATTCTAATCACATAAATGACGGAGAATTAAATATGATACTTGACACATTGCTTTCGATTAACCACTGGCTTCATCTTTCTGCAGCAGCCCTTCTGGTTGGCGGGATGATCTTTCTCGTCGCAATATTACGGCCTGTTTTGGGAAGAAGTTCATCTATTTCCGGAATAGGAAAATTTTCAAATGATATCCATGACAGATTTCGTATTTATGTCGGAATATTAATAGTTGTACTTATAATTACTGGAATTTTTAATTCTATTGACGGCATTATGTCGGCCGCAGAAACAAGCTTAAGTTCAGGATATAAGACCATAATCAGGATTAAGGTTCTACTTGCTGTATGCCTCTTTATCATTTACGGTGTAAATGCTTTTCTCATCAAAGAAGATAAAACGGAAGAAGATTGTTCGTGTTTAGTCAAACCACCTGTATATAAGAAAATATTACAGGTTTTTGCCCTGGTATTGGTGTTTGCAATACTATTTTTAGCAGCGTCATTAAGGTTTTATTAATAAAACAAACCTATTTCTAAATTGCACCTCCGGCTATATCCAGGCATTCAAATAAACGCTTGACTTTCATTTTAACCAAAGTAGAATTAATTATTAAATAAATCTCCTTTTTTACCGATAAGAAGTGTATTGGTTCCCTTAATATGTACGAGTTAGTTGTCGAAAAAACGTTTGCAGGTGCTCACAATCTGCGTGGCTATGATGGCGATTGCGAGAAATTGCACGGGCATAATTGGAGGGTAGAAGTTACTCTTAAGGCAGAAAAACTTAACGAAATTGGAATGGTTATAGACTTCAAGATTGTTAAAAGGAAACTTGAAGAGATACTTTCTCATTTTGATCATTCTTACTTGAATGAGTTGAGTGAGTTTAAACAGGTAAATCCCACAACAGAAAATGTTTCGAAGGAAATATATAACAGCTTAAGCGCACAGTTGCCACCAGAAATATTTGTTGCCAAAGTTAAGACATGGGAATCTGAAAAATGCGCTGCTGCATATTATGTATAATCCGTTCTTTTACAAACCATAAGTGAAGATTAATTTAGACACTCCTATCCTTCAAGTAGCTTTAGATTTTATAAACTTAAGACGTGCCATAAATGTGGCCAGAGAAGCAGTTGCCGCAGGAGTTGACTGGATTGAGGCAGGCACCCCTCTGATTAAAAGTGAAGGATTGGATTCAATAAGGGCACTGCGGAAAGAATTTCCCACAGCAACGATAGTAGCTGACATGAAAACGATGGATGCAGGTCGTGTAGAAATGGAAGCGGCTGCTAAATCCGGAGCCGACATTGCTGTTGTAATGGGAAGCGCCACAGACGCAACAATAAAGGAGTGTATAAGCGCAGGAAAAAATTACGGGATAAAGATTGAAGTCGACCTTCTCGGAATTGATGACTGCGTCTCTCGCTCAATAGAAGTTGAGAAATGGGGTGCTGATTTTGTAGGTATTCATACTGCAATTGATGAACAGATGCAGGGAAGTAGCCCTTTCGAAAGACTTAAAGAAATTTGCTCAAATGTCAATATTCCTGTTGCTGTTGCAGGAGGAATGAATTCTGAAACAGTTGCTGA
>CAYTLC010000039.1:4720-17257 GCA_964438395.1 uncultured Candidatus Scalindua sp.
ACCGTTCGAACCTATCCTGGTGACTGGGCAAAACCGGTTGAGGCGATAGATATCGCGGAGCAGGGAGACGTAATAGTTATTGATTCCGGAGGTGTAGGTCCTGCAGTATGGGGAGAACTTGCAACTCAAAGCGCGATACAAAAAAAGCTTGCAGGGGTGGTCGTAAACGGAGCGATTCGTGATAGCGGAGAGATAAGAAAATTACAATTTCCTGCATTTACGAAATTGGTCATGCCTAATGCGGGGGAGCCCAAAGGTTTTGGTGAAATCGGTATACCTATAGATATTTCGGGTATAACGATTAATAACGGCGATTGGATCGTAGGTGACAGTGATGGTCTGATAGTTTTGCCAAAACGCGAAGCGAAAGAGATGGCTAACTACGCAATGGATTGGCTGGAAAAAGAGAACAGATTGCGCAAAGAAATTTCGCATGGGAAGGCTTCTCTTGGAGAAGTTACAGAATTACTGAAATGGACAAAAAATAAGAACGATTAAGAGAGGAAGCGATTTATAATGAAATGCGAGTCATGCAATAAAAAACTGGCGACAGTGCATCTCACTGAAATTATAGAAAACGAGAAAAAGGAGAGGCATTTCTGTGAGGACTGTGCCCAAAATGTTACAAATCATTTCCCAAAAGCACCATCCCCATCTGATATTTTAACAAGCCTTATTAACCAAGTATCCCCTGAAATAAGGGAAATGTCAAAAACAACTTGCCCTGTATGCGGTATTACCTATCTGGAATTCAGATCTCAGGGTCGTCTTGGCTGTCCCATGGACTATAATGTGTTTAAGAAGGGGTTGATGCCTCTTATCGAAAGAATGCATGGCAGTTCTCAACACGTGGGCAAAGTACCGGCAAACGCGGGAGCAGAAATTATCCAGAAAAATGAGCTTATCCAATTACGTAAGGAATTGAACGAAGCGGTAGAGAGAGAGAACTACGAGAAAGCGGCGGAGTTAAGAGATAGAATCTATGAACTTTCAGGGAATGTTGAAGATGGAGATTAAAGATCTTTCTGACAATACTGGTGAGTGGCTAAGGGGTACCGGCAAGGAATCTGACATAGTTATCAGTAGCAGAATCCGTTTGGCCAGAAATATTGCAGGATACCCTTTCCTGTCCCGTGCAAATTTAAAACAGAGGAGAGAGATAGAATCTTTACTGCGAAAGACGATCATTGAGCGTAAAATAGCACAAGACGTCTCTTACGTAAATTTAAACCAGGCAACTGCAATTGATAAATTATTTCTTGTAGAAAGACACCTGATTAGTAAAGAGCATGCCGAAGGAGAAGGAGAAAGAGGTGTTGCGTTTGGAAAATCAGAAACTGTCAGCTTGATGATTAACGAAGAAGATCACCTCAGAATCCAGGTAATTCGCTCAGGTTTCGAACTAAAAAACACTTGGGATATAATTGATGAAATTGACAACCTTCTGGGAGAAAACTTAAACTTTGCATTTTCTTCAAGATTTGGATTCCTGACAGCCTGCCCGACAAATGTTGGAACAGGCATGCGTGTTTCTGTAATGCTTCATCTCCCGGCACTCGGCATGACTAAGCACATTGAAAAGGTTTTTAACGCCGTAGGCAAGCTTGGTTTAGTCGTTAGAGGTTTATATGGAGAGGGCACTAAAGTGTCCGGCGATTTGTACCAGATTTCAAACCAGTTTGCATTAGGAAAATCAGAGAAGGAAATATTATCCATAATTGAAAGTGTGATACCGCGTATTACAAGTTATGAAAGAATGGCCAGAAAGGCCTTGGTTATGGAAAGTAAAGATCAATTAGAAGATAGAATTTGGCGGTCATATGGTATGCTTAAGGCCGCTAGAATGATTACATCTGAAGAGATTTTACAATTACTTTCACAGGTTCGAATGGGAGTAAATATCGGTTTGATCGACGATATTGAAATGCAAACCCTTAATGAACTTTTTGTCCTGACGCTTCCGGCACATTTACAAAAGCTGGAAGGCTGTGAACTGGACTCCACACAAAGAAATGTTATCAGGGCCTCTTATGTGAGGAAGAGGCTTGACGGTTTATAAAAAAGGTGGCTAATAATGTTTGACAAATTTACCGATAGGGCGAGAAAGGTAATGGCTCTAGCCAGAGAGGAAGCGAAAAGATTCAATCATGAATATATAGGGACAGAACATATATTGCTTGGATTGGTGAAAGAAGGTAGTGGTGTGGCAGCAAATGTTTTACAAAATTTAGATATTGATCTAAAGAAGATTCGAATGGAAGTCGAAAAGATTGTTCAAGCAGGTCCCGACCTTGTCTCAGTTGGGCAATTGCCTTTCACCCCAAGAGTAAAGAAAGTGCTGGAATATGCTATGGAAGAAGCGAAGTCCATGGGCCACAACTATATAGGGACTGAGCATCAGCTACTTGGGCTCCTCAGGGAACGCGAAGGCGTTGCTGCACAGGTTTTACTGAATCTAGGTATAAAATTGGAAGGTGTCAGGGAAGAAGTAATCGAGCTTCTTGGCGCTGAAACAACACAGGGTGTCAAAGAGAAAGATGAGAAAAAAAGCAAGTCAAAGACACCTGCGCTTGATTCCTTTGGTCGTGATCTAACACAGCAAGCAAAAGAACAATCATTAGATCCGGTTATAGGTAGACAGTCGAGTATCGAACGCCTGATTCAGGTTTTAAGTCGTCGAACAAAAAACAACCCGGTTTTGATTGGAGAGGCTGGAGTAGGGAAAACGGCGATAGTTGAGGGTTTGTCCCAAGCTGTGATAAGCGGTGCTGTTCCGGAACTGTTGCGTGAGAAGAGAATTGTCGCCCTAGATTTGGCAATGATGGTAGCAGGCACAAAATACCGCGGCCAATTTGAGGAAAGAATTAAAGCCGTAATGGGAGAAGTCCGCAGAGCAAAAAACATAATCCTCTTTATAGACGAGCTTCACACATTAGTAGGAGCAGGAGGGGCAGAAGGGGCAATTGATGCATCTAATGTCCTGAAACCAGCTCTTTCCAGGGGAGAAATACAATGTATAGGCGCAACCACTCTCGATGAATACAGAAAATATATTGAAAAAGACAGTGCACTCGAAAGAAGATTTCAGACAATAATTGTCGATCCGCCTTCAAAAGAAGAAACTGTAGAAATCTTAAAAGGTTTAAGGGATCGTTATGAAGCACACCATAAGGTCGAAATAACTGATGAGGCGATAAAATTAGCAACAGAGTACGCCACAAGATACATAACAGGAAGATTCTTACCTGATAAAGCAATAGATGTTATCGATGAGGCGGGTGCCCGTGTAAGATTAAAGGCAACCACACATCCTCCTGATTTAAGACATATTGAAAAAGAGATAACAGATCTCGAAAAAGAGAAAGATGAATCCGTAGCGTTACAAGATTTTGAGAGAGCAGCAAAGCTTAGGGACAAAGCGGACAAATTGAAAAAGAAGAAAACTGACGTAGAAACTGAATGGCGAGAAAATTGTACGGAAGTAGACGGAACGGTAGACGAAGCCATTATTACCGAAGTTGTTTCAACCATGACAGGTATTCCTCTCAAACGCATGGAAGCTGAAGAAGCAAAAAAATTACTAAATCTTGAAGCGGAGCTCCATAAAACTGTAATCGGGCAGGACAATGCCATAAAAGCGGTAGCAAAGGCTGTAAGAAGGTCAAGGGCAGGCTTACAGAACCCAAACAGACCAAGTGCCAGCTTTATCTTCATAGGCCCTTCAGGAGTCGGCAAGACTCTTCTTTCAAAAGCGTTGGCCAAATCATTGTTTGGCGAAGAAGAATCGCTGATTCAAATAGACATGTCCGAATACATGGAGAAACATAATGTTTCACGATTAATAGGCGCGCCTCCTGGCTATGTTGGATTTGAGGAAGGAGGACAATTAACTGAAAAAATTCGAAGACGTCCTTATGCAGTGGTACTTCTGGACGAAATAGAAAAAGCCCATTCTGATGTGTTCAACATGTTGTTACAGGTCATGGAGGAAGGCAAGTTAACAGACAGCTTTGGACGTCAAGTTGATTTCAGAAACGTAATCATAATAATGACGTCAAATATTGGTAGTGACATAATTAAAAATACATCTTCACTCGGATTTAAAAAAGCTTCTGGTGAACAATCATATGACTCTATCCGAGAGCAGCTTTTAGAAGCAGTTGAAAAGCATTTCCGTCCAGAGTTTGTTAACAGGGTTAATGATATTGCAGTGTTTAGAGACCTGACAAAAGAGGATTTAAGAAAGATTGTTGAAATTGAACTGGAAAGTATACGTTCAAGGTTAACTAACTATAACATAACTCTTACAGTAACACAGGAAGCCTCAGACTTCCTCATCGACAAAAGCCATAAACCAAATTATGGAGCAAGGCCATTACATCGAGCTATAGAAAATCTAATAGAAGATCCTCTCTCTGAAAATATCTTAAAGGGGAGGTTTAAAGATGGTAACGCTATTGAGGTAAAATTGGGAGATGGAGAATTGATTTTTGAGGAAGTAACGGTTAAGGAAGAGTTAGTCACTAGCGGTTCAGATAGCAAATAATTGATGGTGATTTTACAAGTCAAGTATATAAAAAAAGGGGCTACCAAGCCCCTTTTTTTATTGTTTTCAGAAATATAACGTCCTAAAATAGCACTACTAAATATTAAGATACAATACGTTATATTATGGCAAAATTAAGTACTGTTTTTGTCTGCCAGCAATGTGGATGGAAAACGAATAAATGGGTGGGACGATGCTCTGGTTGCGAAGAGTGGGATTCGATGACAGAAGAAAAGTGCGAGTCCGCACTTACACACATCTTGCCAGAATATGATATAGAAGACCCTACCTGCATATCAAACATAAAGCCGGTTAGTAAACTTAGGACGCATACCCACATCGAAGAATTTGATAGAATTTTAGGCGGCGGCATTGTGGCTGGTTCAGCAGTTTTGATTGGCGGCACACCTGGAATAGGAAAATCAACCCTCTTATTACAAGTATGCCAAAAATTCAGCGAACAGAACTGCCTATCTTTGTACATAACAGGGGAAGAATCAACCGCACAGATAAAATTACGTGCAGACAGACTAGGTGTTACATCGAATAATATTTTTTTGGTTGCGGAAAACAATTTAAATGTTATTCTTGAACACATCAAAAAAATCAAGCCCAAGCTCGTCATTGTGGACTCAGTACAAGCTGTGTTCAAGCCAGAACTTGAATCATCTCCGGGAACAGTCTCACAAGTCAGGCAATGTGCTAATGAACTAGTTCAAATATCAAAAAAAACAGATTCTTCTATTTTCTTAGTTGGACATGTTACCAAAGAAGGAATGATTGCCGGACCCAAGGTGCTGGAACATTTGGTTGATACCGTATTGTACTTTGAAGGCGAAAAATTCATGTCATTCAGAATACTAAGAGCGGTAAAAAATCGCTTTGGGCCAACAAATGAGATAGGAATTTTCGAGATGTGTCAGAATGGACTTAGAGAGGTTAAAGACCCTTCAGAAATATTTCTCTCCAGGGCACATAACCTAAGCTCAGGCTCTGTAATCATCTCATGTATTGAAGGGACCAGAGCCCTGCTTGTGGAAGTACAGGCACTGGTAACCAGATCAAGTTTTGGAATGCCGGGGCGTAAAGTGAGTGGTGTTGATCACAATCGTGTTACAATGATACTGGCCGTGCTGGAAAAAAGAACTGGCCTTCTTTTAGGTGGATATGATGTATTTGTAAATGTTGTTGGGGGTGTGAAAATCGAGGAACCGGCAGCAGATCTTGCAATTGCCATTGCAATTACATCCAGTTTCAAGGATGTCGCAATACCAGGCAATACTATCATAATAGGAGAGTTAGGCTTAGGTGGTGAAGTGAGAGGAGTTAGTCACTTTGGTAGCAGGATAAAAGAAGCCGCCAGACTAGGGTTTGAAAATGCAATCATTCCAAGGGACAATACAAATGACTTTTCACGAATAAGATCTCTTAATATGACTGAAGTATCTTCACTGGCAGAAGCAACTGACAAAATATGTTAAGAAGGAGTGGTGTTATGAAATATTATTATTTACCTAAATTTATATCTTTGCTCTTATTGCTCTCTCTATTAACTGGCTGTTACACATATAACAAAAAGACTACTAGAAAAAGTAATATAGTTGGAGCAACGGTCAATGACCATAATACATCTGTTGAGATACGTGAAGAACTTGATGAAAATGGAAACGTAATAAAGAAAAATTATAATCACCCATATTACTTTACGGCGGGGGGACTCACAAATATTCTCTCATCTATTTTTTACACTCAGAAAAACTTAATGCTGGGCACTAAAGGCAAACAAAGGTTATACCAGAAAGCAGAATTACAGGTAATTATACCTCCAATACTTAGTGCATTCTCAATGGCCAATGATTCTCAAGATATTTTAGTTTTCTCTACTGTTGACAAGGTGCTCCTGGCTGATGCCCAAAGCTATTTTAGTATGTTTATATCAAACAACGAACTCAACATTGTCTTTAGCGATATTCTAAATAAAAAAAGCATTAGTGATGGAAGATCATTTAGAAAGAGCAATAAGAGTAAATTTAAAGATCCATTTGAGGTAAAGCGAAGCGGTCACTGGAATCTTATTCCCATGGAAGGACAACGGTTTGCACCGGGACATCAAAACTGGCTTATTTTCGATTTGAGTAGTAATTTGTTTGGTGTAGCTGGCAATGGTAGCAGTGGCAATGCCAATAATAATCCGTCTCAAACAGATAGCCGGACAAGAACGATTGAAAGAAAAGTTAGAACCAGCAATAACTTCATTGAAGAAAAGCAAAAATATCAAGACGTACGAGACAAGCTAAAAGAATTAAAAGTTCTCAGCGATGAAGGCTTGATTTCAGATGAAGATTATGAATTGAAAAAGAAGGAACTTTTGAATGAATTTTAAACACATTTTACTAGTTGCAGTTTTATTTGGAACAATTGGCTGTACAGAATTTAATTCACTGGTTAAGGATAATAAAGTCAGTAGTCCAAGAGACAATATTTACAATCAAGGCAAGACGTATATAAGGCTTGAAGCAGTAAACAGCGCTGAGGGAACTTCCAAAACATTTCTTGATCATCCCCAATATTTGAACAAAAACATGTTATCAGATGCACTTGAATCTATTCATTTTAGAGATAAGAACATTGGCGGCTGGAGCAAAGAACGGAATGTTTTTACGAAAAATGAATTACTGGTTTTAGCACCGCACATGGCTGATGCTTTTACAAAGGCGTCTCCATTGCAATACGTATTGGTTAATTCAAATTTCAATAAAGGAAAGGGCTTTTTTAAGTCAGGAGGAGCAGACACCATATTTGGATTATTCATCTTAAATGATAAATTAAATGTTGTATTCTCAAAAATACAATATACAGATGTGTCAGAGAGGGGCACGGAGAGTGTATTTGGAGAGACAGAAGAGGAAACGTTTGTTGATCCATTCAGTATAACGAAAAACCCGTATTGGAAGCTAAGTATACGTGCCGGTCAAACATTTAAAAGAGGGCATGAAAATTGGTTAATAATAGATTTAAAGAAAGATACTTTTGTCAAAGAAGAAGACTACGGAAAGGAAGAAACACTCACTGATAAACAAGCTACCGCTAAAATCGTTTCAGGTGGTTCCTCTCAAATTGTACTGCAAAGAATGAGCATTAAAGACCAGCTCCTGGAACTTAAAGAATTAGAAGCTACCGGACTTATTACCAAAGAAGATTACAAACTTAGAAAGGCATTAATCCTAGGCAGCAAACAAACAAAAAGTATAAAAGATAAATTTAATGATCTTCGCAAACTAAAAGAAGATGGGTTCATCAGTGGCATAGATTACGATCATAAGAAAAGTGATCTACTGGCAGAGCATGACGATGGTGTAGGGGAAAGAGACATCAAAGAAATCCTGGCAGAGTATCTGGAATTGAGGGATGAAGGCTTCATAACAGATGACGATTATAACTACAAGAAAAACACACTATTGAAAAACTTTTAATCTGAAAAATAAGCACATGGAATTTTTCTAAAATAATTGCTTTAACATTTTACTAATAGTAGTTCCGCCAGCTTTAAATCCTCACGTGTTGTAATTTTGATATTATCATAGCTTCCTGAAACTATTCCTACAGTATGCCCGGCTTTTTCAACTACCTCCGCATCATCAGTAAATTCTTCATTTGTATCCTTGATCTTATCATAAGCATTAACAAGCATATCTCTTTTGAAACCTTGAGGCGTTTGTGCCATCCACAGATCATGCCTGGGAACTGTTTCAACTATTTCAAGATTTGAGTCAACTTTTTTCACAGTCAATTTCATAGGACTCGCAACAATAGCAGCACCTTTCTCCTCCGTGCTTTTAATAACAGCCTCAATTTCATCATTTTTTACCAAAGGCCTTACGGCATCATGTATCAAGATTACTTCAGTGTCTGGATCTAAATGAGAAAGGCCGTTATAGATACTATCTTGTCTGCGTTCACCTCCCGTAACAACCTTTGTTACCTTGTATGCCTTTAACTCATCCGTCCATTTTTCAATAACTGTTGATCTATCCTTCTCATTCACTACAAAAATAATCTCTTTAACTCTTTTTAGTTTAGAGAATTTTTCCAGTGTATAAAAAAAAACAGGTTTATCACCTATCATTATGAACGGTTTTCTTACGCTGGCTCCCATGCGTAGACTAAGACCTGCAGCTGGCATTATTACAGAAACATCTGCTTCCATCATACCCTTTCATAAGGATAAAAAAGTTTCAAATACTCATCTTGAGCAAACCTGTCAGTCATTCCGGCTATATAGTCACAAACACCCTGATAAAGCCCCGCCTCCTCGATCCATTTTTGGTATTCTGGTGGAAGCTGCATAGGATTTTCAATAAATGCATTGAACAGCTCTTCTACGAATCTCTTTGCCTTATCAGCCATTCGAACAACTCTGTAGTGGCTATATGCGTTCTGCTGTAAAAACTCCTGCAATTCCAGTTTCTTTTTAGATATTTCAGGTGAGAAGGACACCAGTCTTTCTTTACAATTCTGTACATCATCTGTTGTTTTTATCTTCATTTTTTCAATCATGTATTGTGTATGCGTTATCAAATCAGTTACTTCCATGTCGATTAGGTATTTTATCGTATGTAAATTTTCCATCTCTTTAGTAAGATTACTATACTGCTCCCTTACTTTCTCTTTTGCATATCTCCACAATTCAACTTCTTGTAGACCGCTTTCCGTAATCAACCCTGCTTTTAAGCTATCATCTATATCATGATTGTCGTATGCGATAGAGTCAGCAATATCCACAATTTTTGCTTCAAGAAGTGGCTGTTTTTTTAAATCAAATTTAATAACATTTGGATCATCAGAAAGTAATTTATGCTTTGCAATTGATTCTCTAACCTCCCACGAAAGATTCAGACCGGAAAACTGGGAATATCGTCTTTCCAGTATGTCAACAACGCGCAAGCCCTGAACGTTATGTTCAAAGCCACCATGATGTTTCATCAATATCCTGAGAGCGTCCTCACCTGAATGACCAAAAGGCGTATGCCCCAAGTCATGCGCCAGGGCTATTGCCTCTGAAAGATCCTCGTTCAAACATAAAGCCCTTGATATACTCCTCGCAATCTGAGCAACCTCTATTGAATGAGTAAGACGCGTTCGATAGTAATCTCCCTCATGGTTTACAAACACCTGTGTTTTATATTCCAATCTTCTAAAAGCAGTGGAATGGATAATCCTATCTCTATCCCTTTGATAAACACTTCGATAAGGATGCTCATCCTCAGGATGTGCTCTTCCACGCGTATTCATACTTTTCATAGCATGAGAAGCCAGATAACTATCTTCCCTTTTTTCCAGTTCTTCTCTTGTCAGCATTGATATTTATTCAAGGTTATACAAATTAAAAGTAGAGATATTGCAGAAGGTTATATGTATTTTGTAAGGTTAAAAACAATTTTTCAACTCGACATATAAATCATCAAGTGATTGAGGAATGACTTTAGTATCGGAAATAACGGGCATAAAGTTTGTATCGCCTTTCCATCTTGGAACTATGTGTAGGTGTATGTGACCTACAACACCTGCTCCGGCAACATCCCCAAGATTAATACCTAAATTAAAACCATCGGGGTTCATCTTTTTGCTCAATACATCCTGCACGTCTCTCGTTAATGTCATGAATTCCAACATTTCCGAGTTACTTAATTTTGTCATATCATCTTTATGCAGATTTGGTGTCACCATTAAATGTCCATTATTATATGGATATTTATTTAAAATACAAAAGCACTCCTTGCCCCTGTACAAAACAAGATTCTTACGGTCTTGATTGTCCTTTATAGCATCACAAAAAAAACAATTTTCTTCCTTTCTGCTCAAAATAAATTCCTTACGCCAGGGTGCCCAAATATTTTTCATAGATTACACTTTATAATTAATACCGTTAAAAAGGAAATTAGTAAATAGTTAATTACCGCAGGTGAGATATTGGATTTACCGGTACTCCACGTAGAAATATTTTGAAATGGAGTTTGTCTCGTTTCGCCCTCCCGGTACTTCCAACCTTTGTAATAGTCTGTCCCTGGAGAACATTTTCACCCTTTTTAACAAGAATCTTAGAGTTATAAGCATACCATGTGTAAGAACCATCATCATGCTGAAGCACGACAACTTTACCCCATCCATCGGGTGTATCAGAGGTCAACGCAACCACGCCACTTTTTGATGCCTTCACTGCCTGTCCATTAACAGCCTCTATATCAATTCCTTTGTTTTTATAACCATCTATCCATTTATCAAACCCGAACAATATTCTACCGCGTATAGGCCATTTAAATGACTCGTTTAATTTCTTAGTATACGTTAAGGCTTTCCGCTCAGAGATTTTTTTACTTACGGCTACACCTCTTGGTATAACTAATTGTTGCCCGGGTTTTATGTTCTCAACATCCTTAATTTTATTAGCTTTTATAATTTCGTCAGGCAAAACACCATGATTATGGGCTATCCGCCAAATAGTATCACCTTTCTTTATCGTATATTTTATAGATTTTTGAGTGCTTGTTTTAGATCGTAATGGCTCCAATTCTTTTTTTAATTCCGGAGGTGGGTACATACCGGTATTGTAACTTGTAGCACATCCTGCCAGAAAAATCATGACCAGAAACATCATGACTACACCACCAAGCCATTTTATGTCTGAGAAACCTCTCAATCTACACTCTCTCCTTCAAATTTATGTTATTCGGTAAATCTTCCCATATTAACGGCTTCCCTGCCTGCCAAAAACTATAATAAACAGATCGACCACTCAAGTAATTACACAAATAAGTTTAGATAAACTATAAATGGCCACCTCCTTTTCCCATTCTTCTCAAGGTGGGAATTCGCTTCAACTTGTTGTATAATCAAGAATTATAACTATCCAAACTTTGTCATGTCAAGCATTATCGCTCTCACACGATAAGGCTTAAAGTCATTATGTTTGAGGCAACGTAGAGTATGATGGCGTATATTTTGAGCCTTGATATGAATTGCGATGTTTTAATTCATTGGTAATTGCAGCAAACAACTCACCCTTAGTTGCTTTCCAGACGGGTGCAATTAAGGAATCTCCGTGTGTATCACCAACTAATCTCTGTACAACTATGTCCGGAGAAATTCTCTCTAAAAAATCACAAGCGAGCGAGACATATTCTTCCACTTTCAATGTTTTAATGTTACCCTTGGCGTAATCTTCTGCCATCGCCGTATTCTCAGCAATATACAGATGGTGGAGTTTTATTCCGTCGATGCCCATAGAAGAGACTTTTCGGGCCGTTTCCATCATGTCATTCCTATCTTCTCCGGGAAGACCAAGGATGACGTGAACACATATTTTTATACCGTCTCTGTTTTTCGTACGTGTTACAGCATCTTCGAAAGAGTTGTAATCGTGCCCACGATTTACTAATTGCAAGGTACGGTCGTGAATTGACTGCAAGCCATATTCAACCCATACATGGTATTTTTTTGTATAACTGCAAATAAGGTCCAGTATTTCTTCCGTGACACAGTCAGGTCTCGTGCCAATAGAAAGGCCGATGACATCATCGTTTAACAACGCTTCATCGTATCTAGCCTTTAGTGTGCCAACATCTGCGTATGTATTCGTAAAGGCCTGAAAGTAAGCGATGAACTTTTCAGCACCATATCTTCTCTTTAGATACTCCACGCCCTTTTCAACCTGTTCTTTTATGGGTAAGATAGTTTCCCGTACATTTGGACTGAAGCTTTCATTAGCACAGTAAGTACATCCACCAACACCCACTAACCCGTCCCTGTTTGGACATGTGAAACCGGCATGAATCGAAACTTTGTGAACCTTTACGGAGAAATTTTCCCTTAAATAGGCACTAAAGGGGTAGTATCTGTGTGATTCTAACCATGTTTTTTGAGTTGAGACGGTAGTCATTCTTATAATCTATCAGGAAGAAATTTAGTGTCAAAGAAAAAAGCAGATCACTCTA
>CAYTLC010000040.1:0-17217 GCA_964438395.1 uncultured Candidatus Scalindua sp.
CAGAATCTATATTCTCACCATTCTTCCGGCTACTTGCTAGCTGCCGAGAGGAAGACCTGACTTTTCCTGCACCGGGTTTATTTTCTCCCTGCACTGCGGAATTTACTTTTCCGTCTTGCAGTTTATCTTTGCGATTACCACCGATTTGTGATTCCAGGTCAACGATCAAATCTAAAAGGGTCTGTGCCTGTGCGGTCATCTCTTCACTTGTAGATGAAACTTCCTCTGCAGTTGCTGCGTTCTGTTGAGTAACATGATCCATCTGCTGTATCGAATCATTTACCGAGGTGACTCCGTCTGATTGCTCAACAGATGCTGTTGATATCTCCTTCGTCAATGTTGTCACTTTCTCGATATTAGCAACAATTTCCTGTAATGATGTGTTAGTGTTGTCTGTTGATTTCTTCACATCTTCAACCAGGCCCTGAAGAGATTCCTTGCTCCTACTTGTAAGCTCTGTCCCTTTGTCTGCCTTATCTACGCAGTTTGTAATAAGCACTGCAGTATCCTTTGCAGCACTTGCGCTTCTTTGGGCAAGATTACGCACCTCTTCTGCAACCACAGCGAATCCCTTACCATGCTCACCAGCACGCGCAGCTTCTACAGCGGCATTAAGAGCCAGAAGATTTGTCTGAAACGCAATACCGTCTATCACTTTCGTAATTTCTGCAATCTCATTGCTGCTCTTATTTATATCATCCATTGAATCACTCATTGAATCCACTATCTCCATACTGGTAGAGTTCATCTTATCTATCGAATGACACATTTCATTAACTGCGACATTACCTTGTCCTGCAGAATCGCTGCATCTTTGAGCAAGACCAGCTGCCTCCTGAGCATTATCAGAATTTTGTTTAGTCATGGTAGATATCTCTTCCATTGTTGAAGATGTCTCTTCAAGAGAAGATGCCTGTTCTGAAGAGCCCTCCGCAAGGCGCTGGCTTGAGGATGATACCTGTTCAGATGCAGCTGTTATCTCCGTTGAGGAATCTGTCAACCTTTCAACTATCTCCCTGATAACTGTAGTAACTCTACCTGTAATCCTGGTAACTAAAAAGCCAACTCCCACAATAAGCACGAGCATTCCACCTGCAAGTTTCCACATATTAGCCCTCAATGCAGTAACTGCCGTTAGCGCTTCTTCCTCGTCTATTTCTGACATAATAACCCAGTCTACATCTTCAATACCTACTGGTGAGTAGGCGCTGAGAACCGGAACGTCACGATAATCAGGAAAGATCTCAACATTGGTATTACCTGCAATAGCTGCCAGTGTTCCCTTTGTCTCAACCTTCTGCAGAAGTATTGTACTATCCTTTGCATTAATCTTGTCCAGGACGTCTTGATCAGTACCTAAGCCTTTCATCATAGAGTTATAGCCAGCTTTATCTTCTATAAGAAAACGTGATTGACTCCTCATGGCTAGATCATGACCGATAAGATAAGTCTCTCCACTAGCTCCCAGTCCAACATTATTCCAGTCGCTATCGGATGTCATTACCGCGTTAATCTTATCAATTGGCATCTGGAACATCAGAACACCAATTTTTTCAGAACCGTCAAATATAGGTGATGCAATAAAACTCGCAGCACCCTCGTATGAGGGCGTATAAGGTTCAAAGTCAATAAGCTTTACATAATTCGGATCGATACTGTTATTTACATCATTAAATACTCTTCCGAAATTAGAATTTGCATATGGACCATCTTTTAAAGAGGTAGAAAAATCTAACTCTTTATATACCGAATAGACGATATCTCCACTGTCAGGATCTACGATAAAGATGTCGTAGTAGCCAAACTTTTCCAGGAAGCTCCTTATCGCGGGATGGTACATCTTATGGTAGCTGTTGTATGATGCAATTCCTTCTGCAGCATCCAACTTATGTTTTTCTCCCAGTTGATTACGATTTGCGGCTATATATGTATATTGCATCGCAATTGAATCGTCATCAAGCTGATTAAGATAATTTACCGCCTGAGGACTCTCTCCATTATTCTGGTTCTTGTACTCTGCAGTGAAATCACCGGTATAATAATTCTTTAATGTGGATCGATATTCGTCTATTTCAGCATCGGAAAGGTCATTTTCCATTCTGAATTCTGAAAATGAATCCTTAAAATACTTTGTAGCATCCACAATCATCCTGTCTTCTGAAAGGGTCTGTATCTGCTTTCTAATAGTAGAGAAATAGTCCTCTATCTGTTTCTTCTTTGTCTCCCTCACGGAAACCAGTTGATTAAATGCCTGCTGTTTTAACGCCTTAGTTGATGAATTGTTGCTGAGAACCCCCATTACGGCAAGAGGAACTAAACCGGCTATTAAAAACAACGTAATTACCTTTGTACCCATTCCAAATTTCACTTTTTAAGCCTCCTTTTCTAATAAAGCTCTTTCTAAATTAAAAATCCTATTTTGCTTTAACAAGGCGGTCAGATGAATAAGGGATTATCACACTGACTGCACCTCGTACTTCTCCCTCTTTGTAGCCTTCCTTTAGCCTTCCTGCTATGTCTTTCTCACCCTTTGGAAAACCGTGGCATTTAAGACATACTGCTTTTATGTAAAGAGGCTGCATATAACGATATACCTTTGAACCATCAGGAGTAGTTGTCACCACTCCTTTTCCCTGCCCTTTTGGATATCCGTCTGACTCGAACTCTTTAAGAATTTTTGTCTCAAAGGCATCCGGATGGTTAGCCGGGTTTCTATATTTCATACTTGTCTGCTTGAGATAGTAGCCACCGCCCATTGCCTTGTTATATTTAAAGCCTGTGCGTCTGCCTACAATAGCCGGTATTACTTTTTTAAATCCTTTTCCCTTTGTATTTAATACCTTCTGGCTCTCATCAATTACTTTCTTTGTAGATACAAGCAGAGTGCCAAGTGCCATTTTTACTGGATCTGACGAAGAAGCATCACTTTCAGATATCTCTGTGCCTGTTGCATTCTTATAATGTTCTATAACCTTACTTACATACACATCTCCGGTAAATCCTTTATCCCCTATTTCAGGATTATTAAACAATCCCTGGTTTTGGGCAATAACGGCCCTGCATGAAATCAACAACTTTGCAATATTACCTGCCTCTTTCTCCAAGTCTTCTTCGTTACTTGCGAATACACTTGATGTTGACATGCCAACGGTAAACACCAAAATAAGTCCAAAAAATATTATCCTTTTTAACATCACACTTTCTCCCAAATAAAATAATAAGTTATAAGATCAGGACAGATTAATTACTAATACTCTTCAATACTTAACACCCGAATATATTAATTCTATCCTGTCGGTCGCAGGCATTCTTCATCAATTACTCTGCAACCTGATTAATCATTCCTAAATCTTCAGATGACAAAACCCCTTCAATATCAAGTAGAATTATAATTTTCTCATTTACTTTTCCAAGGCCCATAATAAAGTCTGTATCTATTCCTTGTCCGAAGTCAGGGGATTCCTCTATCTCTCCACTACCGATATCTGACACCTCTGAAACGCTATCAACTATTATTCCTATTGATGTGTTATTAACCTCTACCACGATTATACATGTCTCCTTTGTATGTTTCTCTTCCTGCATTGAGAATTTTAATCTCAAGTCTATTACAGGTATAACCTTTCCTCTTAGATTAATAACACCTTTCATATGTCCCGGTGTCTGTGGTACTGTTGTAATGTCCATAAGGCCGATAATCTCTCTAACCCTGAGTATTTCAATACCATATTCTTCATTGCCTAAAACAAAAGTAAGATATTTCTCATCCTTGTCTAAAATTTTCTTTTCTGCTAATGCTTCCATTTTGTCCCTCCTTCAGTTCATCAGACTTTCAATAACATAAATTTTTACTAAATATCTTAAACCCACTATCTCCCCAAATCCTGGAATGGGAGAGGAGGATAAGGGGAGCAAAGCCAGTACAATTGGTTACCAGCCGTGGGTTCTTAACAGTTTTAAGGGTAGCCACAAACACTAAACTTAACACTGTAATAAGAAGTTGTATTTGACCATAAACAAATACATCCCCCTCCCTCTTTATTTCCCTCTCTTTTCAAGAGGAGAGGAAAAGAGAGGGACTAAAGAGGCTTTAAACAATACATGATTAAAAATCCATAATTCTATGATTCTGCACTGAAACCGTCTCTTCTTCTAACGGAATCAACACAGGTTTGTCATCATGATCCATCGTCTGTTTTCGAGTAGTTCCTCCGTTACCATTGCCTTTTATAGTTGACGGTTGATATTGTCCATGGCGCGTCTGAGAGACATCATTTCGGTTGGTTTGCAATTCATCTTCTTCAACATCATAGCCAACCAGTTTCGCTAATACATCTACCTGTTCTCTCAAGGTTTGTGCCTGTGCAGACATCTCCTCACTGGCTGATGCCGCTTCCTCAGCCGTTGCTGCGTTCTGTTGTGTAACCTGATCCATCTGCTGTATTGATTCATTTACTGATGTGACTCCGTCAGACTGCTCAACAGATGCAGTCGATATCTCCTTTGTCAATACTGTTACTTTCTCGACATTACCAATAATTTCCTGTAACGACGTGTTAGTATTGTCTGTCGATTCCTTCACATTTTCTACTATACTCTGCAGTGCTTCTTTGCTCCTGTTTGTAAGTTCTGTTCCTTTGCCCGCCTTATCTACACAGCTTGTAATTAGAACGGCAGTATCCTTGGCAGCACTTGCACTTCTCTGGGCAAGATTGCGCACCTCTTCTGCAACGACTGCGAACCCCTTTCCATGCTCACCAGCTCGTGCAGCTTCCACTGCAGCATTAAGAGCCAGAAGATTAGTTTGAAATGCGATGCTGTCTATTACCTTCGTAATTTCAGCAATCTCATTGCTGCTTTTATTTATGTCGTCCATTGAATCACTCATTGAACCTACAATTTCCATGCTGGTTGAATTCATCTTGTCAATTGAGTTACACATTTCCTTGACTGCGACGTTGCCTTGTCCTGCGGAATCGCTGCATTTTTGTGCAAGACTGGCTGCTTCCTGAGCATTGTCAGAATTTTGCTTTGTCATAGTAGACATCTCTTCCATCGTGGAAGATGTTTCTTCGAGAGAAGCGGCCTGTTCTGTAGAACCCTCTGAGAGACTCTGGCTTGATGCTGATATCTGACCGGCAGCAGCTGAAAGTTGTGAAAATGCAGATGTCAACTCTATAACCACTTTTTTAATAGGTTCTGTGATCTGACGAGTTATATTCTTTGGCAGGAAGACAGTTATTATTATTGCAATAGTTAAACCGCCGGCAAGCAATAACCACTCAAGGTTCATAAGGGCAGCTGAGAGGCTCTTCGCCTTTGCTGCATCTGTTGCCATGAGTTGCTGTTGATTTGCAACCATACCGCTTAGTTCCTCCATAATCACACCTGCTGTAGGTGCTGCCTTGGTACCCAACCAGAGGTTGGCCAGGTTCCATGCTTTGCCTCCCCTGATCTCAAACATCTTTGGTGGCAGCGGACTGAATTCCACTCTGGCACTGCTGAATGCAGCGAATGCTTCAGCCTGCTCTGGTGACAAAAGCACGGCATTATCTGAAAGATCACCAAACCTCCTTATGTTCTTAGCCCATAATTTATCAAACTTGTTTTTGAACTTTGCATCTCCGGAGAGCAGAAAAGCACGTATGTTCGCAAGTGCAAGACCTGTAGTACCACGTACGTCTGCCATCATCCCCAGCAGCGCTTTCCTGTCAGCTGTTGCTGCCTGCTCAGCCTCCAGGTCTATTAGTTTTGTGATGTTGGATACCATTACAGCAGCCCTTGGAGCCGCCTCTTCGAACAGTATCTTGATGGCAGGAGTATTGTCCGTCGTCTGGGCAATGTCTTCAATTTCCTGCTGGTATAGTTTAAAATCCTTCAAATTTTTCTCAATGATATTGAGTCTCTCTACGTTCTTCGGGTTTGTCCAGTTAACTGCGTATTTTTTCATGGCAACCAGTGATTTATCCAACTCTTCTGACCACGCTTTTGCACGCTCTACCTTAAACTTATCGTTACCAAGTATGATCCAGCCTCGAAGTGCTGCCAGAGAGTGGTTGATTCCGTTCTGCATGCTAAGACTTGTCTGGGCAGTTGGCGCTCGTAATTCAATGAGCTGGTTTGTTATTTTATTAGACTCACCTACCTTCCATATAGTAGTCAACACTGCGGCAGTAAGTACCAGCGTAATTAAGCCGAACCCTAATGACATTTTTACTCCTATCGTCATATTCTTAAACATTTTCTTTACCCCCATACTAAATTCATAAAATAATAAATAAGATAGAATAAATTTATTTATCTCAATTTAATTAACTATTCATTAGTTTCATTCCGTCTCTACTTGTTCTAATATTTTTTTCAGATCAACGAATTTAAACGGCTTGCGAAGAATAGCACTTATACCGTACTCCTCAAAGTTCATCATGACATGATTACTGATACTACCGCTTGACAAAATTATTATTACTCCGGGATCGATCTCAAGCAGCCTTCTGATTGTTTCCTCCCCTCCCATACCATTAGCTACTACTAAATCTATTATCACGACATCAAAAGGTTTGCTGCTCCACATTGCGCGTTGGAATTGCTCAAGTGCCTCGTAGCCATCTTCGGCAACCTCTACTTCAAAATGGATTCTATTCAACATTTTTGTGAGAATATCTCTTATCTCCTCGACGTCATCCATCACCAGTATTCTGCCGTTACTCATGTTATCTATTTAACTTCACATGATTTATTTACAACTTCATAGATTAAAAAAAACCAAAAAAAAAGGCGCAATCGAAATACGTCTCAATTAAGAGAACGTTTTCGATTGCGCCTTCAACTTACAGAGAACTTTAGCTCTGCCCGCTAAGGCGGCCTACACTTATATGCAGGCCATCTTTAGTTTTTAATTATATTCAATTGACCAAAGTCAATTGTTTTGCATGTGAAATACCTTTATTTTAATATCGGAACTTATCTATAAAAGTTTAGTATTTTTATAAATTTTTAATATTCATGCAGATCTATAGTTGAAATTTAGCAAATCAGTTGCCAGTAATTGTTTTTTAAGGATAGATACTTCTTGCCTGGTTCAGCAGGACAAAAGTAATAATCTATAACCAAATACTCTCAAATAAATACCGGGATGATAACTAACTGATAAATAGTAGCTTACCAATGTGCTTGTCAACAGCTCTTTTTCAACATAGAAATTTATAACTATAAATACTGTAATTTTATCTCTAAAATAATTCTAATGTATTTTCATATAGCTGTAGTTATTTTATTTAGTTAATAAATTAACCGGAACTTTTTGACCACAAACTGATCATTTATTAATCAATTAGCTTTAATAATAAATCAACTAATAAAACTTTTGACTTCAATAGCTAAATCAATCCTTTCTCTTTAAATAGTGTTACATATTTTTTGTCTGAGTCCTGGATATGATTTATCAGCCACTCTTTCAGCAAGTTCCATACTTCAACGGTAATTGGGCTCTTTCTACCGTCTCGTTTTATCTTACCTTCATCATATGCCGTCTTAATGGTCGAGATTTGTTCGAAGAAGTGTTTATGCTCATGTTTATGATGTTCAAACTCGATATACTCAAACTGATTAAAATATTTCTCTTCGGTAGAGAAATGATAATCAACATAATCTGAAAGTTTGTTTAAAATATCATCTATAATTTCAAGTCCCCTGGCTTCTTTCATTGCATCAAAAAGAGTATTAATAATTTCCACAAGCCGTTTATGCTGGTTGTCAATTTCGCTGATATTCAGGGCTATATTCTCGTTCCAGTCTATGTATGACATAATTGTTTTCTCTTCGTTACAATTATAAAAAACGGCACAATCGCCACCACTATACTACATAGATAATGTTGCGATTATGCCGTTGACTTTCAAACAGATGTGATTTATAAATTAGCTGATTAACACGGTTGTAGAACATTCTCTTCGGTTTGAGCATTGCTGCCTTTCAGACAATATTTATCAAGCATGGCAACCAGTTTATCCATTTCTGGCTTGGTAATTGAATCGTCTGCACCAACACTATTACATCTAAATAGCATTTGTTTATTAATAAGGCTGGAGAACATTATTACGGTTATTTGATCAAGCTTACTGTCAGACTTTATTTTCCTACATAGAGATAATCCATCCATTTGAGGCATTTCTATATCACTAATCAGCACGTTTGGAAGCGGTGAAGCATCTGATTCATTTGTGTCTACCTGATCTCGTATTTTTTCTAATACATTAAGGGCTTCTTGTCCATTCTCAAAGCTCCTTACATTTTTATAACCGGCTTTATTTAATATTCGGATAACATTACTGCGAATTGTTTTTGAATCCTCTGCAAAGAAAACATTAACTTCTTCCCGTGCTGATTGACTAGACAAATTTGCTGTCTCTTCTTTTATATCACCAATAGCAAGGCTTGGAGAGATTACAGAAAGGATATACTCTAAATCAACTACCATAATATCATCTTCACCAACTCGAATCGATCCTGTGATACTCTTTCCTGAGCTGCCTATTGCCTTGTCCAGAGGAACAAAATTTTCCCAATTCAATCTGTAAATTCTATTCACATCATCTGCCAGAAAACCATTAATAACGTTATTAAACTCAGTTACTATTACTATCTGATTCTCATTAGCTTCATGCTTGTCTTCCAGTTCTAATGCTGCAGAGAGGTCAATTAAAGGTATGGTTTTTTCTCGATACAGTATCATGCCTAATAAGGCGTGATGTGCCATGGGTATTTTAGTTAACGTTGATGAGTCATATTGTTGAATTGACTGGACCTTAAGAACGTTCAAGCCAAAAGATTGATTGCCAAGTACAAATGTTAGAAGCTCTAACTCATTAGTGCCACTTTCTAGTAATATCTCCTGTGATGCCATTAATATTTCTCCTTTTTTCAGATTACCAGTATATTTCCATTTTCTGAAATATTGCTATTAGATTATTGTCTTCTGCCCGCTCTTTAATGTCTAAAGCACTTTTGTAAAAATTGTTCTGAATAAATGCATAAGCATCTAATTGCCAGAGAATGGAGTCCATATAAAGGATGTAATCTATTCTTCTGTTAATTCTCCTACTATTTCTAACTCTTCTGATGATAGTACCGTATCTATATCAAGCAGGATTATTATTTTTTCCTTAACCTTACCAATGCCCATGATAAAGCTTGTATCTATACCCTGCCCAAACCTTGGTGCGTTTTCTATTTCTCCATCTCGAATGTCTGACACCTCTGATACACTATCAACTATGAGTCCAATAGATGTGTTATGGACTTCTACAACTATCACACATGTTTCCTGAGTATGCTCCTCTTCCTGCATCGAAAACTTCATTCTAAGATCTATTACAGGTATGACCTTGCCCCTCAGATTAATAACACCTTTCATATAGTCCGGTGTCTGTGGCACTGTTGTAATATCCATAAGACCGATGATCTCTCTTGCTTTGAGGATTTCAATGCCATAGATCTCTTCTCCCAGAACAAAAGTCAGGAATTTTCCTTCTATATCTGTTGCTTCCTTTCTTTCTGCAACTGCGTCCATTATTTTCTCCTTTATATTGTAATTGGAATTTCAGGCGTTATCGGCTTCTTCACAACTCGCCTCAGTAACTTTTTATTTTGCACCTCTTGAAGATAGAGCAAGTTTATTGCCATTTTTAGAGTTTTTTTGATCTTTTAATATTCAGACATAAACTGAACTTCTTCTGATTGGCTGTAACTCCCTTGTACTTGGCAAGTTATTAATAATCTGCAAATTATATAATGATGTATCATCATTAGTAATTGAAGAGTTAATATTGAGGGTATTTATGATTAATCACTGGATTTGTCTCTTTGTTGTACAGCGTGTCTGTAATTTCAACAATAATGAATGTGATTAATTTGTGACTACACTTGAAGTGATATGGCTTGATAGTTGTCCCTCACCCTGTAAAAGGGTGAGGGACGTTGACAAAAGTCACGGTTACGCGCCGTGAAATTGTGATCTAAGTACTGATTCTAGAAATCACTGAAATCTGCTTTATGTTCAGTAATCCTGTTTTCCCCCATTGGGATAACAGACTCCGCACCGACCTTTTGTGCATTTTCATGGTCGCCATTATTACGGCTATTTGCAGACTGACGAGTGGAAGAAATGGCTTTTTTCGCACCAAGTTTAATCTCTTCACATCCGGCTGAGTTTGCTTTTCCATCCTGCAATTTGTCATTACGAGTACCACCAACTTGTGATTCCAGGTCAATGACCAACTCCAGGAGAGTCTGTGCCTGCGCGGTCATCTCTTCACTTGTAGATGAAACTTCCTCAGCAGTTGCTGCATTTTGCTGTGTAACCTGGTCCATCTGCTGTATCGAATCATTTACCGAAGTGACTCCTTCGGATTGCTCAACAGATGCAGTTGATATTTCCTTCGTCAATGTTGTCACTTTCTCTACATTACCAACAATTTCCTCTAATGAAGTGTTAGTATAGTCTGTAGACTTCTTCACATCTTCGACTATATTCTGCAGGGCTTCTTTGCTCCTGGTTGTAAGCTCTGTCCCTTTACCTGTCTTATCTACGCAACTTGTAATCAGTACTGCAGTATCCTTCGCAGCACTTGCACTTCTCTGGGCAAGATTACGCACCTCTTCGGCAACCACGGCGAATCCCTTACCATGCTCACCGGCGCGCGCAGCCTCGACAGCAGCATTGAGAGCCAGAAGATTTGTCTGAAATGCGATGCTATCTATTACTTTCGTAATTTCCGCAATCTCATTGCTACTTTTATTAATTTCATCCATTGAACTACTCATTGAATCTACAATCTCCATACTGGTGGAATTCATCTTATCTATTGAATGGCACATTTCTGTAACTGCGGCATTGCCCTTCTCTGCAGATTCGCTGCATTTCTGTGCCAGACCTGCTGCTTCCTGAGCATTGTCAGAATTTTGCTTTGTCATTGTTGACATCTCTTCCATAGTAGAAGATGTCTCTTCAAGAGAAGATGCCTGTTCTGAAGAGCCCTCCGCAAGACGCTGGCTTGATGATGATACCTGTCCGGATGCAGCCGTTATCTCCGTTGAAGAATCTGTCAGCCTTTCTACTATTTCCCTGATCACTGTAGTAACTCTACCCGTAATCCGGGTAACTAAATAACCTATTCCTACAATAAGCACAAGCATACCACCTGCCAGTTTCCACATATTTGCCCTTAATGCGGTAACCGCCATGAGCGCCTCTTCTTCATCTATCTCTGACATAATTACCCAGTCTACATCTTCAATATTCACCGGTGTGTAGGCGCTGAGAACAGAAATGTCACGATAATCATGAAAAATCTCTACATTGGTATTGCCTGCAACAGCTGCCAGTGTTCCCTTCGTCTCAACCTTCTGCAGAAGTATTGTACTCTCTTTTGCATTAATCTTGTCCAGTACGTCCTGGTCTGTACCCAGACCCTTCATCAATGAGTTATAGCCCTCTTTATCTTCTATAAGAAATCTAGACTGACTTCTCATGGCAAGATCTTTGCCTATGAGGTAAGTCTCTCCACTAGCTCCCAGCCCAACATTATTCCAGTCGCTATCGGATGTCATTACCGCGTTAATCTTATCAATTGGCATCTGGAATAGCAGAACACCAACTTTTTCAGAACCGTCAAATATAGGTGACGCAATAAAACTCGCCGCACCCTCATATGATGGTGTATAAGGTTCAAAATCCACCATCTTTACGTAATTCGGATCGCTACTGTTATTTGCATCACGGAAAACTTTTGCAAAATTGCTACTTGCATAAGGACCGTCTTTTAAAGATGTTGTGTAATCAAGTTCTTTGAAAACCGAATAGACGATGTCACCACTCTCAGGATCTACAAGAAATATGTCGTAGTATCCGAACTGTTCCAGGAAATCCCTGATAGCCGGATGGTATTTAGCATGTAGCTTGCTGTAAGAAGAGGCCTCATCAGCAGCATCCAGATTATGCTTCTCGCCTAGTTGGTTATGATTTGCTTTGATATAGTAATACTGCAACGCCAGGGAATCATCATCAAGCTGATTGAAGTAACCGGCTGCATCCGGTCCCTGTCCATTATTCTGTTGCCTGTATTCATTGGTGAAATCGTTTGTATAGTATGTCTTTAAAGCTGTACGGTATTCTTCCAGCTCCGAGTCTGTTATATCATTCTGTTTTCTGACGTCTTTGAAAGCAGTCTTGAATTCCTTCATCGCGTCTACTACCATTCCGTTCTCAGAAAATGTTCGTACCTGCTTTCTTATAGTAGAGAAATAGTCCTCTATCTGCTTCTTCTTCGTTTCCCTTACGGAAACCAATTGATTAAATGCCTGTTGTTTCAATGCGTTACTGGATGAATTGTTACTGATGACACCCATTACAGCAAGTGGTACTAATCCGGCTATTAAAAATAACGTAATAACCTTCGCTCCCATTCCAAATTTCATATTCTGCTCTCTCCTTCTTAGTCGTTTTCCGTCTATAAATTAAAATAAATACACTTGTACAAAAGTACTAAACAAATACATGGGAATATTATTGCCAGACAAGGCAGTTGATATCAAACGTGAAATCTATTCTCTTGCTAATTCTTCAGCCATTATTAATTCTTCTGTTGATAGTACAGACTCTATATCAAGCAGAATTATTATTTTATCTTTTACCTTGCCGAGACCCATGATAAAGCTTGTGTCTATACCCTGACCAAAGTTTGGCGCATCTTCTATCTCTGCACCGGTTATATCTGCCACCTCTGACACGCTATCTACAATGACCCCTATCGATGTGCCATTAACTTCCACAACTATTACACATGTCTCCTGAGTATGTTCCTCTTCCTGCATCAAAAACTTCATTCTCAGATCGATTACAGGTATAACCTTACCCCTCAGATTAATCACGCCTTTCATATAATCCGGAGTCTGTGGCACAGTTGTAATATCCATAAGACCGATGATCTCTCTTGCTTTGAGTATCTCGATACCATAGATCTCATCACCCAGGACAAATGTCAGAAATTTTCCGTCCAGATCTGTTATCTCTTTTTTCTCTACAACTGCTTCCATTTGATACCTCTTTCTTTTAACTTGTTATTTCTTCTTCTATGTATGAAAGTGTCCCTCACCCTTTTACAGGGTGAGGGACGTTGACAAATGTCACGGTTACGCGCCGTGAAATTGTGATCTGAGTATTGATTTTAGAAATCACTGAAATCTGCTTTATGCTCAGTGATCCTGTTTTCCCCCATTGGGATAACAGACTCCATAGCAACCTTTTGTGTATTTTCATTGTCGCCATTTGAAGGCTGAGAAGATGAACTATGGTTTGCTTCACCAGGCTCAACCTCTTTTTGCTCGGCAGAATTACCTCTTCCTCTATTATTTGAATGATCTTCGTCGGTTTTGACTTGTGCTGCTAAGCTATCAACCAATTCCTGAAGAGTTTGTGCCTGTGCGGACATCTCTTCGCTTGTAGATGCTACTTCCTCAGCTGTTGCTGCATTCTGCTGAGTGACATGGTCCATCTGCTGTATCGAACTATTTACATTAGTGACACCTTCTGATTGTTCAACAGATGCAGTTGAGATCTCATTTGTCAGTACTGTTACTTTTTCGACATTACCTACAATTTCCTGTAGCGCAGTGTTAGTATTATCAGTAGAACTCTTTACATCTTCAACTATGCCCTGTAGATTTTCTTTACACTTATTAGTAAGCGCAGTTCCACTGTTTGCCTTGTCGACACAATCTTTAATCAGTGCCGCCGTATCCTTAGCCGCTGTTGCACTTCTCTGGGCCAGGTTACGCACTTCTTCAGCAACTACGGCAAAACCCTTACCATGATCACCCGCTCTCGCAGCTTCCACGGCAGCGTTAAGCGCCAGAAGATTAGTCTGAAAAGCTATGCCGTCAATTACCTTCGTAATCTCTGCAATCTGATTGCTGCTTGTGTTGATCTCTTTCATAGAGTCACTCATTGAATCAACAATCTCCATGCTGGCAGAATTCATTCTGTCTATTGAATCACACATTTCACCAACGGCAACATTTCCCTTGTTTGCGGAATCGCTGCACTGTTTAGCCAGAGTAGCTGCTTCCTGAGCATTATCAGAGTTCTGCTTCGTCATAGTTGACATCTCTTCCATCGTTGAAGATGTCTCTTCCAGTGAAGATGCCTGCTCTGATGAGCCCTCTGCCAGTGTCTGACTTGAAGCAGATATCTGTGCTGAAGCGTTTGATACCTGCTCTGAACCGTCTGTCAATTTTGCGACCAGCTCTCTCAGGAAGTTTATCAACGGACGTGCAAAGAAAATCCAACCAAGTCCAATTACCAGACAAACCAGCCCTGCAGAACCACACTGTATATAAAATAACATTGACATCTGATGATCTGCTATTGCCTGATACATGACGACAACTTCATTCATCGCTTTCATTGTCTCATTGTTACTCCTGTATGCAGCATTATAAGCAACTATATATTCTGCGGAGTTGGGTTCAACTTGTATAAGTTTTTTCAAATTCTCCTGCGTTGTCTTCCATACTGTTTTAACATTCTTCAACTTGGCTAATGTTGCAGCGTCAGTAGTAGGAGGAATTGTAGTAAAGTTTTTCATTCCCAGATCAGTTGGTGCCTGTCCTCCGTTTATAAGTGCTGCAAGTGTAGTGTCGAATACCTCTTTTGTCTTACCGAATGTATCTTTACCAAAATCGCCATCATTTGTTTTTGCAAAGAAAGCCACTGTTTCTGCGCTTGCTGTACCGATTGGTATATTTACTACTAGAACACCCATCACATCACCCAGCTTAAAATCGTGCTTTGGGCTCTCTGCATGATTGTTGTGGCAGTTTACACAGCCGGCTGCAGCGGCTGTATCTGCTGTTGCATAACGTAGTGAATAGATACCGTTATGCACCATGAAACGTGAAAATTCTTTGCCTTCCTTATTGAACAGATAATCGAATGCCTCTTTCTCAAAATCTGTTTTTAATCCTTTCTCTTTATTTATGTTCCACTTACTAAGCAGATCATAGCTGTATACTCCCTTTGCATTAATTTTATTTGATACTTCTTGTACAAAGGTAGCCGGAAGAGGAATACCTCCATCGATACTGGCATACTCTCTGTTTGGATGTACATCAACAATGCCATCTTTCTTAAGCTTTATCACAACATTTTTTGTGAACTGCTTACGATCCTCTACAATCTGAATTGTTGCAACTTTTGCTGTTTTCAGTGTAGCGTAGCGAACCTGCATAGGAATAGTTTCATTAATATATTCCTTAAAGTATTTCTGTGTTAACATGCGCTGCCGACCTGCAAGATTAACAACATCTTTCTCGTTCTGCTGTTCTCGTATAGTATTGAAAACGAAGAACGATCCCGTTATTACGGCAACAAAAAATATTGAAAATACTACAATAAATTTCTTACCAATTGTCATTCCATCTCTCCCTTAGAAAAAATTAAAATAAATTATTATTTAGCTAATTCTTCTGCCATCTCTAATTCATCTGATGAAAGTACTTCATCTATATCTAACATGATAATTATTTTCTCTTTAACCTTGCCAAGTCCCATGATAAAGCTGGTATCTATGTCCTGTCCGAACTTTGGTGCGTTTTCTATCTCTCCGCTGCCGATATCTGATACCTCTGATACACTATCAACTATTATTCCAATTGATGTGCTGTTAACTTCTACTACAATTACACACGTTTCTTGTGTATGTGCCTCTTCCGGCATTGAGAACTTCATCCTCAGGTCTATTACGGGAATAACTTTGCCTCTCAGATTAATCACACCTTTCATATAATCCGGTGTCTGTGGCACGGATGTAATATCCATGAGTCCGATAATCTCTCTTACCTTGAGTATCTCGATCCCATACTCTTCATTGCCAAGGACAAAAGTCAGAAATTTACCTTCTAAAGTTGATTTTTCTGCTCTATCTGCAATTGCTTCCATTTTATTCCTCCTCTTCTACTAAATTATCATTTGTACTATAAATATAATGCAAACTTGTGACGTGATGTATTACATGGTTTTACTCTTACTGATTTGAAACGTATTATTTAAAACATGAAGAATGATCCTGTTTCTAGTTTTACCGACGGCATTACAATCGTTTATCGTGTTAAGTGATGATTTGCATATAACACAAAATGCTAATGCTTAGGACTGATGAATATATAGGCATAATGCTACATTGCTATCAGCCTTATCGGTCTTTTAGTGATTTACTTTAGTAAATATTTATAATTTTAATGATTCTCAGTTTTGCAAATTGACTGCCAATTAATATTTTTTAATTAATAATGGTTGTTTCCAAATGATTAATTAATTCTGATTTGAATTCTCTATATAGTATTTACTTAGTATTTCATTCTTAATCATTGAGTTTAAAAAGAGATGCAACTTGAATGTTTACAATACTTAACAGGGGGATTGTCGCGTTAGAGGTATAATAGATTTGTGTTTTTTCTGTACAGTATGTTTGCAATTTAGACAGCATTGTGAAGTGATTTTAGTCTGATTGATCTTGAGATGGGAATTTATTTCCACGTTCAATCAGAAGATTTGCAAGGATGTGACGGCAGCTCTATATCAATTAGTGTACAGGCATGTTAACGTAGTGAATCTTGATTGATGTTGTTATAGAATGATGAAGTGATTAGAAATTGAGGTCACTACTTAACATGTTTTTTCGCCATCTCTACCCTTTTGGATATTGCCGGATGGCTGTAGAATAGAAACTCTATCAGACGATTTGGAGTTAGATCTGAAAGATTCTGCTCTGCCAGTTTTTCCATTGTGGAGATAAATGCCTCGGGATCATCGGTCTTTTCGATAGCATACTTGTCACATGCCCTTTCAAATCTTCGACTGATGGCATTCTGAATTGGTAGCAGCATAAAACCTGAAACACCCAGTGCTATGCATACAGCAGGAAACGCAGCAATGTCGTATATATTCTGATATCCCAGAACGACTATAGCATTTGACAGTACTAAATGGCAGAATGCAAACCCTAAACACCCAGAGATGGTGCCAATAGCTAACATCTTCCAGATATGGTGATAAACATGGTGACCCAACTCGTGAGCAAAAACAGACTTTATTTCAGCCGATGAATATGAATCTAATAGTGTGTCTCCCAGGAGTACCCTTCTGGTACTTCCCATACC
>CAYTLC010000041.1:0-17007 GCA_964438395.1 uncultured Candidatus Scalindua sp.
CGCTCCCCGCCTGTCCGCCAGCTTGTTAGGCGGAGACAAAAGGCGCCGAGGACAAAGAGCTCGCAGAGAACACACGGATATTACAAGTGAAATGTATTTCAGAGTAAACTAGCTATACTCCAGACAATTAATCGTAGTCTACCCTAGTATCAAGTTTTTCCGTGAATTCCACAGCAACTCCCAGGCTGTAAGCATGATCCTGCTTTTTAATTACGCTACTCCTGATAACTTTTCCTCTTCCGCTAAGTATAAACGTTCCGTCTTGTCCGTCGTGTGTGCGAGTAACAGCATTTATTTGCAGTGGGACAGTTGTTCCCGGAGAAAATGACTCGATATCATCTGTTACCACTTCGAAATAAACACCGCTCGCACTAACGTTTACTGTCTTGCCATTATGATCAAGTACCGAGGCTTTGAAAGAACTATTTAATCTTATATTATCCCTTCTTACGCCCTGCCTTCTTGCATCACTTCTTCTTGCATCGCGCCTGCGCTCATTTACTCTTCTGTCAGAATATTTTTTCGTGCTCTGCATATTGTCCCCTCATTTCCTCAGAAATACCGCAAAATTATCAAGGTAAAATGGCATCTCTCCTGTTATTATAACACAATAATCTGAAGGAGAAACTTCCTATTTTCTCTTGCCCCCAACAAACAACACGTCGGGCAGGAAGGCACAAAAAGATTCATGCATCTTGTCACTAACTTCTAATCCTCAGATCATTCGCAACTCGTAACCTGTAACACGTAACTCGCAGCTCTTATAACTTTAGAGCATCTATCTTTCTGTCCAGATTTAAAAGCCTGAACCTTATCTCATTTCCAACTTTATACTCATCTTTCCCTGCGTAGTGACAGATCTCCCTGATTGCCGACGGGTTACCGTTCGATAATCTGAAGACCTCTTTTCTGAAATAGTCCTCCTTATCTATCACAAGACCGAAACTCTCTATGAGATGAGTTATCAACTCAAATGCATACTTTCTATCCAGATTGTGGATCTCCAGCTTATCAAAGGAGAACAGAAGCAGAGACAGATCACCTATCTCTCCTGGGGCAGAACTCCGCGCAACAAAGAGTGCCGGATGTTCATCAAGCAGATTTTCTAAATATGAAAAAAACTTCGGCCCTACGCTTCCCATGTGATCAAAGATAAGGTACGGTTTCTCTTTATCTACTCTCTTATAGAATAACTTTCTTAATGAAGTAATATTCTGGCTGGAGAGAAATTTGGAATCATAATCATCTTTTAAGAAGCCGGCAAGTGAGGTCTTAATAGTTGAGCAGTTATCGGAATAAATAACCCCCTTACCACCTATACCTTCAAGAACATGCTTCACGATAGAGGTTTTACCCACACTCTCCGGACCAGAAAGAAACAGATTCTTCCTCTGTGAAACAGCATCAACAATCTTCCTTACTTCTTTATCTCTTCCTATTAACACACGAAACCCTCTATATAATGATTTCAGGCTTTGGATCACTATGATAATAAGGAATTGTTTTGTGAAAGCGAGTAAAAAAACAGATTATTTATTATTGGTTTAAATATTAGAATTTGTATATATTGGAGGTATAAGGCTTTTATTTTGCTTTCTCTTAATCTGAAGTTCAAATAGTATCCAGGATTGCGAGGTGAAATATTGTCCGATAACCCTGAAAAAGAAAGACTTCACAGAAGGGATTTCCTCAAAAAAAGCGGGGTCGTTGCAGCCTCTGCAGCCATAGTGGCAGGTTCCCTGTCTGCGTGTGCATCCAGACCTCACACCACAGATAAATCAATTACGGGTAAAAGGCTGGCGATGGTAATTGATCTGAGAAAATGTTACGGCTGCCACTCATGTGCAATTGCCTGCAAATCAGAGTTTAATGTTCCTCTAGGGGTGCAGAGATCCCGGGTAGAGACAACAGAAAAAGGTACATATCCGGATGTTAAAAGATCTTTCCTCCCTCGTTTATGTAATAACTGTGCAAATCCGTCCTGTGTCACTGTATGCCCGACTCAAGCCTCACACATAGATGAAGAAAAGGGCCTTGTGGACATCCACGAAGATAAGTGCATTGGCTGCAATCTGTGCCTTCCGGCATGTCCATATGGCGCCAGGTTCTCACACCCTGTAAAGAATATAGTAAACAAATGTGATCTCTGCATTCACAGAGTAGACAATGGAGTAGTACCATCCTGTGTAAATACATGTCCGTCAAATGCTCGAACATTCGGCGACCTTAATGATTCGGACAGTGATGTAAACAGACTGGTAGCTTCTAATAAAGTGCAGGTATTAAAACCCGGACTCGGCACTGAACCGAGTGTGTTCTATATTGAACTGGATGAAGATATAGCGGATAGAGAGATTGAACGAATGAACAATACAGAGAGTAGTGAATTGATGGGTTAACGAGTTACGAGTTGCGAGTTGCAGGTTGCGGGTTACAAATGACTGATAACAAATGAACAATTATGCTTAAATTAACTAAGAGAAACTTTATCAAACTGGCCGCGTCATGTGGAACCGCACTTGCCGGTATGGGTGAGTTTTCCAGGGTCCATGCACTGACCGGTACATTAAAGCTGGAGGCAGGAGGCAGGGATTTCTCTCCGGAAACAGGTAAAGAACGCCAGGCAGTCTCTTCCGCCTGCTGGCAATGTGTGTCCAGATGCACAACACTCAACTATACAGAAAACGGCAGGCTGGTGAAGATTGAAGGGAACCCCGAATCAATACGTAACCGCGGCAAAATATGCGCAAAGGGACAGGCGGGCATTAATCAGGTATATGATCCTGACAGGGTCCTCCATCCAATGTTGAGAATGGGTAGAAGAGGCGAGGGAAAGTGGAAGAGAATCTCCTGGGACGAGGCGCTGGAACTTGTAGTAAACGGTGGAGATATTGCCGGGCACAATGTCAAAGGGCTTAAGAACCTGCAGGACGAAGGCCATCCGGAAAAATTCATGTTTCATTACGGCAGGATGAAGGGCTCTGACAGCAAAATAATCAAAAACAACTTTCTTGCCGCATTTGGCACAAAGACTATAGGGAATCACACAACTATCTGTGAAGGCGGCAAATGGGTAGCCCAGGAACTTATCTGGGGTAAGCATTATGATGTAAATGACGTAGAACACACAAATATGATCCTTAATTTTGGCAGTAACTTTTTTGAAACACACACCTCACATATTCAACTTGCACAGAGAGCGATTAAAGCAATGACCGAGCGCGGTGTAAAACTCTACACCTTTGACGTAAGACTTTCCAACACCGCTGCCAAATCAACCGAATGGATTCCCATAAAACCCGGAACTGACCTGGCTGTTGCACTGGCTATGTGTAATGTAATTATGAGCAATGGTTTATATAACCGTGATTTTATTGAAAACTGGACCACGGTTACTGTCGATAGTTTAAAAGATCATCTTAAACAGTACACACCTGAATGGGCTGAGCAGTTAAGTGGTGTCCCTGCGGTCACGATCAAGTCACTTGCAATCGAATACGCTGAAGCAAGTCCCAGTACGTGCATCTCCTACAGAGGGCCGGTAGCTCACTATAACGGAGTAGAATCAGAGCGGGCGTTTAAGATGCTTGATGCCATATGCGGATATATTGACGTTAAGGGCGGAACCTGTCACGGTGTCGGAGCAAAATGGAAATACCCTAAAGTCAAACCTGATAAGAAACCAGAGAAATTAAACATTATTGACGGCTTTCCCGGTGATTCTGCCTTCCCAAATCACCACGTGAGCCACCAGGTCTTAAAAATGATCAGGGACGGACGCTTTGGGAGGCCGGATATTTATATGGTCTACTGCTACCAACCGGTTTATGTTAATGGAGAGTGTGCAGAGAATATTCAGATACTGAAGGATGAAACTCTGGTTCCGTTCCTTGTTACTATATCTCCTTTTTATGGTGAAACAGAGTCACTGGCAGACCTGATACTTCCTGACGTAACTTACCTTGAAAGGTGGTCCTGGGACGATATGGTCAGCTACGATATGATTCCTGAATTCTATCTTCGTCAACCGGCAATAAAACCTCTTGGAGAAGCACGACAGTTCCAGGATGTTGCTATTGATCTGGCTGAAATGCTGGGCCACAAGCTTCCATTTAATTCTACTGAAGATTTTATTCAACAGTCGTGTAAAAAAATCCATGTAGATTATGAATACCTGAAAAAACATGGCGTCTGGCATAACCCTGATGAAAAGCCTCACTACCTCTCCTACGCCAGGGTTTTAAAATCAGATGATTATTCCGGCGATGACGTTCTCTTTGACAGCAAGACAGGAGTTTACTGGAACTGGAAAAAATCAAAGGCAAAGAACAGAGATGAGGCTGTAACAAAAGGATATACAGATACAAAGAGTGCATACAAGGGATATATAGGGCAGAAGATAGGCAATAAGGTTTATGCCGGGTTTAAGCCTGATAAGGTAAACAAATCGGGTAAGTTTGAGATCTATTCTGAGCTAATGAAGAAAAAAGGTTTTAATCCTATGCCTACATGGTTTGCGGTGCCGGACTTTGAGAGCAGGAAAAAGGATGAATTGATCCTTTCATCTTATAAGGTAAACGTGCACACCCACTCACGAACGGCTAATTGTAAGTGGTTGTCTGAAATCAATCATGATAACTCGGCATTGATAAATCCAGTAACCGCAGAGAAAAGAGGAATAGAGAGTGGTGACAGAATCAGGATCAAATCAGCTGTCGGCGAAATCATAATGAAAGCGGAAGTTACTGAAGGTGTCATCCCTGATCTAATCGCCATCTCTTTTCATCTCGGCCACTGGCAGTATGGACGTTTTGCCTCAGGCAAGGAATCTCCTTTCGGTGATTATAATGATAGCGATTTAGAAACAAAGTGGTGGTCAGAACACGGTACAAACCCCAACTGGTTGATCCGCAACAGGCCTGACCGAATAAGCGGCCAATGGCTCATGAATGATGAAATAGTTACAGTTACAAAGGTATAAACATATATCACAAGTCACAATGAATATAGAAATGGACATAACTGCTGAACAGAGAACCAATATCTATGGATTTCTATCCATTGTCTATCTGCAGGAACCAAGCAGGGAATTTATTAATTTACTAAAGGAGTCGAACATTTCAGATGTTCTAAATGGAGCAAACTTGCATTTTGAAGAACAGAATGATGTGAGTGATAAATTTCTTAACGGTTTAGTATTGGAATATACCCGTCTGTTTGTCGGGCCGGGCAGACATATTTCACCTTACGAGTCGGTATATAGAGATAATGAAAATGCTCTATGGAGTGAAACGACTGCAGAGGTCAAAAATTTCATTGAATCATCAGGCCTGGAGTACTCCGGTAGCTGGACAGGACTACCCGACCATATAGGAGTTGAGTTAGAATTTATGCAGAGGATTACATACCACGAAAAAGAGGCATGGTCATGCGGAGACAAAGAGACAACGATTCTTTGCCTGGAATTAGAGAAAAAATTCATCGACGAACACCTCAGCCAATGGGTACCTGTTTTTTGTGACAAGGTAAGGAAAGAGACACAAATTGCCTTTTATGGAGAGATGGCTGAATTTACCAGCCAGTTTATTGATCTGGATAACATACTGATAAATAAGAACTTACGCATAATCACAGAATAGCAGACAGATATTTAATGACTATTGACCAATGACCAGTGACCAACCCCCGCCCTTTCGACGTCCATACGCTGACATCTGTCCATAAATCACTCTTTCGCTGTTTTCTTATTAGACACTTTAGTTTAAGAAATAAAATATTAATATTTAAATTTGAGAGTCTGTCCCAATGCGATCCACCCTGATATCAGGGCCAGAGATTGAGTAATTGCCATTTAGACGCGGATTTCCATTGGCTTCCTGAAATGTACCAAAACAATTAATTTGTCAATGGTACAGTAGTTGCGATCTACTCACAGCATAATGATTCTAATAACAGTAATATGAATCTTGGGTCAGTAAAGATGTAACAAACTTTTCAGGTATTTATAAAGGAGTCGTAATGAACGTATCAGGAATGGGACAGTGGACAGCAGCAGTTAGGGAGTCATTTGCAGCCATTACTATTGACAGACACACAGAACAGGATATTGCTAAACAGGTCACCACGTCACCTATACAGAACAGATATGTTGATACAGTACAGATCAGCGACAGGGCATTAGAGCTTTACATGAATGCTGATTCCGGAACAAACATCAATGAAAGACTTGATACGGACCAAGGAGTAGAAGAAGCTCCTGCTGCAGATCAACAGCAGCAACAACCTGCCCTTGCAAGAGCAGTATCACTAATCAACGCATTCGCTTGAACAGGCAAAGAGATATGCATTCCTGTATCAAGTTCTCTCAACTTCCATAGCAATCACTCCCTGGCCCTTTGGCCAGAAAGGGTGTACAGGAAAATCCGGCTCTGGTTCAAATGTTTTTTTAATTGAGCATGGAATGCCCGCCGTTTCAGACCCTTTACTGATCTTATGAGTGAGCTTTGCCGCGGTACCCTGCATAGTGTTGTCAGTAACGAGGAGACGCCCCTTTGGTGTCAAAATCTTCAGACACGAGGCCACAAGTTTATAGAGATCACTTTTAAGAAAAAAGCGTCCTGTACCGGCTATGGAACGTACGGGTGGGTCAAGAATAATGCGCTCATAAGATTCAGAACGCTTCACCAGTTTCTCAATGTAGTTAAATACATTGTCCTTCACAAAACGAAATTTCTCATCTTCGTGGTCAATGTTGTTGAGTGCAAAATTTTCCCTGGCCCATTTATGACATTCCGGAGATGTATCTACCGAAACTACCCGACTCGCCCCTGCTATGGCAGCGGTGAGGCTGAAGGCTCCGGTATATGAAAAGAGGTTCAATACACTCTTGCCACTTGCATTCTGAGCAAACTCTCTCCTTGCCCCTCTTAAATCAAAAAAGAGCCCGGTGTCCAGGCTACCCATTGGCTGCACAAGATATTTTACACCGTTCTCCTGAACCTGGATTTTTTCCTTTGTCGGCATCCCGAGAAGAGCTCTTTCCGGAAGTTTGCCCTTGGGCTTACGTCCCTTCTCACGGACTTTCATGATAATATGCTCCGGCTTTAAGGTCGCCATCACTTTATGGATATTATAATCAACCAGTTCAGACAACGCCCAGCTCTCCAGCGTGAGTATCAGCGTGCTACCATAAGAGTCCAGAACGAATCCTGAAAGGTTGTCGCCAGGGCCATTAACAAGGCGAACTACCTCCCCCTTTGAGATTTTCTCTGCAGAGCGCTTGCTCAAGGCGTTCTCCAGCCGTGCGGTAAAATCAATACCAGGATCTTCTTCGCTACTTGAGATTAGATGCATGGCATTATTGGCAGGATCGATAACCCCCCAACTGAGAAATGTACCCTGGCTATCCAGAACCTTACACCAACCTACTTCTGTAAAATCAAGGTTCTCCGGCAGGCGGTCTAGAATTAGACGCGGCAGACCATCATTAATACGATTAACAAGAGAAAGCGGAGGACAAAGTGTTCTGAATTTAAGTTTAATAGAGTCTTGTTTCATAAAGTTTTGATTCCCAGCTTATTAAAATTTAATTGGTCATTCATTATTTGGCTTCGCCGTCAATATGCGAGCACAGTCATTATGCTTCGCTGTCATCTAGCCCGACTGGGCGGGCAGTCATTAGTCAATCCTTAAATTCCCCAATCCCTAAATTCCTAAATCCTTAAATCCCTCAAATTGTTAAGTTCTTATAACTTTAGGCATTTTAGGCACTTTTAACTTGGAACTTCCAGGTTACACACTAAATCTAAAATGCATAATATCACCATCTTTTACAATATACTCTTTTCCTTCAATACGTAAGAGTCCTTTCTCCTTAACCTTCAGTTCCGACTTGTGCATTGCGAGGTCATCGTAACCGAATACCTCAGCACGAATGAAGCCTCTTTCGAAATCAGTGTGAATTACCCCTGCAGCCTGTGGCGCCTTTGTCCCGTTATCTATAGTCCAGGCGCGCACCTCCTTTGGCCCTGCAGTAAAATAGGTAGCGAGTCCCAACAGTGTATACGCCTCACGTATCAATCTCTTGAGCCCGGATTCCTTTATTCCCATATCCTCATAATACTCCGCCTGTTCAGATGGGTCCATTCCGGCAATTTCCGCTTCAACATCTCCGGAGAGGACAACACATTTTGAATTCTCCTTCTGCGCATAAGCCGTAATGGTATCGATATAACCCTGGTCTTTCTCAAAATCAAAGACATTTATGACGTATAGTACCGGTTTTGCGGTAATCAGATGTAAATCATCCATGCATATTCGTTTCTCTTTTGAAAGAGATAACAGTCGCATCGGAGTACCGTTATTCAACCCTTCCAACACCTCTTTAAGAACTTCAATCTCTTCCAATAACTTCTTGTCTCCGGTCTTTGAGAGTTTCATGTTCTTCTGTATGCGCTTTTCTACCGTATCTATATCTGCAAGAAGCAGTTCTGTATGGATAATCTCAATATCCCTGATTGGGTCTACTGTACCCTCCACATGCACAGTATCCTCTTTTTCAAAACAGCGTACAACGTGCAGAATGGCATTTACGCTCTTTATATGTCCTAAAAATTTATTTCCCAACCCCTCTCCTTTACTGGCGCCTTTTACCAGGCCTGCAATATCTACAAACTCTACCATTGCGGGAATTGTTTTCTCCGGGGGAATAAATTCAGTTATTTGATCTAATCGATCATCCGGAACCGCAACGACCCCTACATTGGGATCAATGGTACAGAATGGATAATTTTCAGATGCCGCGCTTGACGACGTTAATGCATTAAAAATTGTAGATTTACCTACGTTAGGCAAACCAACAATACCACAGTTTAAACCCATAGCCTCAGTTCCTCTTCCTTATTTCATGTTAAAGACAGTAATATATAAATTTATCGAATTTTTCATTATATCAGAAATATTCACATTTAATAATGATTAAGTTAATAGATAATGCAGAGGAGGGTAATAGGACGCGGATATACACGGATAAATGAACTGGAATCCTCCAGAGATGGAGGAAATATAGACGATTCGGGACTTTAAGGATTCATAATATAAACAAAGAAAAATAATTATAAGGAAACCACGAAACCAAGAGACTATTTAATTAGCAACTTCAATTGCTTTGTTGCTTTTTTCCTGCATTCCTGGCTTCTTTATAGTTGGTTCGTTTGATGTTTGCCCAAAATGCCATCATTGGCAAAATGGCTAAATAGCTATAAGAGAAACCAGAGACACTACTTGTGATTATTTATGAAAAATGCCAGTATTGGCAAAATGGACAAATAGCGATCTGTCTTTCTTACTTCAGCTTTTCTCCGCGCCTCCTTGTCCTCGGCGCCTTTTGTCCGGGGAGCACCTTAACTCGCAACCTGTAACTTGCAACTCGTAACTAGTTTCCTCCCTTTAGTTCACTTTAGTTCATCTTCATCCTCGCCCAAGGAGTCATTCGGGTCATTCGTTTCCCGCTTGATAATATTACCGTCTTTGTCCTTGGTAACAGCCCACTGGGTACCGCTGTCGGGGTCGATCCGCGTCTCCACAGTACTGCCATCCGGTGCCCTTTTGAAAGTACTGATCACCTTGCCCCAGTTGTTTTTTGTTTCTGAAGAGAGCTTGGTACCATCGCCATCTCTCCTTTCCGTAAAGACATTAGTATTGGCACTGTCAAAGGTACTAATATACTGGACACCGCTGTCGGGGTCAGTCCGCGTATGCACACGACTGCCATCCGGTGCCCTTTCGTAAGAATTGATCACAACGCCATCGCTGTCCTTTTTTTCTGAATATACCAGGATACCCTCGTCATTGTGGAGGAACTGCGACACCACGCCCGTCCGATGGTCAGTATCCGTTACCTTCGATCCTCCCTCAGGGAAAATTTCAGTAACTTCTGAAGAGAGCATGTTGCCATCGCCATCTGTCTTTCCACTGAAGACATGATTTCCGTCCTTGTCATAGGTATTAATCCACTGGCCACCGCTGTTGGGATCGGTCCGCGTCTCCACATAACTGCCATCCGGTGCGGTTTCGGAAGAACTGGTCTCAACGACATCGCTGTTCTTTGTGTCTGAATAGATATCGGTACCCTCGTCATCGTAGAGGGTCTGCGTCACATTGCGCGCATGGTCAGTCTCCGTTTTCTTGGATCCTCCCCCAGGTAAAACTTCAGTAGATTCATAAGAGATCTTGTTACCATCACCATCTGTCTGTCCCATGAAGACAACATCTCCGTCCTTGTCATAGGTAACAGTCCTCTGGGTACCGTCGGGGTCAGTCCGCGTCTCTACAGTACTGCCATCCGGTGCCACCGATTTCCGGAAAACATGATCATAGTCCTTGTCATAGGTATCAGTAAACTGGGTACCGTCGGGGTGAGTCCACGTAGACACTTCACTGCCATCCGGTGCCCTTTCGAAAGAACTGATCACATCGCCATCGCTGTTCTTTGTGTCTGAATAGATCTTGTAACCATCGTCATCGTAGAGGGTCTGCGTCACATTGCCCGTCTGATGGTCAATCTCCGTTTCCTTCTCTCCTCCCCCAGGGAGATTTTCCGTATTCGTCGTAGATACAATGTTGCTGTCCCGGTCATATAGAGTACTATCGGTTTTACCCGTATCCGGATCTATATCCGATATTTCATAGCTACCATCAGGATAGTTATTCTCCGTCTCGATGGGACGACCCTGTTCATCATTTTTGACCCAGGCAATAAGGTTGCCCTGGTCGTCTAATTCTCCGCTGTCATATGTAGATGTTGCAAACTTTGTGTCACCGGCGAAGTACTCCACCGTCACCTTGCCTGTAGCTTCATCGATAGTAACTTGCGTCTTTTCTTCAACAGAGTGCGCTGTTTCTGGGTGAGAGTATGTTGTCACTACCGTCGAGACAAGGTTTCCGTCTTCATCGGTTACTTGTGTTATATAGTTGCCATCCTCTGTCTCTATGGTAGTAGTTATGTTTCCTTCATCATCAGTAGTTGAGGATACAATATCTCCTTTGAATCTGTCTGCGTTCTTCTCTTTCTTCCCCTTTATATCTGCTTCATCATTATCTTCATCTTCACCTTTATCACCCTTATTGTCGTCCTTTTCCTTCTCGTCATTCTTACCTTTATTATGCATATCTCCATCTCCACCTCCACCGCCATCATCAAACACCGGCTTCATCGCATTACGTATCTTATCTGTAATACCTGCCTCGACAGAAAAGTTTCCAACCACTCCTAACACCACCATTACAACACAGCATTTAAAAGTTTTTTTCATCTTACTTTCCTTTCTCTTAAACCTCTTCTAAACTCAAACACACAATGTAAAGAAATTATTGAGAGTAGTAGGTCTAATCTGCTGATTCAATGTCTGCTATTCTTCCAAGGAGCTTTTCTCTCTCTCCCCCTAACTCAATAGCCTTTTTATAATACTTAATAGCCGATCTTTTATACTTCTCACTTGCGGCAAAAATATCGCCATAGGCTTCCTGGATTTCATGCGAACCCGGGTCTCTTTCAAAATACCCTTCAAAACTCGACCCAAGGACTTCAAACTGATCAAGGTTCATATCATAGCCACTTAATATAGCGTCCCTGAGTTCATGCAATTGCTTGACAGTTCCTTGAACAACCGCCTCATCAAATATCATCATTAAATCTTTATTAAATTGAATGCCTTCATTATCAGGTTCTAATTCGTATGCACGTTTAAGATTTTTCCGTGCGGAAGCATACTTTTTCAATCGCATTTGAGGGACAGCCAAAGCGCCCAGTGCCCGGCCCCAATTATCACTAAGCGAAACTGTTTTCTCTAGATCAGCTAGGCTCTCTTTCATTTTATAGTTTCCTATTAAATTCCAGATTCCGCGATTATAATAAGCAGGAGCAAATTCAGGGAATTCTTCAATAAGGGCATTTAATTTCTCAACATCAGGCCATCCATCTGAAGGCATTACAGATTCTAACTTCTGCCATGCTTGAGGATTTTCTCCAAGAACAGACTTTTCAGCCGCAGACAAATCACCCGGTTTTCTTATAATATCATCCGGCTTATAGGCCTCTATCCGGAAACTACTTGTCGCAATTCTGTTCGCTGGAATCCAGCCTATATTATGTGAAAGTGTATCATAAGCCTCATCATCATCTTCACCAACAAGATCAAAAGCTTTTTGATTAAAATAGAGGGCATAGACATACCAGCCGGCATCGGAATAAGCATCAATCATCCAGTTATAAGGAGTCAGTCTCTTGGGGTCTTTTCCCACAGCTTCTATGAAATATTTCTGAGATTCATTCCAATAGGAGAAGTCATTAGTCGAATCAAATAATTCAAAACTACTCAGGCATAAAAATAGCCTCGCCTGATAATTATCAGGCCATAAAGCCAGATAATTCAGTGCAGCCTCTCTTACTTCCTTGTATTGCTCCCGGTCTCGATGAGCCCACATCTTTTGACGAAGGGCCAATTTATTACCAGGATCTATGCTGATTGCCTTATCAAGAAGAGGTATAGCTTGACGAGCATCCCCTATTAAACGAAAGTAAGTGGCTAGATGAGCTATATACTTTGCGTTATCAGGGACTAAGTCCAGAGCCTTTTTTACAGATTCAATCGCCTTTGCATAATCACCGAGGTTATAATAGGCTATCGACATTTGGAAATAACTTTCAACCATTTGCGGTTCAATAGCCAGGGCGTGCTCATAGAGTTTAACCGCCTCTTCAAAAAGACCCTGCTCCTTTTTTACAAAAGCGAGCCCGTAATGTCCCCAGGGAAAATCGGGGTATTCGTTCACAAGCTCTGTAAACAACTTTTCTTGTTCCACCTCACTAAGAAGACGAGCATATAGATACAAATTTTCAGCTGTTCTCCCCTGCTCTTTAAGACGCCTGGCATATTCTACTTTCATTTCCTCTTTGTTCATCAGGTTTTGATAAACACGATGCGCACGAACAGAATTGGGGTTTTCTTTTATGCTATCCCTGGCTTTGGCAAGCTCTTTGGTTTGAGGTGAATTTTCAGCGTTTGCGGGCAGACAGAATGCTATAAGAAACACAAAAAATAGTAATAATCTGTGGTTCACTCTCATCTTCTCCTCCATTCGCTCATTTAATTTAAAACATAGATTTGAACTTTGTGAAAAGGATCAGGTCTTTACAGATTCCTGGATTTTACTTCTTTTTGGTATTGAGTCAAGAGGGAAACGAGCTGCGAGTTGCGAGTAACGTGTTGCGGGTTACGAGTTAAGATAGACAAGTGTAAATAAGTGAGCTAAAACCATGAGATTCCTTCAGGGCGCACCATTACCCCCTCAAAGACTTATGATATTTCTTTCTCCTGATCCATTTATCCAACTCTACAGTTATAACGATTGTTAACGTTACCAGTCCTACCTCCAGCCATTCTGTCATTGTGAGCGGTACAGTCCTGAAAATCCACTGAAGTGCCGGCACATACAGAACAGCAAGTTGTGCAAAAAAGGCAGCTATCATAGAGTAGAAGAGAAAGGGGTTGCTCATAGGGTTCATACTAAAAATAGACTTAGTCTCTGAACGGCAGTTGAGCGCCTGGTAAAACTGAAAAAACACCATTGTTGTCAAAGCTGCGGTGCGAGCCTTTTCAAGGGGTACTCCCGAATTAAGTTCTAATATAAACACATAAATAGTACCTGCTGCCAGAACTATCCCCATTAAAAAAGTTCTCTGTATTAAAAGACTTGAAAGGATGCTCTCTTTTGGTTTTCTCGGAGGCTTGTTTAATACACCTTTTTCTCCCGGTTCAAAGGCAAGAGCAACATCCTGAAGTCCGTTTGTAACAAGGTTCAACCAGAGTATCTGGGCAGGAATATATGGTATGGGGATTCCCATTACTATTGTTGCTAAAATAGCGATCAGCTCTCCGAAGCCGCAGGATACAAGAAAAAGCGTGACCTTCCTGATATTGTCATAAACGACCCTCCCTTCCTCGACTGCGGTAAATATACTTGTAAAGTTATCATCTGCAAGGACCATATCTGACGCCTCCCTTGCCACATCTGTTCCTGTTCCACCCATGGCAATACCTATATGAGCCGCCTTAAGCGCCGGGGCGTCATTAACTCCATCACCTGTTATGGCTACTATCTCTCCATGTCTTGCAAGTTGCCTGGCAATCCTCAATTTATGCTGAGGTGAAACCCTTGCAAATACAGAAACATTTTTGACCGCATTGAAGAGTTCATCGTCGGTCATCGTCTCTATCTCTTTGCCTGTTAATACATTGGATACGTCTATTGTTATGCCGAGCTTCCCGGCTATGGCAGAAGCTGTGGTGGCATGATCTCCGGTAATCATGACAACCCTTATCCCGGCCTCTTTACAGCCCCTTATGGAGTCAACAGCCTCCGGCCTTGGCGGATCCAGCATTCCCTGGAGACCTGCAAGGACCATATTAGATTCAACAAAACTATGTGTGATCTCCTCCAGATCGGCAGGCACTTCTTTATAAGCCATCCCAAGTACTCTAAGCCCTTGCTCTGCAAAGTTATTGGCAACATGTAGAATCTTATCTTTCTCCAGGCTCTTATCAGTCATACTCATTGCGCACATTTCAAGCACCCTTTCAGGAGCACCTTTAACAAAAACAAACTTTCTCTCTTTGTATTTATGAAGGGTTGCCATGTATCCGCGTTCAGATTCAAAAGGCAGAATTTCTATCTGTGGATGATTATCTTTTTCATCTTCAATCCTGAACCCAGCCTTTGATGCAGAAACGATAAGGGCTCCCTCAGTAGGATCTCCATCAACCTTGTACGTGCCATTCTCTTTATAAACATTGGTCTCATTACAGAGAGCCCCTATCCTGAGAACCTGCCTGAGATTTTTTAGCTCATCCATGTTGACAGTGGTTTGCTCATAAAGTATCTCTCCCTCTGGTTCATATCCACTCCCTGTAACCTCATACGTCTTCTCTCCATCAAAAACAAGCCTGACCGTCATTTCATTTTTGGTCAAGGTCCCTGTTTTGTCAGAACCTATGACAGTTGTACTCCCAAGGGTCTCCACGGCAGGTAGTTTTCTAACAATTGCATTTCGTCTTGCCATTCTTGCCACACCAATAGCCATTGTTATAGTTACAGCAACAGGCAACCCTTCAGGTATTGCCGATACTGCCGTGGCTACAGCGGTTATAAACATTTCTGATGTCTTTGCTCCGAGCATTATTCCCGCCCAGAAAACGATAGCAGAAAATCCTATGATCAAATATCCTATTAACCTGGCAAATTTTTCAAGTTTATCCTGAAGTGGGGTCTTGAATGCAGATACTTCCCTGACCTCCTTTTCAATCTGCCCAAGGACTGTCCTCTGCCCTGTCTCAACAACAACTCCCCTGGCCCTTCCACTTGCTATAACAGTACCCATAAAAACCATGTTCCTCTGGTCTCCGGGTGTCAAATTGTCTTCCTTTATAGTAGATATTATCTTCTCTGCAGGAATGGATTCACCGGTAAGCATGGCCTCTTCAACCTTCAACTCAATTGTTCTGAACAGCCTCAGGTCAGCAGGGGCCATAGAGCCTGATGCAAGTAATACAATATCACCGGGAACAAGTTCCAAACTGTTTATCTCTTTCTCTATACCGTCCCTGAGCACTCTTGCTTTAGGCACTATCATCTTCTTTAATGCCCTTACACTCTGTTCTGCCCTGAACTCCTGGATGTAACCGATAACCGCGTTAAGCAGCACAACAGCCATTATGATACAGGTATCTATATATTCCCTGAGAAAAAATGTAACAATCGCCGCTATTAGAAGGATATAAATCAGTGGGCTTGTAAATTGATGAAGGAGTATTTTGAATTTATTGATCTTCTCTTCTTCAGCAAGTTTGTTTGGGCCGTACTGTAAAAGACGTTCTTGAACATCCTTATTAGTCAACCCTCTCTCTGAAGTTTTGAGTTTCCGGAAAGAATCTTTTGAATCAATCTGATACCAGTTCATTGTCAAAACGATAAATGATAGGGAATTGTTTTTGTAACTGTCATTCGCTAAAACAGATATTATTACATTATTATATTTAAACCAGCCAACACGGAAACATTATAATTCATTTCCTTTCGATTGTGTAATCAATTAGTTGCTTTAAGATATAGTTTGCGGTGTGGTATATTGAATTATATAAACACGAATTTCACTGATAAACAGAACTGGAATCCTCCAGTGATGGAGGAAATTGAGATGCTGTGTATGTATTTGGTGGAAATGCCATCATTGGCAAAATGGCTAATTAGCAATAAGAGAAACTAGAGACATTATTATGAAATCATTTGTGGAAAATGCCAGGATTGCTCCCCGGACTGGAAAGCGCCGAGGACAAGAAGATAAACTGAGGGCAAATCAACTGAAAAGCTAACCATTTATCCAAAATGGACAAATAGCGATCTAACCTTCTCATTCTTCTTGTCTCTTGCTTCTTGCTTCTCGCCTTTACTTCTGTGTGTATCAGTGAAGATCCGTGGCTAAAGTTTTCTGTTTTTCTCTGTCTTTAACCTATAAGATAGTTTTTCTTTGCGTACTTCGCGCCTTTGTGTGAGTTAATCTTTTCAATCTTCAATCCCTATGTTTTTTTGCACTTATTTTAAAATATGTATGAACTCAATAAACCAATTGATCCTTAAAATGCCCTTTTGCGTATCAAAAACGATCTTTTAAGGCTCGAAAACAACTATTATCAGGATGAAAACGTAATGAATTCAATAAGTTAGCTTGGTCCGACCCTAATGCCAGAGATAGTACCATGCATACAGTGACTTATCTGCCCTGATTTGCGGATTCGATCAGTACTCTCTTCCCTATGGGATCTCTGGTGATCATCGTCCCGTCAGGATATGTGGTCAAGGTTGAACCGTCCTGGAATTTGGTTATAACTGTCTCCGTACTGACCTGCCCCCATTGTTAGTACCACCTTCATAGTTAGAGTTTGTACTTATACA
>CAYTLC010000042.1:0-12535 GCA_964438395.1 uncultured Candidatus Scalindua sp.
TCTTTTTTGTCAAATATCTTTTTTGAAGGCAATCTGACTTTACTTATAACTGGGCCGCTTCGAAAAAATAGTTGCTATTTTAAAGTGTTCTGTTTTAATTGAATGTATAAGAAACTAGGAGTTGTGGGAGACCTGACGCTGTTTGCCAGGCAGAATAAAATACATAAAATTTTCACTAAATAATCATCTAGAGAGTATATAACATTTTTATTCAAAGGGAAAAACTATGTGCCAGATGAAAATAATGCAGGATAGGGATGGCCAGCAGGAATTAGTGATGGAAGACGTTGCACAACTTGAAGTGGTTGAAGAGGGTATCAGAATCAGTACACTTTTTGAAGAGCCAAAACTTATTCCAGGTGTAGCAATAAAAACTATTGATTTCCTTTCAGGTAAGACAATGCTTCAGGCAAAATAAGATTAGTGATTATATCTTATCATAGTAGCCTCAGGCTTCAGCCTGAGTTATCATTAATTTAGCAGGGCTAAGAAAACCACACTTAAATAACAGAAAGAACACATGTCAGAACAAAACACAATAGAAAAGTTACGAGTACTGTTACCACACTGGATTGAACACAATAACAACCATATAGCTGAATTCAGAAAGTGGGAAGGTGAGGCTAGAAAAGAGTCAGGAGGGGAAGTTGCCCAACTACTGGATAAGGCAATCAGTGATATGGAAGTGGCAGGCAAATCACTCTCCGAAGCGCTTGAAAAAGTTGGTGGACCGTTGGAAGGTGGGGGCGGTCATCACCACCATCATCATTGACAAGGATGTGGTTAATTCCTGTTATTGGCTAATATATTAACCATTTGCAGATGAAAAAAATTGCCGTTGTAGCTGCAACTATAATTGCTAACGACCTTATTAGCTTCCAGAAAAATGCATTCCATTGAACGAAGTCTGATGCGCTTATGATCTCATCGTTAGTTTCTTCTGGTTTTGTATTATCCTCTATAGCCATACTGTCAATGGGTCCCTACGCAGAGCGCGGGAACCAGAGGTGTTTCATGAAAAATAATATTTTCAAGTAGCATTATTCTGGTTGTTCAGGCTGTTGTGGTCCTGCTTCATCTGCCTCAGTTCCTTCTGTCTCATCTTCATCTTCGCCTATAACCGGTGCGACAGATACGACCTTGTCTCCTGCCTTCAGTGAAATAAGTTTAACTCCTTGAGTATTACGTCCAATGGATCTTATGGTGTTAATAGCGGCTCGAATTATCATGCCCTGTGCCGTCATCATCATGAGTTCGTTGTCATCACTGACATTTATCAGAGCGACAACTTTTCCATTTCTATCAGTTGTCTTGATGTTAATGACACCCTGGCCGCTCCTGCGCTGGACAGAATATTCACTGTAATCTGTTCTTTTTCCAAATCCATTTTCACAGACGGTCAAGAGAGTTGCGTTTTTGTCAACGACAACAATGCCTTTGACCTTGTCATCACCCTTAAGTCCAATGCCCTTAACGCCTCGTGTTGCACGTCCCATGCATCGCACATCGTCCTCTGAGAAACGGATGGCCTTGCCATTCTCCGTACCAAGCACAATCTCCTGGCCTCCCTGTGTAAGCTTAACACCTATCAGTTTGTCACCGTCGTCAAGCAGGATTGAGATTATTCCACCTTTCTTAGGGCGTCCGAAGGCGCTGAGAACAGTCTTCTTTATTATTCCATTCTTAGTTGCCATAACTAATTGCCTGTCGTCGAATTTGCGAACAGGAATAGTGGATGTGACATTCTCATCTTTACCTAATTCAAGGAGATTGACTATTGCCCGTCCCTTTGCTATACGGCTTGCGTTAGGGACGTCGTATACCTTTTGCCAGTATACTTTGCCCATATCCGTAAAGAACAGTATGTAGTCGTGTGTTGACGCGATAAAGAGGTTTTCAACGAAGTCGCCTTCCTTCATACCCGCACCGGTAACACCTTTTCCTCCACGGTGTTGTTTTCGATATGTGGTAAGAGGTAATCGTTTTATGTATCCCTCATGGGTAATTATGACAGTAACATCTTCCTCAGAAATGAGGTCTTCCATATTGAAGTCACCAATATCGGCGACAATTTCCGTCTTTCTTTCATCTCCGTATTTCTCTTTTACCTCGTGAAGATCTTCCCTGATAATATCCAGGACCAGGTTCTCATTAGCAAGAATATCCTTGTATTCCCTGATATTTTCACAGACTTTCTGATACTCCTCTTCAATCTTGGACTGTTCCAGGTTAGTTAACCTCTGCAGTCTCATTTCGAGGATAGCGTTCGCCTGTCTTTCTGAGAGAGAGAATCTTGACACCAGTGACTCTCTCGCATCTTCTACAGTTTTTGAGGCCTTTATCAGCTGAATAACCTCATCAATGTTTTCAAGGGCAATCCTCAATCCTTCCAGGATATGAGCTCTCTCTTCCGCACGGTCAAGCAGAAAACGAGTCCGGCGCCTGATTATTTCCTTTCTATGTGTTATATAGGCGTTAAGTAACTGCTTCAGGTTTAATGTTTCAGGGCGGCCGTCTACCAATGCTATCATGATAATACTGAAAGAGCTCTGCAGTGATGTGTGCTTATACAACTGGTTTATAATAACATCTACTTCCTCATTCCTTTTTAAGACAATAACTATCCTGCTTCCTTCTCTGTCACTCTCATTCCGAACATCCGTTATGCCCTTTATCACATCATTTCTAACTAGTTCCGCAATTCTTTCTATTATCCTGTCCCTGTTAAGTTGATAGGGGATTTCAGTCACAACTATGCTCTGTTTGTTGTTTTTTGCCGTTTCCGTATGATACTTTGCCCTTACCGTTATTATGCCTCTGCCGGTTTTGTATCCATCCACTATCCCTTTTGCTCCACATATTAAGGCTCCGGTCGGAAAATCAGGTCCTTTTACGATGGTCAAAAGTTCATCTATAGTTACATCCGGATTATCAATAACTTTTATTATTCCATCGCACACCTCATTTACATTGTGAGGAGGTATGCTTGTTGCCATTCCAACAGCAATACCGGAACCCCCATTACATAAAATGTTTGGGAATTTTGCAGGGAGTACTGATGGCTCCAGGCGTGTATCATCGTAATTAGGTGTGAAATCAACGGTGTCCTGTTTAATATCCTCCATCATTTCGGCAGAAGCATGGGTCATTTTAGCTTCCGTATATCTCATTGCAGCAGGGGGGTCACCATCAATTGATCCAAAATTGCCCTGGCCTCTTACCAGTGTGTACCTCAAACTCCAGTCCTGTGCAAGACGTACAAGCGTGGGGTATACAACCTGCTCACCATGCGGATGGTAATTTCCTGTTGTGTCACCACATATCTTTGCACATTTTCTGAACTTGGCGCCGGGGCCAAGGTTGAGGTCGTTCATTGCAACTAGTATCCTTCTCTGCGATGGTTTAAGTCCGTCTCGCACATCAGGCAATGCACGGCTCATGATTACACTCATTGCAAAGGTCAGGTACGACTCTTTCATCTCCTCTTCTATGAGGATATCCTTTACGTTTCCTTTTTCTTCTATCATTTAAACCTTTCTTTTTCAGCTTTTACTGTTGTAGAGGATCCGTGCCCGGGATAAATAACGGTGTTCTCATCCAGCTTGAAAATACATTCTTTAATCGATTGGAGAAGGTGGTTATGGCTGCCTCCTGGCAAATCTGTCCTGCCATATCCTCCTGCAAAGAGAGTATCTCCTGAAAATAGTACCGGAGCTTCTCCATTGTCTGTAGAATCGGTATAAATTCCTATTCCACCGGGTGTGTGACCGGGAAGGTGCAAAACCCTGAATTCATATCCATTTAACTCAATTTTATCGTCGTGATTCAAAGTTCTGCAAGCCGGTGGGGACGAATATCTTTTTCCGCCAAGAAGCGAGAGATTCTTGAATGGATCCTCCAGCATTTCAGCATCATCGGTATGAATACAGATCTGAATATCCGGAAACTTTTCCTTCAACTCTTTGTTTGCGCCAATGTGGTCTCCATGTCCATGGGTATTAACGAGAATAACAGGGTGAAGCTTTTTCTGTTCCAGGCAGTCCAGTATTTTTTCGGTATCACCGCCCGGGTCTATGATCATGGCCTCAGAATGCTTTGTTGAAACTATGTAACAACAAGCGTCCAAAGGCCCCACTTCTAATTTTTGAATATCCAACATAATAATAAAAGCTACGTTACAAATTACGTTTCGGGAATCTCCGTACAACTATACTTGAGTAACGTAAATTATTTCTATTTTCCTGAAGGTTAACCCTTCTTAACATATCGATTAATTAACTGCTTAATGTCACAGGTTTTTTCATCTTTATTGAAGCCTATGATTCTTCTTTCCCTAATTACGCTTTTCGGTGAATCAGATGCGTGTACTGCATTTTTTCTTATATCCAGTGCATAAAAACGTCTGATGCTGGAATACTTCGCCTTTCTTGGGTCTGTAGCTCCTAATAGTTCGCGGATAGTCTTGATTGTATTTATGCCCTGGTACAATACTGCGATACAGATAGTCTGTTTTCCATCAAATGTCTCTTTGGTATTAGCAAATGGAGATGGTTCACTGCCTGTCATGTATTGTAGTATGCTATTGAATTCAGTATCTACTTTTGGTTTTTTCATCTGTGCTGCCATATTATTCAAAAGATCATCAGTCAGCTCAAAAGAGAAGTCCTTCTGCTTTAGTGAAGTTTTCAATTGTTCAACCAGGTCAGGTTTAAATTTGTCATCGAAACTGCCATTGAAGAAATCTTTTACAGGACCATAGAACTCTTCTGCCTGTTTAGTGCTCAAGTCAAGGAGTTTGATGCCGACTATATAGAAACCGGTCCTTGACATCATACTTATTATGTTTCCGGCACGCGGATCATGCTTTTCAAAGGGTTTTAGAATTATGAGTGAAGTTTCAGGTTTCTTGTTTTTGCCAAAAGCGATAACATTATCCACGATACCACCATCGCTTAATGCATATTTCGAGAATAACTTAAGCTGCTTAATATTTGAGGCTTTGTCAGCTGATGTAAGGACTGCCGGTTCGAAATATTCAACCTTACCGTCCTCTGAAACTATAGTGTCACCGAAAGTACCCCTGATGGTGTCTCCTCTTAACGGGTCGGACGCTGAGCCAATCACTTTATTATGGAGGACGTCAACCGCGTTCTTACCCTCAAAAAGAAGAAGCATCGCACGGTTTACCATACCAAGTTTGTTCTTCTTTCTCAGCATGTTGTTCACGTAATCTATCATTGCTTTCTTCCACACGGTTTTCATCTTCTGCGTTTCGATAGTCTTTATGTATTCATCCAGAAACTTGTCGCTGGGAGTGTACATCCTGGCGCCTACAAGTTCCAGATCAGACAAAGATAAAAGCCTGCATATTATGCCACCCGTTCTGCTTTTTAATAAGCTATACGGAGTTATCAGTGCGTAAGTTAATTCTTTTTTCATTTCCTCAATACCTTCCTTAATTTAAAATTGTAACTTGATAATTAATTCATTTGAAAATAACATGGCTGGCAGTGTCCACCTCTAAAAGATCCAAGCTCTCTGTCCTGCCGGGTCTGTGTCTTTACATATTTATGCGCTTTTTGAGACCAGACATCCTTCTCCAACCAGGTTTTTAATTCCGCTAAACACGTTTTCGTTTAAGGACACAGAATACCCGTTAGATGTCTTTATCGTTACTGATTTATTATCCGGGATCTCTAATTTTATGAATACAGGACAAGGCCCTTTATTTGCTGAGAGGATTTCTTTCAAGCCTGAGAGAATATCATCATTTATTTGTGCATATTTGAGGCGTATTATAGCATTCTTTGGCGGTTTGTTCTCTATTAATTTTTCCATTTCTTCAGGAGTTATTATTTCATCAACCCTGATTGAGGCTTCCGTATCTCTGAAGCCTACTTTTCCTTTAACAAAGACCACTTCATCGGCGTGGAGCTGATCATTGAGGGATGCCAGTTTTTTTGTGAAAATCACGCATTTCGCAATTCCTTCCATATCTTCGATGGTAAAATATGCAATCGGTTTGCCCTTTTTGGTGATAGTACGATTAACGCTATCAACTATTCCACCTATCAAGACTACGGCATCTTCAGGCTTTTCCGAAAGTTCTCCTGTCGTTATATCTGAATAATGCTCTATAGCGTCTTTATACCTCTTTAACGGATGTGAACTGACATAAAGTCCCATTGCCTCTTTTTCCGCTTTAAGCAGCTGTTTCTCTGACCACTTTTCTGTTTCAGGCAGACTGTGTAAGGCATTTAAGTCCATTGCATTATCTTGAGCGCCAAAAAGGTTCAACTGTCCCATGCGGCGGTCTTTGTTTGATTTTGCACCAACTTTCAGTAGCGTGTCTATTCCTTCATAAAATTGAGATCTGTACCCCGGCATCGAATCAAAACATCCTGATTTGATAAGGCTTTCCATTACCTGTTTGTTTACCAGTCGCAAGTCTACTCGTTCACAGAAATCAAATATTGTGGTAAACTCACCATCCTTTTCTCTTGACTCAATGATTGATTCTATCGCCTTTTCACCAACATTTTTTATTGCTCCAAGACCGAACCTGACCTGTTGATCTGATACTATTGTGAAATCGGAATAGCTTTCATTTACGCATGGCGGCAGTAACTCAATACCCATACGGTTACATTCATGCATATAGTCTACTATCTTCAGGTTATTCTGTTTTTCGCACGTCATCTGGGCTGCCATGTATTGCGTTGGGTAGTTAGCCTTTAGATAAGCAGTCTGGTAGCAGACCATGGCGTAAGCTGCAGAGTGTGACTTATTAAACCCGTAACCCGCAAAGTATTCCATTAGCCCGAAGATTTCTTCTGCGACATTTCCAGGTATTTTGTTCTCTTTGGTTCCGTTTAGAAATTGGGCCTTGAATTTTGCCATAACCTCCGGCTTCTTCTTACCCATTGCCTTTCTCAAATTATCAGCTTCGTTAAGGCTAAATCCTCCAAGTCTGTTTGCGATGCGCATTACCTGTTCCTGATAAACGATCAGCCCATACGTCTCTTTGAGCAACGGTTCGAGCATTGGATGGAGATATTTCACGGCTTCTCTACCGTGTCTGCAATTTATGAAGGTATCATCCATCCGACTTCCCAGTGGCCCGGGTCGATATAGTGCAACCAGTGGTAAGACGTCCTCAAATTTATCGGGTTTAAGCTTCATCAGCAAGTCTCTGAAACCTCTGCTTGTCTCTACCTGGAAAACTCCTTTAACGTCACCTCGTGACAACAAGTCATATGTTTTCTTGTCATCTATCGGAAGTTTATCTATATCAATAACCGTACCGGTTGTAGCCTCTATAAGTAGCCTTGCCTTATCAATAACAGAGAACTTCCTTACTCCAAGAAAATCAGCCTTTAACAGGCCTATCTTCTCAACAAGGGTTTCACCATCATATTGTGTTATTACGGTATCCTTGTTCTTTGCCAGTGGGATATAGTTGGTTAAAGGTTCGTCAGAAACTACCACACCTGCGGCGTGAGTAGAGGCATGTCTTCGAAGTCCTTCGAGTCTTGTAGAAATATTGAACAGCTCCTGTATCTGCTGCTCATTATCATACATAGTTTGTAGTTCAGGTTCCTGTTCAAGTGCTTCTTTTAATGTAATGCCCAGTGCAGGCGGGATTAATTTTGCTACTTTATCGACTACAGGCAACGGTATATCCATGGCCCTGCCAACATCCCTGACTACAGCTTTGGCCTTCATGGTTCCAAATGTGATAATCTGTGCGACATTATTGTCTCCGCCATATCTTTTTCGTACGTATTGAATTACTTTGTCTCTGCCATCGGCACAGAAATCAATATCAAGATCAGGCATGGAAAGTCTTTCGGCGTTCAGGAATCTTTCAAACAGTAGATCGTATTTGATAGGATCTATATTTGAGATTCCGAGTAGATATGCAACTAAACTACCCGCACCGGAACCACGTGCTATGGCGGGTATCTGTTCTTTATTTGCGAAATCTATGAAGTCCCAGACGATGAGGAAGTAGTCAATAAACTTGGTTTCTTCTATCACACCCAGTTCATGGTCTAATCTCTCTTTAATTACATTGTCAATCTTCTTGTATAACTCTAAAGCACCGTGCTCACAAAGTGCCCTCAGATGCTGTTTATTGGTCATACCAGGTTTGTAACAGAGAGAATCCTCTTTCGGGTGAAACCTGGGCAGGTGCATTGTATTTAAATCCAGTTCAACATTGCATCTATCCGCGATCAGTGATGTATTCATTATTGCATCCGGCAGATCTCCAAAGGTTTTCTCCATCTGCTCCTGTGATTTGAAGTAGAATTCATTAGTGCTTAAGCGCATCCTTTTTACATCATGTATGGATTTTCTCGTGTTTATACATAAGAGCACGTCATGGGCATTATAATCGTCAGATTCCATGTAGTGTATGTCATTAGTGGCAACCGTTTTTAAATCCAGATCCTGACTGATTTTTAACGCCTCTTTCACTAACTCATCCTGACGTTCAATTCTATTGTTTTGCAGCTCCAGATAGAAGTTTTCAGCGCCAAAGATATCTTTGTATTCAGATGCAACGCTTAATGCTTTTTCATAATCATTATTCAGCAGGTTTTGATTTATTTCCGATTGCATACATCCGCTAAGGCAGATAACTCCCTTCGAATGCTCATTTAACAACTCTTTGTCAATTCTGGGTTTATAATAAAAACCTTCCAGGTATGAAGATGATGATAGTTTCAACAGGTTTCTATATCCGTCAAGGTTCTCAGCCAAAAGCGTCAGGTGGTATGTTTTCTGTTTGCCTCCCTCATGCTTTAATCTACTGCCCGGAGCGACATATGATTCAAAGCCCAGGATGGGTTTTATATCATTTTGTCTGGCATATTCGTAAAATCCGATTGCTCCAAACATGTTGCCATGGTCTGTCAATGCCACACTATTCATGTTTAACGCTTTGGTTTTATCGACAAGGTCATTGATCCTGCATGCACCGTCTAACAGGCTGTAATCACTATGTACGTGTAAATGGACAAAGTTGTTTTTCATGTCTGTTTGAGATTAAGTTCTTTAATTTTTTGCTGTAAGCTTTGTCTGTGCATTCCGAGTGCTTCAGCAGTCTTACTTATGTTACCATTATTTTCTGCTAACTTTCTGTTTACAAAGTCCCTTTCGAAGGTATCCACGACTATCTTTTTAGCGTCTCTGAAAGGTAGATTATAATCGAAGCTAGGGTTACTATCAGAACTGCTGATCTCTTCCGGGAAGTCGCTAATTTCGAGAGTTTCAGCATTTGCCATTACGACTGCGCTTTCTATAACATTTTGCAACTCTCTTACATTGCCCGGCCAGGAATAACTGGTGAAAACTTTTACTGCTTCGTTTGATATTGATTTTACGTTCTTTCGGTGTTTTTCAGAGAAATATTGAATAAACTTTTCTGCCAGTATTATAATGTCTTCTCTACGGTTTCTCAATGGCGGAAGTAAAATTTCAACAACTTTTAATCTGTAGTATAGATCCTCTCTGAAATTATCTTCTTTGATCTCTTTAAGCAGATCTTTATGGGTTGCGCTTATGAGCCTTACGTCAACACGAAGAGTTTCTGTACCACCTAATCGTTCGAAACTCTGTTCCTGAAGGACCCTCAAGACTTTGGCTTGAGTGTTAGGGCTCATATCTCCAATTTCGTCAAGAAATATCGTACCTTTATCTGCCAGTTCAAATTTGCCCAGACGTCTTTCTGTCGCACCTGTGAAGGCACCTTTTTCATGTCCGAATAATTCACTCTCGATTAATGTTTCAGGGAGTGCAGCGCAATTCATTATTATCATCGGATTGTTTTTTCGAGAACTCTTCTTGTGGATCTCTTTGGCCACCAGCTCTTTTCCACTCCCGCTTTCACCCTGAATTAAGACTGTCACATCAGATGGTCCAACCTTTTCGATCTTATTAAATACCTGATTCATTTCCCGGCTTTCTCCTACTATTGCACCCCTGGAACCCAATCTGTCAATTTCAGAACGCAACCTGGCGTTTTCTTCTTCCAGTGCAAGTTTTTCGAATGCGTGTTGGGCAATTAACCGGAGTTCATCTATTTCGTATGGTTTGGCAATATAATCGTAGGCGCCTTTCTTCATCGCTTCTACTGCAACTCTTTCAGATCCGTAAGCCGTTACTATGACTATCATGGGAGGTGTCTCCATCTGATTTATATCTTCAAGGACCTGAATCCCATTAATCTTAGGCATGTTGATATCAAGGAAGATAAGAGAGGGGCTCTTTGCCTTAATTACTTCAAAAGCTTCAATACCATCACTGGCTTCCATGACGTTGTAACCGTCATTTTCTAAAGCCATCTTCATACCGAATCTTGCAGCTTTTTCGTCATCTACTATTAATATTGATTTTTTCATAATTTATATGTTACTTACCAGTGCGTCTTCTGACGTCGGAATTTTAACGGTGAATATTGTGGATGAATCATCACTTTTTACATGGACCATACCTTTTAGTTCTTCCAGTTTCTTTTTAACAATAGCCAATCCTAGACCTGTACCGGTCTGCTTAGTTGTGTAATATGGTTCAAAAATTTTACCCATATCTTCCTCAGAGATACAGGATCCTGTATTTTCAAAGACAACAGTAATATAATCACCTTTTTGATCATAGCTCATTGATATTGTCAACTTTCCACCTTCTGACATGGCCTGTATGGCATTATGAATGATATTAAAAAATACTTCATTTAATGATCCCTCGTCTATCGTGAGAACCGGTAGATCCTTTGAAACATCCAGGTGTATATTAACGTTATTCATTTTTGCTTCGTGTCTCAAAACAACTAATACTTTATTGATTACATCCTCAGTCTTGACTGTAGATTTACTGTCCATTTGAGGTTTGGCAAATACCAGAAGCTGGTTTACCACTTTTGTCAAACGATCTATCTCTTCCACAATTATTGAAAGGCTTTTCTGCGTTTTAGGTTCGTTTCCGGAATCCTCTTTAAGGACCTGAACTATTGCCTTTATCGAACTCAGCGGATTCTTCACTTCATGTGCAACACTGGTAGATAATCTACCCAGACTGGATAGTTTTTCGTTTTCATACATGGTTCTCTCCATCTGCAGTTTTTCCTGTATAAGCTCGGCTTTGGCCATTGCAGAACTTATCTGGTTTGCAATGAGCATCAACTGCTCAAGGTTTTCTGCACGCAGTCGCATGCTCCTGCGAGATTTACCAAGAGTCAGCAATCCGATTAGCTTTCTCTCTTGAAAGATCGGGAATATAAAGAACATTTCTAACCGTTTCATCTCATTTATGATGGAAGCATCTTTAACATCATATCTGTCCAACACTGCAATCTCACCTTTATCATAGTATTTGATTGTATTTATTATGTCTTCTTTGGTTATAAACGTATTCTCACCATGTCCGACGGCTTGTATTCTCCACTCTTTGAGCAGGATCAGGTTAACGTCTTTAATTGCGGTTGCTTTTTTTATTGATTCTACAATATTCTCCAACAAAAGAGACAGATCAATTAGCAGGTCTGTGCTGATCTGGTGACTCAGATCATTCAATAGATACTCGGTGTCTGTAATCATCTTAAAGGACAACTTCCTTATTAACCCTTGAATATTTTCTTTCAATTTTGGAAACCAGTATACGAGAGCGATAATCAGTACTGCCTCTAATACCTTTGAGTTAATTGAATAACCTGACTCAAGATATTTGCTTAACTGTCTTATTCCGAAATAATAAAAACAGATAACCAGAACTGCCAGGAACGAATAAAATACACTTCGTCTGAGAACAAATTCCATGTAATTGTAACGATAGACATAATAGGAAAATATTATACTGGGAAAGATGGATGAGAGCATAGTAACCAGGGTCATATAATCACCAATATATGGTATATCACTTCCTTCAAGCATGACTGTACAGGTAACCAGTATTGTGATAAATATGAGAATCCAGAAAATAGAGAAGTGAAATCTCTGCTCCTCCACTTCTTCCACCTTGGCGGAGAGAATGCGGGAGACAACGGCAGATGTAAATATTGAAAACAGAAGCCATATGATAAAAGGTTTTACAAATGGTGAACCACTCATCAGGACATTGGACTCTTCAAAAAAAACTATCCTTCCAGCCGTAAATGAGAGAGGCATGATGGGTAGATAAATGATGGTAACCAGAGTTATCATCATTTTTTTCTGGATCTTCCAGCCACTTTCCAAAAGAAATAATAAAGCAGTGTGCAAAAGCAGGCTTGGCGTTACGCCCATTCCCATGCATGCAACAGCATTTGAAGATTGATTTATGATGGGAACATTCTTTCCAAATAGCATTAAGCTGAAGAGAGAAATGACATTGCCATAATGCCACATAGCCACACTGATCACGAGGCACAAGAAGACAAGTTCACTCCCTTTCTTATTCTTCCTCTGAACAATGAGAATTGAAAGGATTGTGTGAAGGATTGAACCAAGAATGAAGCCCACTAACGCAACAATTTCGATAAATGTCATAGCTTTAT
>CAYTLC010000042.1:12635-16561 GCA_964438395.1 uncultured Candidatus Scalindua sp.
AGATAATCATTTGCTTTGCAAATATGGCAAACCGTTTTTGTGTTGTTATTACGACCAAGGACCTCTTTTCGTGCCGATATATATTTTTCGCTATTCCACACGCTTCTGAAAGGTTCTTCTTTAATATTGCCAAAAGAGTGTGTTTCACTATACACAGAACAGCATGGTAGGACATTTCCGTCCCAGTTGATTACAGTTTCAGTCCATAACAGATGACAATTAAATCGCTTCCTGGGTTTCTTCTCAGTCATATTAAAAGTGTTATATTCCGGGTTTTCCGGTAGCCATTTTGAATCACGTTCAAGGGATTTTTCGGCGGTCTCAAATATTTCTTTACCCATATCAGTGCGTATTTTATTTATGGACAGCTTTATGCCTATCTCTTTTGCTAACGTCTTAGCAGTTTCAATTTCATGTTCATTATGACTGAAGACGTGAAACAGCCAAATTAACTCAGTATAGTTGTTCCCTAATTGTCTCTTCTTCTTGAGTAAAAGTTTCATATTTGACATAACTTTGTTGAAATCACCGTCAATATGGTAGGTTGAATAGGTTGAACTGCTCGTGCCATCACAGGAAATGTATATTTTTTGTAGATTGGCTTTGATTAATGCTTCAGCTTGAGCTTCATCAATAGGAAGGCTCAGATTTGTGCTTATCTTCACCGCTATTCTGTTTTGATCAGCATATTCTACCATTTTCGTAAGTTCTTTATTGAGAAGGGGTTCTCCCCAGTTATATAGCCTGATCAGGAGCAGGTCCTTTCCAATTTCGTCTATAATCCTTTTAAAATCGGAAAATGAGAGTAAGCCTTTTCTGGCAGTAGTATCTTTCTGACCGCTTGGACAAAGTGGGCAGCGGAGATTGCAGATATTACCTGATTCTATTGTAATCTTAGCCGGATAGTAATAAAGGTGCGTAGAGCCTATCGAGAACTGAATCTTACCCATAATCAGGTTATAGAGTTTTCTTATGCTGTAGATGCGGAGATGTCTCCGTAAATCTTTTAACATTTTATCTCAGATTATGCTATGGTTTGATTTAATTGGTTTATTACCACTTTTGATGATTGGTGTACACTTATCATGCGCTCAAATTGATGATTAAGGATTATAGTACAAATTACCATTAATATCAAACGAATCGTTGTAATAAGTTGCCGGATTTTCTATTAATTTTTCAGGAAAGCGGGCTTTTGTAATTCGTACTTATCGACACCGGCAAAGTGAGAAAAAGCTTGAGTTCTTATAAGAAAATTCTATCATGGTTTTTTTGATTAACTTAACTTTGCAATACAGAGATAAGCTGATACCGGTTACACACATAAACATAAATCCAAAACTGGAGAGCTATATATGATAATTCTGGGAGTAACACACCCTATTTCGTGGAACAACGGGGCATGCATCCTTGTCGATGGCAAATTGATTGCGATGGTGGAGGAAGAGCGGTTTAACAGGTTCAAACATTCGCCGAGGACGTCTGCAGATATGTCCATTGAGTTCTGCCTCAAGAGGGCAGGGGTAACATTGGACGAGGTAGATCATATTGCCATCGGATGGGAATCTGCAGAGCGGCAGAAAAAGAAGAAAAGATATCCATGGGAGTTTCTGCTCAGGCAGTTGCCGTTCAGGCATATGGATGAAAAGATGAAATTCGTGAACCACCACGTTGCTCATGCATTAAGTTCTTACTATGTTTCCGGATTTGATCATTCAAATATCGTATCGCTGGATGGTTACGGCGGCAGTGAATCCGGCATCCTTGCGGTAGCAGAGGGTGACAAACTCAAGGTGGTTAAGTCAATACCCAACAGAAACAGCTGGGGACACTTGTACGGTGAAATTACCAGTAAGTTGGGTTTTAAATCCCATAGCGATGAAGGGAAGGTCATGGGTCTGGCGGCATATGGACAACATGATGAAAATGAATTTACATTCATCGATTGGGACAGGGATATACCCGTAATTGATAAGAAGGGCTTTAAGAAATACCTTGCTGGTGTTACACCAAGGAGACAGGGGGAGGAGTTGACACAGCATCACAAAGATCTCGCTGCAACCGTTCAGCACACTCTTGAGCGAGGTGCTCTCCAGATGAGCTCTTATCTTCGTAATATATCCGGGTCTGAAAACCTCTGCGTGTCAGGTGGGTGTGCCTTAAACTGTTCAATGAACGGAGTACTCTTGAGATCAGATCACGTTGAAAATATATATATCCAGCCTGCCGCGCATGATATCGGTACGGCGTTGGGCGCTGCTGTAAGCGTCTATAAAGATGTGGTGGGGCACAGACCTGACATCGTTTTAGAACACCCTTATTATGGCCCTGATTATACGAATGAAGAAGTTGAGCATGAATTAAAGAGATATAAACTGACCAATTTCAAGCGTTGCGGTGATATAGCTAAAGAAGCAGCCACATTGATCGCAGATAACAAGACAGTCGGCTGGTTTCAGGGCAGAATGGAATTCGGTCCGAGGGCGCTTGGAGGCAGAAGCATACTTGGTAATCCAAAGAATAAGGATATGAAGGATATTGTAAACAAGAGTATAAAGGGGAGAGAACCCTGGAGACCCTTCGCGCCGTCATTCCTTGCAGAAGATTATGGTGATTACGTAAAACAACCCTACAATTCACCGTTCATGATAATTGCCTTCCAGGCTATCGAGGAAAAAGTATCTGAAATAGCTTCAGCTGCACATGTAGACAATACGGTAAGGGTGCAGTCGGTCAGAAAAGAAGTTGCCCCCCGATACTGGGAACTAATAAACGAATTCAAAAAGATAACTGGGGTACCGGCACTTCTCAATACCAGTTTCAACGTAGCTGGTCAGCCCATAGTCTGCACACCACGCGATGCCATAATGACCTTCTTCGGCTGCGGCCTGGATTATCTGGCGATAGAAGACTATCTGGTGTGGAAGTAAAAGCATGCATAATTAGTAGTTTCTGAGAAAATGGCTTTTCAGGGACGACTACATAGATTTTATGATCAGAAGTACCCCGGATACAAACAGGAAAATACCGAATATCTTGTTGTATTTTTCGTTGTCTATATTTGTATAAAGAAATCTTTCAGTTAACAGGAAGACAACCACGCCCACTATTAGGTAGAAAACATTGTTGAAGGAGATATTCATGTTCTCGGCGGCAAAACCGGGGATGCTGATAATGCCTATAACTGCAAAAAGAATTGTTAATGTTTGAAAGAGAGCGAATGTTCCGTAGGATACCCCGACAGTAACCCTGGTAGTATCTTTCGGGTAATTCTTTTCGTGCGCAATTGCCGTTAACAGTGAACCTCCCAGGTTTGTCAGTCCGTGAATGATTCCCATAACTACAAAATACATTTTTTCATATTTCACAAATGTCTTTAATGTCTGTTCTATATTCCTGGAGTAACTCTTTACGGCCACAAATAACATGAACACACCGACGAAAATACCAATACCGAGATGTTTAAATTTCGCTTCCAGAAACAGTACCAGGGCCAGGAAGACAATAACAAACGGTATTGTTATGAAAAGTATTCTTTTGTAAAAACCGGTATCTATATATTTGTAGTGTTTGAGTACCTGAAAAATATTGATAGAGATTGATATCGGCAGGACGATTGGAAGTACAAGGGTGAGCTTTTCGTATTGTAAGAGGAGTAACGGTGTGCCAAAAAGCAGAACCCCAACCCCGAAAACAGATTGAACTGTTGCAGTGATAATAATTACTATCAGAGTATATATTGAGATGTCCAGCGGCAGGGAACATATTCCTGCACATTCGTTTCCTTCCATCAGGTATTTTCTATTAATTAAAATAATACCTGCCATAACAAGTCCCATTATAGCGATCTTAATTAATACCTTCAGTAATTCTATGAATCTTGTTCCCATCTGGTCACCATTTCGAATCCAGGCTCTGTAATCTTT
>CAYTLC010000043.1:0-12564 GCA_964438395.1 uncultured Candidatus Scalindua sp.
AAATCTTTTACCTATGAACAAAACAGAAAATTCAAAGAGGTCATCAAACAGCTTGAAGATGAAAAGATCAGTATCCCTTTAATACACGCTGCGAACAGTGCGGCAATTTTAGATATAGCTGATTCACATTTTAATATGGTAAGGCCCGGATTGATACTTTATGGAATATTGCCATCGAAAGATGTATCAAGAAATATTAAATTAAAACAATCGATGAGTTTCAAAACAAGAATAATAAACCTTAAGGAGCTTGACCAGGGAAGCGTGATTGGCTATGGCAGAACATTTGAGATAATGAAACAGACAACCGTGGCAACAATACCTGTTGGCTACAAGGATGGTTTTAGCAGAGGTTTTTCTAATCTGGGAAAAGTACTTGTCCATGGAAAACGTGTCCCAATTATTGGCCGGGTATGTATGGACAGATGCTTCATCGATGTAACCGCTCTTTCTGATGTAGAGATTGGAAGTGAAGTTATATTGCTTGGAGAGCAAGGCAACGAAACAATTTCTATCGAATCTGCAACGGAATTGATAGGAACCATTCCATATGAAATTGTATGCAATGTAGGAACAATAGCTCCAAAAAAGATGTATAGAACAGTAAACACCCAACTGGAATAGAGAGATTATCTCTTAAGCATTTTCATTTTTATAAACCACAATAAAAAAAACATAACCATGTCATTATCCTGTATACCTGATAATTGAGAATTTCCATACTCCATACTATCTTGACAGTAGAAGTCTGGCACGCTCTTACCTAAAACCATCACTACTTACAACCTGATATGCTTTAATCATGATAAGTGTCTGATTTTAACTGGCTTATGACAACTATTATCAGTGTAAGACTATAACACGACCACGTAGTGCACAGCGCCAACTAGAGCTTAATATATTTTGTATCATTCTGCATAAATATTGCGAAAGATTCTTAGAGACGGAATCAAAACTGAGAGCTATTTGCCGAACTTAGCAAAAAATATAAACACTTAACACAGATATACTTAAGAAAGTCTTGACTTTTATTTATAATATGGTAATTTTAATGAATTTTGATAATTCCGTGTAGATTATGGCTCCTTTTATTCCACCAGAAAAAATATCTGAGATCCAAAGGTCTATAAACATAATAGATATAGTTTCTGATCATGTTACACTTAAGCAGGCAGGGAAGAACTTTCTAGGGCTGTGCCCTTTTCATCAGGAGAAAACTCCATCTTTTACCGTTAATGAGGAGAAGCAGATATATAAGTGTTTTGGATGCGGAGACGGTGGAACTGTCTTTAACTTTCTGATGAAACAAGAGTCTTTGACTTTTCCGGAAGCGGTTAGCGTACTTGCAGAAAAAGCTAATATCAGGATTGATGTATTCGATAAAAAGAAAGAACATCAGGGAACAAACATTTTATTTAAGGTTAATGAGCAGGCAACACGTTTTTTTGTTGATATGTTATTGAAAACTCAGGAAGGTAAACGGCCAAGAGATTACATCTCAAGCAGATCAATAAATGAGAATTCAATAAAGAAATTCAGACTTGGATACGCTCCTAACCGTTGGGATTCTATAGTAAACAAAACAAAGGAATGGGGCACAAATACACAGTTACTTGAGAGGGCTGGGCTGATTATAAGAAAACAGGATAAGAGCTACGACCGTTTTCGTAACAGATTACTGTTTCCCATTTTTGATTCTCAAAACAGACCAGTAGGTTTTGGGGCAAGATCACTAGACAACTCTTTACCAAAATACCTTAACTCTCCGGAAACACCAATCTTTAGCAAAAGTAAGACACTTTACGGTATTAACTGGGCTAAAGAGTCTATGCAAAAAACCCGGAAGGTTTTGATCATGGAGGGTTATACTGATGTAATAATAGCTCACCAGAATGGGATAGATTGGTCTATTGCAGTACTTGGCACAGCATTAACACGGGAACATGTGAGGATGTTAAAGCGTTATTGTGATAAAGCCATTCTTGTCTTTGATGCAGATACGGCAGGGCAGAAATCTTCTGAAAAAAATTTGGATATCTTTATAGAAGAAGATTTCGATGTAAATATTGTTCTTTTGCCTAAAGGTTATGATCCATATGATTTCATCATCAAAAAAGGTAAACAGCAATTTCTGGAACAAGTGGAAAAAGCGTACGATTTTTTCAGTTTTAAAGTAAAACTTTCGGAGAGAAAGTGGGACATGTCTTCCATTTCAGGAAGAACTTCTGCAATAGATGATATCCTGTCAACGGCTATGAAAATCCCTGATATTTTAAAGCGTGATTTGACCATCAAGAGAGTTGCGGAAGAGATGTCCATAAATGAACAACTCTTACGAAATCATTTAACTAAGTTTACCGGCTCAAAAAAGAGACAAACTGAGGTCAAGCGACCTCATGATCAAATAACCAGCAATTTAAGTAAAGCTAAATCAGCTGATTATAAAGTAGAAATGGCTATCCTTGGATTAATGATCAATAGAAATGATCTAATAAAAAGGGTGGAAACGGATATAGGTTTTGATAGTTTCAGAAATGACGAAATACGGAATATTGCAAAAAGAATATCTGAAATATATTCTCAAAAAGGGCAGGTTATATTAAGCGATATCTTCCCAATGTTAGATTCGTCTGAGATGAGTAGAAGTATGGTTGATACTATCTCGGAACAGGAATCCATGGAAAAAAGCCTTATGGTCGGCCAGGAAGATGCAGGTGAAAAAATGCTTAAAGCATGTATTCTGCATATCAGAAAAAAGAAAAACAGTAAGAGTCTAGAGCAAGCCAAAAAGAAAATGTCAGACTTATACAGATCAAAGGGAAGCGATCAGGAAGTTAACCAAATACTTGCCGGAGTTCACAAAAAAAGTATGACAATTCATTCTTTAAAGAAATCAGGATAAACGAATCTTTTAGTTATTATTAAATAGGAGACTCATTAAATGGACAAAACGAGTCAAAAAATTAAAGCACTTGTAACAAAGGGTAAGGAAAAAGGATTTGTAACTTACGAAGAGTTAAATAAGATCCTTCCGGATGACACATTGACCCAGCCCGGAAAGATTGATGAAACGTTAATAATGCTGGATGAACTAGGCATAGATCTTATCGAAGAGTCTGAAATAGAGGCCCGTGATGCTGCAGATGCCGAAGATGATGACGAGTCAAAGGATGATGCAAAATCAAAAGTGGTTGCAGCAGGTGCTTCAGAAAAAATTGATGACCCTATAAGAATGTATTTAACACAAATGGGAGTAATACCTCTGCTATCACGGGACGAAGAGATAGCATTAGCAAAAAAAATAGAGGTGACGAGGAAAAACTTTCATAGAAAAGTACTTAAATCTGACTTTTCACAAGAAATTTGTTTACAGATACTGGAAGACATCACTAATGGAGATTTACCTTTTGATCGTACCTTAGCAATTAATATTGAATTTGAAAATCAGAAGGAGAAACTTCTTAAGCAATTCCCGGTTCATGCAAAAACGTTAAGAACACTCTTGAAGAAAAACAGAGAGGATTATGGACAATTAAGACTTAAAAGAACATCTGCAAAAGACAGGTACAGGCTTCTTAAAAATGTGAGAAACCGCCAGAGAAAGGGTTCTGCAATTATTGAAGATCTTTGCATACGTACTAAGAAGCTACAACCAATAATGAAACGCTTGCAGGAAATTTCTTCTGGAATGAATAGCACAGTGAAGCAGATTTTATTGTGTGAAAAACGTGACAAAATGAAGGATAAATTACGAAACTTGAAATCCAAGCTAAGCGAATATGAAGACATGGTGCTTGAAACACCTGAACGGTTAAGTCAACGAGTCGAATCCTTTGACAATGTTTTTAGACAGCATGAAGTTGCAAAGAGAAAGCTTTCCAGTGCAAATCTGAGATTGGTAGTAAGTATTGCGAAAAAATACAGGAACCGTGGTCTAAGTTTTCTGGATCTCATACAGGAAGGAAATACCGGATTAATGAGAGCAGTTGATAAGTATGAATATAGAAGAGGTTACAAATTCAGCACTTATGCTACCTGGTGGATAAGGCAGGCCATAACTCGCTCAATTGCTGATCAAGCAAGAACTATCCGAATACCGGTTCATATGATTGAGACAATGAGCAAAATAAGAAACGTTTCAAAGAAATTATTACAAGAGAACGGCAGAGAACCTAGTATCGAAGAGATGGCAAAGGAGATCAAAATTTCTGTGTCTGAAGCCAGAAGGGTGTTAAAGATTTCAAGACATCAAATTTCTCTTGATAGGACAGTGGGAGAGAGCGCTGATAGTGCTTTTGGTGATTTTATAGAAGACGACAAAGCAGAATCTCCTGTTTTTGCTGCCGCTCAAGAAATGCTTAAAGAAAAGATAGAAAGCGTATTGGAGACACTAACTTATCGAGAAAGAGAAATAATTAAACTTCGCTATGGCATAGGAGATGGCTACACATATACGCTTGAAGAAGTTGGTAAAAGATTTATGGTCACTCGTGAAAGAGTAAGACAAATTGAAGCAAAGGCGGTGAGAAAGCTGCAACATCCTATCAGAAGTAGAAAGCTGGAAGGGTTTTTAGATAGCGTTGGAGAAGGCAAGTAAACAACATATTTCATGAATACGGGAAGAGGTAATGATTGATAAAATTGATGTACTAAAAAGAGTACAATCGCTAAAAAATAAGATAAAAGAGCTAGAAACATCTCAAGAACGCAGGAAGCAGGATGTCCAGAAAAAGAAAGACCAGATAGAAGAAGAAAAAGCTCTTGCCGAAAAAAAGCAAGAAGAGAAGGTGACAGTACAGAAGGATATTGACAGAAAAGAACTGGATCTAAAGACTAATGAAGGCGAAATAACCAAATATAACGTTCAGTTAAATTCTATCAAGACAAATAAAGAGTATTCTGCTTTGATTACAGAAATAGGCAGTAAGAAGGCAGATATGTCGATATTAGAGGATGAGATTCTGGACACGATGTCAAAATTGGAAGCAGCTAATCAAGGACTTGAAAAAGCTACTGAAAATTTAAGGAGTGAGGAGCAGAGCCTGAAAGATCTCATAAACACTGTAGATGCAGAGGTAAAAGTGACTGATACTGAGATTGAAAAGATAAAGGGTGAACAAAAAAAATATATAGACCTGCTAGATGAACACTCTTTACAGAGTTACAACCGTTTATCTAACATAAAGGGAGGAAAAGCCATAGTTCCAGTAATTGGCAATGTGTGCGGTGGCTGTTCTATGAATATCACTACACAAACATTAAACGAACTTATGAGTAGTAAAGATTTGGTTTTCTGCCGCAGTTGTAGTCGAATACTCTATCTTGATGAGAATAGCGATTGAGAAGCAGGCAGGATGGCCGCTTCACGGATTATTCACATGTCTAATCTTTGAAGAGGAAAGTCCGAGCTCCACAGGATACGGCGCTCTGTAACGCAGAGTGGGAGTGATCCCAAGGAAAGTGCCACAGAAAATATACCGCCTTGCGATAGATACTCTCAAGGTAAGGGTGAAAAGGTGGGGCCTGATAACGGCTTAATGTAAGAGCCCACCGCTCTCTGAGTGATTAGAGAGGCATGGTAAACCCCGCTGGGAGAAAGGCTAAATAGAGAGGAATAAAGTGATCCGCTTTTTAACCTCCGGGTAAGCCGCTTGATTCCGATGGTAACATCTGAACTAGATTAATGGTCATCAAAAACAGAACTCGGCTTATGGTCTGCTTCGATTCTTAAGACAATGCCAAGTAACTGACATCTTTAGTCATTATTTGGCATTGTCCTTTCATCAATTGTGTTGCAATATCTCTACGGAAGGTTTTTCATATTGCCACTAACATCCATTTTTAACATAAATCCAACCTACCGTGCTTATTCTAAATTAGCTTGCACCTCTAAGGCCAGTTGTTTAGTTCAATTACCGGGGAAGATACTAATATGCTTTTAAGCCTCAAAAGCATATTAGTATCAAGCGCCATACATAAATTGAAGTTGACACTAACACACTCCTGTGTTACTTTTTACTCAATACTCTTTAGCCATTTCTTAAATTTTCTGGCTTTTTTTAAGGAACCATAGTGTTATGAAAAACATAGCGTTTATATTTGGTACAATACTTGTTGCTCTTGTCATGATTAGTAGCAATGCAACTTTTGGCTCGGATGTTAAGTTAGATAGTGAAATAGTAGCAGTTGTAAACGGAGAAGAGATAAGCCGTGATACGCTTGCTAACGTACTTATAAACATAAATGGAGCAGAAGGCCTTGAGCGGATAATAAGAAGGACACTTGTAAAACAGGAAGCCAAGAAACGCAATCTTACAATATCAGAGGAGGAAATAGCGGAGAGAGTTGCATTACATATTAACGTCCAAATCCAATCACAAATGAAAAAAGGTGGTTTGAAGGACGAGCAAGACCTTAAGCGTGAACTCGAAAAGGCGGGTATGACCCTGGAACAGTACAGAACGAACATAGGTAAGATGTTTAAACTTACGGATGGTCAAATTGAAGCAGAATTATTAGCAGAGAAAATAATAAGAGAGACAGTAGTGATTACAAATGAAGAGCTACATGAAGCTTTTGAAGAACAACTCGGAGAAAAAATCCTTGCCAGGCAAATAGTATTTCGTACGATCAGAGATGCAGAAAAAACCCTGGAGAGACTTAAATCTGGAGCTAATTTTGAATCACTGGCAAAGAAGGAATCTATTGATAGGAATTCCGCTTCACGTGGTGGGAGAATGCGCCCGTTTGGACCGGAAGGTGTTATGGGAAAAGCAGTAGCAAATCTGAAAAATGGGGAACTAAGTGATATAGTAAAAACTGACAGTGGATACCATATCATTAAGCTAGAGAAACGGATACCTAGAAGTACTAAAAAGTTCAGTGAGGTAAAAGAAGATCTCGAAAAATTTATCACTGTGCAAAAAGTACAAACCAGGTTAAACCCATGGCTTCTAAACCTTGCAGAGAGTGCAGACATTACAAGGAACTTACCTAAATAGGAACCCGGTATCTGCTATAACATAAAACACTCAAACACTAGTACATTTGCTACTAAGAGATTTTTAAGTTATTAACATGTCCTTCCACATAATCATTTAATGCATCCAAGGCAATTAGATGAGCCACACGTTTATTCATACAGATCTTATCTGCTTCATCCTCAAAAACGCTAACCAGATCCATTACCGTAAAGTGTGCATTGTGATGATCTTCTAAGTTATTTTCTAGTCTGTTGGATTCAGCAGGAATTGTCATCGTATTAACCTCTGTTTCATCGCTCCAATCGTGGTATGATTTTTCTAACATTGTTTTATTCCTTTCAATAAGATAAATTTTAATTTATTAATCATGTAGATCGCAATTAGCGTGCCTATTTCCCTCTAAACTGTTTTATTATTTTTAGATATTTATAAGTTGTGAAGTTCAAGTAACTTGTAGAATAGTAAGTATAACTAACTTTAATTTAGAATTAAGTATTTATAGATATTTGTTTAATATTTATACTCCCCTCTAAGAGTATATAGTGCCAGCTTAAGTCAAGTACAATGAAACTCTGTACTTATACAATGAATAATTTTTCACGTTAATCATATAAAATATGGTTTTTTAAGTCTTTTAAAATAAAGGATTTAGACTGTTATTTTAGTTGACTGTATACCTTGTGTAGTTATAATGTGCTTTTTGAAATAAATACAGCGAACACATAAATAATCAAATAGTTTAGAGTAAGTTGTCTTTAACAATAAAAGCTTAATTTGAATAAATATGCCAAAAACGGTTGCCATTATTCCTGCAAGATATGCATCTACCAGACTTCCAGGCAAATTAATTAAAAGCGAAGCAAGGGAGCAGACGGGTAAGTATCTCATAGAACATGTATATAAAAGGGTAATGGAGGCCAAGAATATTCAAGAAGTTATTATTGCTACGGACGATGAACGAATTGCCAAAGTGGTAAAAGATTTTGGTGGATCTGTTACAATGTCATCTGCAAGCCACACATCTGGAACAGACAGAGTCGCAGAAATTGCATCCAGCCTGGATGTAGACTTTGTCGTGAATATCCAGGGAGATGAACCAGACATAACAGGGAGCATGATAGACAATTTGATTGATGCTATGTATGCTGAACAGGAAGCAGTTGTCTGCACATTTGCAAATACGATAAGAACTGTAGACGAATTTATAGATCCTAATGTGGTAAAAGTAGTTATAGACAAAAACGGTCATGCAATGTATTTTTCCAGGGCATCAATTCCGTTTATCAGAGATGGAGATATTCATTCCAGCTTTGCCAGGGCAAAAAAAACATTAGATGAAGTTAATAACGAAAATAATACTTCATTTCATTTTTTGAAGCATCTTGGTATATATATGTACCGAAAGGATTTTTTGTTGTCATTTTCCAACTTACCGATACCAAAAGAAGAAGAGCTAGAAAAACTGGAGCAACTTAGAGTTCTTTCAAACGGATATAAAATTAAAGTGGTTATAACGCCCTGCACCTGTGAAGGTGTAGACACGCCAGAAGATTTTGAACGATTCTTGGAGAAATATCGTATATGACAAAGCATATATTTGTTACGGGTGGTGTTGTTTCTTCTCTCGGAAAAGGCTTAAATGCCGCTTCGATTGGCATGCTTTTAGAGAGTCATGGGTACAAAATAAGTTTACAGAAATTTGATCCTTACGTCAATGTGGATCCTGGCACGATGGGCCCCTTTGAGCATGGAGAGATTTATGTAACTGAAGATGGTGCAGAAACTGATCTTGATCTGGGTCATTATGAACGATTTACAAATGCCGTTACTAATAGAGATTGTAACTGCACTACAGGCTCGATTTATTACTCAGTAATAACAAAAGAACGCCAGGGAAAGTATCTTGGAAAAACCATCCAGGTAATACCTCACATAACAAATGAGATAAAAGATTGCATAAGTAAGTTGGCCACTGCTGACACAGATATAGTGATCTCCGAGATAGGCGGAATCGTAGGCGATATAGAAAGTCAACCGTTTGTCGAGGCAATTAGACAATTTGGTCGTGAAATAGGCAGAGAAAATGTTCTGTACATACATCTAACACTGATCCCATATCTCAGGGCTGCAGATGAAATAAAGACAAAACCAACACAGCATAGCGTCGGTATGCTACGGCAAACTGGAATCGAGCCGGATATTCTAATATGTAGAACGGAGAAAGCGATATCCGATGAAATAAGAGAGAAAATTTCTCTTTTCTGTAATGTAGATAAAGAATCAATTATCGAGGAACAAGATGTAAAGCCATATATCTATGAAATCCCTTTATTACTAGTTAGAGAAGGGATCGATAAAATAATTTTAAAAAAGCTTCATCTACAATCAAACGGAGGCCACCTTGACAAATGGCTCAATATGCTGGAAATACTTAAAAGTACTGAGACTACAATTGAAATTGCTCTCGTCGGCAAGTATATCGAACACCAATCTGCTTACGAATCTATTTATGAAGCGTTAACACACGGGGGTGTCAGCAACGCGGCAAGGGTAAAAGTAAGAAGGATCGAATCCGGAGACATTGAGAAGGATGGTGCGGAAAAGCACATTCAAGGATGTAGTGGGATATTAATACCCGGAGGATTTGGAGAGAGGGGAATTGAGGGAAAAGTAGAAGCGATAAAATATGCAAGAGAGAATAAAATGCCATATCTTGGACTATGCTTAGGAATGCATTGTGCCGCTATAGAGTTTGCACGAAATGTATGTAACCTGAAAGATGCAAACAGCACAGAGTTTAACGCTAACACATCAGAACCAGTTATATGCCTTTTAGAGGAGCAGAAAGAGATTGATAAAATGGGAGGTACCATGAGATTGGGTGCACAACAGTGTAAGCTTGAACCAGATACTATTGCCCGTAAATGTTATGGTCAGGAAATTATTTCAGAAAGACACAGGCACAGGTATGAATTCAATAATAAATATAGAGAGATTTTCACAACAGAAGGTATGATTTGCAGTGGTCTGACTATAGATAATGAATTGGTAGAGATAATAGAACTTAAAGATCATCCATGGTTTGTAGCAGTACAATTTCATCCTGAGTTTAAATCTAAACCAACAAGCCCACATCCTCTCTTTAGCGCATTTATTAAAGCTTCAATGAATGCTGGCAATAATGTTTTGTAAAAATTTTTATCTCTTAATGGAGGACTAATAATGGATGGTGATGGAAAGTTGAAACAGTCAGGTTCCGATTTAGATAAAGAGTTGAATGACACGCAAAAACAAATCCCAAAAATCCCTGAAGCAAACTTCTCCTTATTTGTTTCAAGTCTTGTTACGCAGGCATTAATTAGCTTAGGAGAAGTAGAGAATCCTTTTCTCAAAACGAAAGCACAGAATCTTGATCAGGCAAAGTTTACGATCGACACTTTACAGATAATCAAAGACAAGACTAGCGGAAACCTTACTGACGATGAAACAAAACTATTGGAGACGGCTCTCTATGACTTAAGAATGGGGTATGTTGAAAAATCTAAGTAATGTTAATCCTGAATTAATTCGATAAGGTGCTTCGCAAGCTCTATGTGACCTCTTTCTTCATTCCTGATTGTTTGCAGGATACCTATGGCAGTCTCATCATCCAGCTTTTCTATACACTCATCATATGCAGCCTCTGCATCTATTTCAAATTGCAAAACCCTTTCAAATACATCAGAGAGTGCTTCCTTAGAATACATCTTTATCACTCTCCTGTACATATTGTATTAGCTTCTCTACCATGTTTTTATGCCTTTGGGTATCATCTCTTAACTTTGTTATTATGTCCTGTACCTTTTCTCTCTTGTCTTCACTTAACCACTTGTAGTATTTAAGAGATTTTATAGTATAATCGTAGAATTGATTGTTTGCTTCCTCTTCACGATCAAGGGCATCATATAGATTTTCTATCAATGGTTTTTTTTTAATCATAAATTAATCCTTTTCGCACTTGAAAAATAAACTATAACAGACAACCTTATTGTAAACAAGCTTTAAAAACTATGAATTATCCACTGTTTACCAGGAAAGATATTGACGGTTTCTTTGGTCTTGCCATTGACAATCTTGTACAATTAATACTCATAGTAAGTCTCTGCAAGATGTTGTGTGGCATGCCTGATGAACTTATTTTTGGAGTGATACTTCCCGGTTCGGCAATCTCTATACTACTAGGAAATCTTTTTTATTCATGGCAGGCCAGAAGACTTGCAATCAACACCCAAAGAGATGATGTGACTGCATTGCCATACGGAATCAACACGGTTAGCCTTTTTGCCTTTATCTTTTTTATAATGGCTCCGGTTTATAATGACACAAAGGATCCATACCTGGTATGGAAGATTGGCATGGTTGCCTGTTTCCTGAGCGGAATCATAGAGATGCTGGGAGCACTAATCGGGAGCTGGCTGAGGCGAATCACTCCAAGAGCTGCCCTGCTCTCTACACTTGCTGGAATTGCTATTACATTTATCTCAATGGATTTTGCATTTAAGATCTTCGAAAAACCAATCATAGCCTTTTTTCCGCTTGCGTTTATACTTATCCAATATTTTTCGAAAGTAAGGTTCCCTCTGGGGCTGCCGGGAGGGTTGATCGCCGTTGGGGTTGGTACCGGGTTGGCATGGATAATGGGATATATGGATGGTGGAAACATTGTGAATAAAGATGGGTTATTTCACTTTTCACCACCACATTTTTCTGGTGGAAGTATGATTGAATTAATTCAAAGCAAATATGTGCTTCAATATATTTCCATCATTATTCCGATGGGTGTAGTCAATGTTGTAGCTTCACTACAAAACCTTGAGAGCGCTGAAGCCGCCGGAGACAAGTACGATACATTTCCATCACTGTTAGCTAACGGGATTGGCTCTGTTGTCGCTTCATTATTTGGCAGTTGTTTTCCAACGACAATATATATAGGCCACCCTGGTTGGAAGGCTATTGGAGCCAGAACCGGATATTCTATCATTAACGGTGTCTTCGTCGCCATCATCTGTTTGAGCGGATTTATCACAGTAATTTTAAAGGTGGTGCCACTCGAAGCAGGAATAGGAATACTGCTGTGGATCGGAATAGTAATAGTGGCTCAGGCATTTCAAGAGACGCCTAAGCATCATGCTATGGCAGTTGCCATGGGGCTCTTCCCGGCTATTGCGGCATGGGGGTTGTTGATGGTAGAGGGCACACTCAGATCAGCAGGAACCACTCTCTTCATAATCGGAAAGGATGCGTTTACCAATAATCTGGCAATTCACGGGATGATATCACTTGAAAGAGGTTTTATCTTTACCTCTATGATACTGGCATCCATTTCAGTTTTTTTAATTGAAAAGAAATTTATAATGGCGTGTATCTGGTCGCTGGGAGCAGCATTTCTTTCTTTTGTAGGTGTAATACACGCATATGAGTTAACACCCAACGGTGTTATTAGTGTGTTCGGATTTGGAGCAGCAAGTGATTTCGCTATTGGCTATTGTTCCTTTGCTATATTGTTCATTGCCATACATTTTTATATGCAAGGCAATGGAGG
>CAYTLC010000043.1:12664-16500 GCA_964438395.1 uncultured Candidatus Scalindua sp.
AACTATTTTACAGGTATTATTTCAGCCCTTCGGTTCAAAGCGCGCCCCTTAGGTGTGTCATTATCCGCAATTGGATTAGAATACCCAAGCCCTTTTGTCGTAATCCGTGACGGTTCTATACCCTTGCCAACCAGATAATCCTTAATTGCCTGAGCCCTCTTACTGGAAAGATCTATGTTGTACTTTGCGGATCCGACATCATCAGTATGTCCTTCTATTCTTATACTCAAGCTAGAATTTCTTTTTAAGATATCTTCTATATTATCCAGGTTTGAGTTGAACTGTGGTTTGACATTCCATTTTTTATAATCAAACTGCACGCCTTTGACAACCCAGCATCCTCTATCATCAACAATAGCACCTACCGGAGTATCCGGACACTCATCGACATTGTCAAAATGTCCATCACCGTCACTATCTATCAGGGGAGGACATCCTGATTCATCTACTTCAACCCCCATTGGAGTATCAGGACATTTATCAAGGCTATCCGGAACACCATCTCTGTCGCTGTCGGCATCAGTTGTAAGAAATACTTGCTTTACAAAATCTACCATATCCTCGTGAGATGCAACTTCATCAACAGAAATTGAAAAACCACAACCCATTTCTCCGGCAAGTTCTTCCATAAACGATTTACCTTCAGGATTGTTTCCTACCCAAACCGTATAAAAGCAAGTCCAGTTCCCATAATTATTGTCCATATCACTGACTTTTGCAAGTGGATCCCCTTCCAGATTCTCACCATCACTTATAAAAATCACAGCATTTGTACCTTCAATGGATCCGATAGTATCACCGGTTTCTCTAATGGCTAGTCCTGCCGGGCTGTTACCCTCAGCAAGAAAGTTAATACTATTCAGGCTTTGTTCAAGGCCAGACCTGGAATAATCAGTTCTTCCATATACGGTCTCTGTCTGCTTCATCGGCACTTCAATTCCACGACCAAATGTTTGAAGGGTACCGCTAACATCCATCGCAGGCATAGTATTGTTCATTGATCTTATAAAATCTTTAGCAACTGTAAGTTTAGGATCATCCCCATCACCCTTGGCGGCATACGGCACGCTCATAGATGATGAAGCATCCAGTATAATAAAAAAGTTTTTAATTTTTGGTACATATTTTCCTGCCTGAAACTCCTCTTCCTCAGGATCCACGGTATGCGGAATAACCTTGGGTGAAAGCTGTAAACAACCTGTCAGCAACGAGAGCAAAATCATTAAAGAAAAGACTGGTAAAAGTTTTCTTTTCATAGTAAACCCCTAAAAAATAATTACTGAATCTTTCAGAACGAGGAAACAACCAAGATGTTTAAATCGTGAAGATATCTCAAGAAGTACAAAAAATCAAGTGAAAACAACTGATGTTCATTATTCTGCATGTATCATTTGTTTTGCAGGCCTTTACTGGCGGATTTGTCCTGTACCGTGGATAATGTATTTGTATGATGTGAGCTCTTTAAGGCCCATTGGACCGCGAGCATGAAGCTTGTCTGTACTGATACCTATCTCAGCGCCCATCCCAAATTCAAAACCATCAGTGAAGCGTGTAGAGGCATTAACGTATACTGCAGCGGAGTCAACCCCATTTGTAAATTGCTTCGCATTGAATTTGTCTTCTGTTATTATAGTATCTGAATGCGAAGAACCATAAACTGCAATATGATCAATGGCATCATCTATGGAAGAAACAACTTTCACTGAAAGTATTTTTTCTAAATACTCTGCTGACCAATCTTCTTCAACTGCCTGTTTTATTTCAGGAATAATCTTGCAACTTTTTTCGCATCCACGCAATTCTACACCAGCGTCCGTCATCCCCTTGTAAATATCAGGAAGGAATGTACCGGATATCTTCTCATGTACCAACATAGTCTCCATCGCATTGCAGGTACCCGGCCTCTGAAGTTTTGAATTCAGGCATACTTCTCTGGCCATATCCATATCAGCAAACTCATCCACATAAACATGGCAAACACCTTTATAGTGTTTTATGACCGGAATGGTAGAGTTCTCAACAACATTTCGTATCAAGCTCTCCCCACCCCTGGGAATGACCAAGTCTGCATACTCGTCTGATTTGAGAAGGTGCTCAACAGCTTCACGGTCAGCAGTTTCAATGACCTGGATAGCATTTTTATCAAGACCAACCTTTTCAAGTGCCAGGCTTATTTGCCTGTAGATTGCAATATTAGAATGTATCGACTCTTTACCGCCACGAAGTATTGTCGCGTTACCAGTTTTTAAGCAAAGTGATGCAGCGTCAGCCGTAACGTTTGGACGTGACTCATAAATAATGATTATAACACCTATGGGAACTCTGATCTTTTGAATATCAAGACCGTTTGGACGCACAATTCCCTCCATTAGTTCACCAACTGGATCGCTGAGGTTTATCACCTCTCTTATGCCCTCCGCCATAGCCTCTATGCGTTGCTCATTCAGCCGTAATCTGTCTATCATGGCAGCAGATAATCCGTTCTCCTCTGCAGCCCTTAAATCTTTTTCGTTTTCCGCTATCAGTATCTCTTTACTGTTAATGAAATTGAGCGCCATTTGCTCCAGTGCAGCATTCTTTACTGACGTATCTGTAATGGCCATCAGGCGTGATGCTTTTTTGGCATCTCTTACAATTTTATCAATATAAGATTTAACGTTCATATTTATAAGAAAACAATAAAAATAGAGTAGCTATTGCTATCAGGCCCAATGGCACCTGCCACGGAAAAGGGCCTTCAAATAAGAATGCCTCAAGCCCACCAGATTTAGTAGACCGCCCTGCTTTGTCATTCTCTGGTTCTGAAATATTAAATCTGTATTTTTTGTAAGTAGTTTCGCCTTCTTTAGTATATCCATAATTATCCCTGGCTTCTCTCTCAACTTGTATCGGATCATTTACGAGTGCTTTATTCTCTGCTTTGAGTCTTTCGTTTTCTACTCTCAAAGAATCAACTCTTTCTGAAAGCACCTTTTGTGTTGTTTCAAGAGCCCTCCTCTCCTCCCTCTTTTGAGTAACGATAACAGAAAAAATTATTATTATCGAGGTTGCTATAGAAAAGGTAAAAAGGAAGCGCCTTAGCATAATTCTTTTATTTTAATAGATAGTTGGAAGCAAAGACCTGACAATTGTTCAGAACTCAAGATAAATAGTTATTTCATCTTCAAAGAAGCGGCTCCGTAAACAGCATTATCCCCAAGCTCTTCCTCTATCCTTAACAATTGATTATATTTGCATATGCGGTCTGTTCTGGAAAGTGAACCTGCCTTGATTTGCCCTGCATTGGTTGCTACTGCAACATCTGATATAATGGTATCTTCCGTTTCTCCTGAACGATGTGATATAACGGTAGTAAAACCATTTGATTTAGCCATCTCTATTGTTTGTATTGTTTCTGTAAGCGTACCAATCTGATTAAGTTTGATCAATATTGAATTGGTTATTCCCAAGTCAATACCCTTCTTTAATCTATCTATGTTCGTAACGAATAGATCGTCTCCGACTAGCTGTACCCTACTGCCAAGTTTTTCAGTTAACGCCTTCCAGCCATCCCAATCATCCTCTGCCAGGCCATCTTCTACTGAATAAATGGGGTAGTTAGAAATCAAATCATCATAGAATGAAATCATGCCTTCAATAGATTTCTCAGGATCAGCTTCCGCCTGTAACACATATTTACCATCTTTATAAACTTCATTTGCGGCTGTGTCCAGAGCCAGTAATACGTCCTTGCCAGGTTCATAACCCGCCTTGTTAATGGCTTCCATTATAGTCTCCAGGGCCTCTTCGTTACATTTCAACTCAGGAGCAAAACCGCCTTCATCACCAACATTTGT
>CAYTLC010000044.1:0-2633 GCA_964438395.1 uncultured Candidatus Scalindua sp.
CCCCACTGTTCTTTGTCAAAGATGGGGTCTATGTGAAGGGCATTCGTTTTACCTGGCTCAAGCAGTGATGCCGCTTCTTCTATAGTCGGTAATCTCCAGTCGTTATACCCTGCATACTTCAAGGAGTTCAATTTTTTTACCCATCCATTTGCTGCAATCCATTGCATATACTCTTTAGAACCGGACTGGAGCCACATCAGCCCCGTGGCATGGTCTATTACAACATCGCCTCCCTTTATCGATTTTCTCTCGTAGTTGTGAATGATTGTGCTATGCCCATAAAACCCCCACTCATCAAATTTTCGTATATAAATATCTGACATTGACTGTACATCAGAAACAGACATGTTTCTGTAAGATGAACGCAGGGTCGTTTTTTGTAGATTTTCTTCTGCTGATTGTATAATCCGGGCAGAGAGAAGAACAAATGATATAGCGATGATATGTAGTAAATGTTTTTTCATATGAAGTGAGGATTATAATATCACAAGGGAATTAGGCAAGTGTTTTTTTGAACCATATTTATCATCTGACTTTTCATAATATGTACAGATTTTAATTGCAACAATGTTTTGCTGCAAAGCTGGATAGCTTTAGCACTAAACTTGAGATTCCAATAAATATCAGGAAAATACCAATATATATTGATGCTTTACCGTTAAAGTATTTAATCGGTTTTTTTACTAATAGCGAGATACCTGAAAGTGCAGGAAGAGTGCCTATCCAGAATGACACAAGCAGTATACCTCCCCAGAGAGGGTTGTTTGTTGCGACTGCTATTAAGATGAAGCCGTATAACCATCCGCACGGTAATAAAGGGCTTAGCAGGCCTATTAAAAAGCTTGAAACTGAATGAGAGGTTTTACTCTCCAGTATCTTGCCAACCCTGTTCTGGTAAAACAGTTTCAGGAAAGCAGGTTGTTTAATATGTAGTTGCCCTTTTCTCATTATGCTGAAACCTATAACCAGGAAACTGGCACTTAAAAAAACAGTGGAGACCAGGGAGATATATTTCATCTCAGAATTAATAAATTCAGATCCCAGGAATCCGGCCAGCGCTCCTACACTGAAATAACCAAGCAGGCGCCCAAGGTGGTAATTGACAAGGCCTTTCCTGCTTTGTGCTCCTGCTGTCATCGCCAGGGCACCACACATTCCGACACAGTGTATGCTGCCGATAATGCTCGCTGCAATGATTGCAAACGGAACCATAACGGGCAGCATATCACTTATCCTGTTTATTATGTTATTAGATAGGTCCAACAAGGCTGATTTCCTTTATATATTTCTGCGTTATATCTTTTGATTTTGTCGTAATCTGTAATCGAAATCTGTGGTGGCTCTTTTTTTCTAAAATTGACTTTGGAAATTTTATAAAAATATGATTTTTCTTTGCCTCTCCAGGTGGAATTACCACCGGAAGTGTTGACGCTATAATTTCAATCTTTGTGTCCTCAATTTTGCCTGTTCGTATTACATCAACTTCCATCTTTACAGCGCTCTGGTTTTTAAGGCTAAGCGTAAAATGGTTTGCTATTAAAACCCTCTCTTTTGAGGTTTTCAGTACCTGATAAGGGGTTTCATGCGCCCTTAATACCGTGATGTCCAGGCCCGATCTGTTAAAGACAAATAGAAACAGTCCGATAACTGAGAGAAGGGTCAGCCCAAGGTAGATATTTGTCTTCATCTTCCAGAAGACCGTTTTCTCTCCTTTCAATCCGTTTTCTGATTCATATCGAATGAGTCCTTTCGGTTTTTTTGTTATTCGCATTATCTCGTTACACGCATCGATGCAGGAGGTACATGCGATACACTCCATCTGGATGCCGTGACGAATATCAATTCCTGTGGGGCAGACTGCAACACATTTGAGGCAGTCTATACAATCGCCCCTTTTTTTAGATTTTGTCTTTTTGCCTTTTCGCGGTTCACCTCTCTTCTCATCATAAGCAACGACAAGAGAATCTTCATCCATTAACACGGATTGAAGCCTGCCGTATGGACATATGACAGTGCAGAGACGCTCTTTAAACCATCCGAAGTTAAGGAGGATAATTAGTGTCGTTGTGTTAACAATTAAAAAGGTAGTCAGTGCATCAGAGGGTGGGCTCAGGGCCATGGATACCAGTTTGCCGGGACCGGTAAAGTAAGCAAAAAAGGTGTGCGACAGGATTAAGCTAACGGTGAAAAACAGAAACCATTTGACGGCCGCCTTTACAATTTTTTCATTGTCAAAAGGCTTTTCATGAAGCTTCTTTCTGGCAATATGGTTTCCTTCCACAAGAGTTTCAATCTTTCGGAAGATTCCATCAATAGGGATTGTCTGGGGACATGCCCAACCGCACCATACTCGCCCCCATACCGATGTGGCAAACAAAAGCCCCAGTGAGAAACTTGCTATGACAAAGAAAAGCAGCGGCGCGTCGTGACTCCAGAAGTTCAGACCAAAAAATGTAAATCTTCGGTCCGGTAAATTGATGAGAATGGCAGGCAGGTCGTTTATTTTAATCCAGGGAATAATAATGAATATAGCGATTAACACCCATTGAGAAAGGTCCCTCTGTTTTCTAAAGAAACCATGTGCTGCCATTGGGAATTGGTTTATGCGAAAGCCGTCTTCCGGCAGTTTTTGA
>CAYTLC010000044.1:2733-4085 GCA_964438395.1 uncultured Candidatus Scalindua sp.
CCTTCCCCGGAGTCTCCGTGACAAAGGGCACATAGTTCACCAAAAATTTCTACTCCCTCTGCGAGGGCAGCAGGATCCTGTAAAAGTGCTAAAAGCTCACTTTCGCTGACTTCAGGCTGCTGTGTCGATGTCGATGTTTCTGTCCCTGTTTGAGCCTCTTTTAATTTTATCGCATAGGCTTCCAGTAATTCATCCTTGCTATGGCTCCCGAAGTGATAGCCAACAAAAAAGATAGCCAGAAGGGCTGTAAAATAGAAAATATACATTAACCAATTAGGACAGGGATTGTCATATTCAGTAATACCATCATACTCATAGCCCTCTATTATTTTGTCTTCATATCGTTGTGTTTTATCTTCACTCATGTCAGATTCTCCTCACGAAGTGGTAGTTTAGATAAATAGTCATAGTGTTTTTTTGAACCTTTTCTGTAAGCCCAGAATACAGCGCCTATAAAGACGGAGAAGAATAGAAAAAATCCGATTACAATTAAATATACATCATTAAATTGTGATAATGCCAGCTGTTTCATATTACTCTCCTCCTTTTTGCCCGAGGGCCTGGAGATACGCGATCAAAGCCGTAATCTTCTTGTCTGAAACATCTTCTTTTACACCCTGTTTTGACAGCAGATCCGCAATCTTTTTTGCTTGTTCTTTTGCCCGTTCACTCGTGTCAGACAGGTCTTCTTCAGAATAAGGAACGCCCAGTTTATTAGAAACTGCTACCTTCTTTTCCAAACTGTCAAAATCGATTGTTGATGTAATTAACCACGGATAAGCCGGCATAATTGACTCTTTTATAACTGCCCTCGGGTCTTCCATATGCATGTAGTGCCAGAGGTCCGGATATTTTTTACCAAGCCGCGCCAGATCAGGACCGGTACGTTTTGAACCCCACTGAAACGGTCTGTCGTACATGGACTCTTCGATTGTAGATGCTGCTCCATATCTCAACACATCCGACGGTATTGTTCGGATCATCTGGGAGTGACAGGTAAAGCAGCCTTCTTTGACGTATATGTCTCTTCCTGCCAATTCTAATGGCGTAAACGGCTCAACTTTCTTCTCTGCATTAACATATTTATTGACAGAGAGAGTTGGCACAATTTCTATTATGGAGCCGACTAAAATCGCAATAAGTGCCAATATAGTAAAGGCAGCGGCCATCCCTTCCAGTTTTCTATGTCCCCTTTCCGGGTGGATAGGTGCTGGAGATGATGTCTTAATTTGAACGGTTTCTTCTTGCAGCTCTTTTGGTGCCTGATTGATAGTTTTGTAAATGTTAAAGAGCATGATAACAAAACCTCCCAGGAACAATACGCCTCCTAACGCACGGAAGAGAAATAGAGG
>CAYTLC010000044.1:4185-13881 GCA_964438395.1 uncultured Candidatus Scalindua sp.
ACTGTGCCTAATGTTTGAAGCCATTCAGGTAAGGCTGTGTTCAAAAGGTGATGAGGCCCCGCCCAGATGTAAATAAAAATGAGAGACCAGAAATGTACGACTGAAAGTCTGTAACTATATATGGGTCTGTTAGCTGCCTTCGGCAAATAATAGTACATCAAGCCCAGGAAAGGAGTGGTTAAGAAAAAGGCGACCGCATTGTGTCCAAACCACCATTGAACAAGGGCATCCTGGATACCCGCAAAGACTATGTAGCTTTTAAAGTAGCTGATCGGTATGCTGATAGCATTTACAATATAGAGAAGTGCAACAGTTACAATAGTTGCTATGTAGAACCATATAGCGACGTACAGATGTTTTTCATTACGTTTTAATAGTGTGCCAAAGAAATTGATGGCAAAGACAACCCAGATCAGAACAACTGCAATATCTATAGGCCATTCCAATTCTGCAAACTCCTTGCCCTGCGAAATGCCAAGAGGCAAAGTGATTGCGGCCAGGACAATTATAAATTGCCATCCCCAGAAATGAAGTTTGCTTAATCCATCTGAAAACAGTCTTGTCTTTATGAGCCTTTGGGTAGAATGATAAATACCCGCAAAGATAGCATTACCGGCAAACGCATAGATCGCGGCATTAGTATGCAATGGTCTTAAACGGCCAAACGTTAACCAGGCTGTAAAGTTAAGTTGCGGAATCGCCAATTGCAAAGCAACTATAATTCCAACCAACATGGCTATTGTTACCCAGAATATGGTTGCTAAGGTAAACATTCTGACTATCTGGTCATTGTATTTAACCTGTACCACTCCGGAATTGGTGTCATTCGAAGAGCTCATTTTCCTGTTCCTTTCCCATAATTTCGAGTTGGTTTCAAATCTTTACTTTCTCCGGTTTGTCATTCCAGTCATCAATCAGCATCTTATGGGCTGGTGTTTCAAGGTCATCAAATTGTTCTTCTTTGACGGCCCATAAGAAAAAATAGACGAAAGATGAAACCAGAATAATTGCAATAGGAATAATAACATAAAGAATTGTCATAAGAGTTACCTGTTATTAAAAATCTAAACTGTAATGATTGTTGATTAAGTATTTTATCAAATTTGTTTTAATTGTTAAGCGAAAAATTTATTTTGTTGAACCTTCTCAGAAATTTTGTCCCCATGGCAGAGGAAGACAATACAGCTAATGAACTAACGGGCATCAATATCGCTGCCGTTAACGGTGAGATGTAGCCTAAAAGCGCTGCAAGACCACCGGCAAAATTGTAGACAAATGAAAAAACAAGATTTCTTTTTATAACACCAAATGTACTTTGACTTAATAAGATCAAATCTCTCACCGGTGAAACACCTTCTCTTGTAACATAAATATCGGCCGCAACTAAACAAGACTCCACGCTCCCCTGCACTGCGATACTAACATTATCTGAAGACATTGCAAGCGAATCGTTTGCGCCATCGCCAACCATTAATGAGTCAGGGAAATTATTAATTATCTCACTCTTTTTCTCAGGCATAAGATTAGAGGAGAACTGTTCATTTGCTATACGAAGCTTTTTTGCGACACTTGAGACAGGTACACTTTTGTCTCCTGACAATATGTGCATCTTTATGCCTATAGAGTCTAATTGGGCAATTGTCTGTTTTGCGTCACTATGAAGCCTGTCTCCCAGGCATGCAGATGCGATAAGATTTCCATTTTTATATATAGAGATGAGACTGGATATAATGTCAGAATCGTCTCTGATATTTTCATCAGGTAGTTCTGATACTATTTTGTAATTATCATCATCTATCGTCCCGGATATTCCGGATCCGGGGATTTCAGTTAAAGAGTGGACGGCTAATTTTTTTACACCTTTTCCTTCAAGGTATTTTACTAAAGTTCTGGCGATTGGATGCTGAGAATAAACCTCGATTGAATATATAGCATCAAGGGTTTCCTGATCAGGAGAAAAGTTTCCCGGTTCTTCAACATGAGGAGGTTTCCATGTTAAGAACTCAAATTGGCCTTGAGTGAGAGTTCCGGTTTTGTCGAAAAAAACATTTTTTACATAGTTCAATTTTTCAAGTGATTCTGCATTTTTAATTAGATAGCCTTTCTTAGCGGCCTTCCTTAATGATAAACTTTGGGCTAGTGGGGTTGCGAATGCTAACGCGCATGGACAGGCCAGAATGATTAAGGCGAGTGTGCGTTTAACCGCTTCAGTTGGGTCCACGTTAATGTAAAAAGAAAAAAACAGCGCTCCTGCTACAAGGACGAATATACTGAAATATTGTGCGGCCTTGTCGGTTAATGAAATCAACGGGGTTTTATTATAAATCTGCTCTTCAACCTTTTTGAGTATCTGTCCAATTCGGCTGTTACCGGTAGTCTGTTTTACCAGGATCTCTGCATAACCTGCAACAACCTGAGTGCCTGCATAGATGACAGAACCCTTGAAGAGTTTTTGCGGAAGACTCTCTCCTGTAAGTATAGACGGGTTTATATTTACCCATTCGTTTAGCATGATTCCATCTGCGGGGACACGTTCACCCTCTTTGATTAGTACTTTGTCGTCCACGTTTAAATGTCTTGCAGGAATTTTGTCATACTCATTGCTTTCGCTATTCCAACGTTGACATACTTGAGACTCGATAAAGGTTTGCATATAAGAGCTATTTATAAATGTCTGTTGGGTCCTGCTCAAAAAATATCTGCTTGCTAATAGCAGAAGGATTAAGATAGAGAGCGAATCAAAGTAGAAATCCTCATTGCCACGGATTAAATTTAACAGGCTTAGAATAAAACCTATTATTACTGCAGCTACAATCGGCAAGTCTATACTCGGGCGTCCGGCTTTCAGCGACCGCCACAGGTTTCTGTAAAATGGCTGGGCGCAGTAGAAAAGTATCGGTAGAAAAAAGGCAAGGTTCAGATATCCAAACATGCCGGCCATTTGCCCTTTCAATCCTGAGTAAATAGAAAAAGAGAACAACATAATATTTCCCGAACAGGCAGCGGCAACTCCCAACCTCTTTAACTGCTGATGATTTTCCTTCTTTTGGAAATGCTTTGCTTCATCAAGGCTCTTAACAGGGTAGGCCTTGTACCCCAGGGCAGAGAGAGCAGACGCTACCTTCCCAAAGTATCCCGGCTCTTTCAGAGTGACAAGCAGCGTATTCTGGCTCATATTTAAATTAACCTTCTCAACCTGAGGGATCCAATCAGGTATTTGGTCAATTATCCAGAGGCAGGTAGTACACTGAATACCTTCAATGAAAAACCTCATGCTTTTTTTGTTATCGATGCTGACTGAATAGTCTTTTAAAAAAGAGTCGGTATCCAGAAAATCATATTCCGGCAGACTTGATGATGGACTGTTAATTAAAGAAAAGTTCCCTTTTTTCAGGATTTTATAGACAGTTTCACATCCCCAACAACAAAACGCATCTCCATTATTGCTGAAAACTGCTTTGTCTCCATCGGTAATGGTGGTGCCGCAATGCGTACAGTTTGAATGCGTATCTTTCAAGTCCACAGCACTGTCATCAACTTGCTTGTTTTCGGCTTTAGTGATTACGGCAGAATTGTTCATATGTCTTTACTCTCTGTCTATTTTTTTGCACGCGAAACTTCATGACATGCGAAGCATGCATTCTTCAGCATTGCTTCAAAGCTTTCATAGGTTTCCGCAATATTCCCGTTTTTGGCAACTTCAGCAATATTTCCGGATGCCTCAATAACTGCATTAGCATATTTTTCAAAATCCGCTTTCATCGATTTGACCGCTTCAGGGTCATCCGGATCTTTGCCGACTTCTGTAAACCATTGATCGACCTTTTTCCCCTCCGGAAAAAACATTCTTATTATGGCATTACCCGCTTTTGAGATGTCATTTGATTTTTTAATAACTGTATTGAAATCACCAACCATTATTGCTTCCAGCATCTTGGCGGTATGTGTATTGATTATTCGCATCAGGGAGCTGGTGGGTGTATTTTTTTGTACAAAAGGTTTTTTGCTGCTATCTCCAAAGGCCTCACTACACTGCCAGCCATGGATCGTCAGCCCGAGAGCTATTATTGTCATAATAAAAACTGCAATACAGATTTGATTAATTTTCTTCACTTGGTGTGTCTTCCTTTCTATTCGCTATTAATTTTCCCTTAAAAAGGGGTAGTGATTACCTGTTTTTTTGATGGAAAAACTTCCGGTCTATCTTCTGGCGGGAACTACTATGTGGGGGTCAATTCATCCGGACTGCTTTCTGCTGATGCTATTCTTAAACCCGTCTAATATTCTGTCCCCTTTTCCATTAATAAAGTATACTACAAAATACAGTTCAATAGCGCAATATTAATGCCAAAAATTTATTTTTGCAGCTGATAATAATCTCGAAGTTATAAGCAGTTAATTAACAGTGAGTTAGTGATGCAGGTGTCAAAGGTGACAAGCCGGTTTATTAATTTATCTATCTGTGCACACGAAAATATTGCGGATTAGCGGCAGCACGCTGCGATATGTTTTCGCTGCGGAGGTTGGGGGTCGTTAAGTATAGGAATTGGAGATATTATGCCTGAGGAGCATTGCCTTCCAACGTTGTTTGTAAAAGATGTAATGTGGATTATAGTCCTCTCGGCACTTTTTGCCCTGGGAAGCGAAGCACCTGCCCGACGGTAGCACAGGAACTCATCTTCACTTTTACGGCATTAAAATGTAGGGCTTTTTTGTGGATCTGGCCTTTAAGGTCTTCCGCCCGGGTAGTCTACTCTGCACCTCATCTGCTGGTTGCAACAGTTCAGAGTTCCGTCTCCACCTTTTTTTACTACAACTTCAGCTCCACATATTTCGCAATAGTATATCTCGCTTTTATGTGAAGACATTATTTAGCTCCTGATATCTATTAATTTTCTTTATAAACTACGTCATCATATTCTATTTCAATTTTCTCTTTGTGTTCCAGCTCTTCTTCAGCCAGCTCTTCAAAGAGGCTCCTGACATCGTCACTGGTAACAACCTTTAACATCCTGGCATAAAACTCATAAGCCTTCTGCTCTCTCTTCATTGCATGTACCATTATGTCTTGAGAGGTCGAATCCGGAGTAATCTCTTTATCCACTAAATAATCACTTACATGGAGATCGTGTGTTTTCGGAACGGTATGGTGTTCCTCTGAAATACCGTCTAAGTTGAAGCTTTCCAATTTTTGCTTATGTTTTAACTCAATAGCTGAAAACTCCTTGAGCAATGTTTTTGCGGCAGGGTCTTTTGCAATATCTGCGGCGGTAGAATAAAATTCACTTGCATCAGTTTCAAACTGAATTGCCATTTCCATAATTTCACTTAACTGCTTGTGCGCCATTTCTTCTCCTCCTTATAAGGTTATTCACGATACATTACATCCCAGAACAGGGCTTCAATGTCCTCTTTGTGTTTTGTCTCTTCCTGCGCCAGCCAGACAAACAATTTTTTTAAATCAGCATCTTCTACATGTTCAGACATGTTACTATAAAACTCAAAGGCCTTTTTCTCTCTTTTTGCTGCATAAACTAGAACGTCTTTAAAATCCGGTTGCTCACCAAGGCCTTCATCGGTATCAGTAAGAAATTCAGTTATCCCCTGTCGAGATGTTTCCACTGTTTCGACTTTTAAGTTTTCCAGCATTTCTGCACTGAAATTTTCAATCATCTGTTTGTGTTTTAGTTCTTCTTCAGCAAACGTGCTTAAGGTGCTCTTTGTTTGCAAGTCTGTCATCTTGTCTGCTGCATTTTTATAAAGTAGATACGTGCCCTCTTCTTTAGCAGCAGCTTTTTTCAAAATTGACTCTATGTTTTCGTTTTGCATACCTTATTTATTCTACCGCCATAGGTTGGTCGCAGCACTTGAGGATACCGCCACAATCGGTAGTGATCTTAATTTCTGTTCCGCATACCCTGCATTTACAATCTCTTCCCGTTCTTTCCGTCAAGGGAACATAATTGGTAATTTCTCTAAACTCACATGATTTACCACATGAGGGGCATATTTCCGGCGGTTCGTTTGCATCATATTGAGCACCGCAGCTATCACATTTCCAACTGTTCATAAAAACCTCTTTATTTAATTAATGACACAGATTTTCTATTCCAAGCACCTCAAACCTGCCTGTCCGCCAAGTCTGTTCAGGCGGGAAGGTATGAGTTACAATCAACCTGCTCCCTTGCGTTCCATTCTTTCGCCACAGCATTCCAGTATGCCAGTTGTTTCTTCCACTACCGATATCTGCTGACCGCATTTATGGCAGATATAAGTTGTGCCCCCAACCGGCTTGGGATGAACTGAGGTCCAGGTCTCCATCATACCCTCAACAAGCTTCATCTCCTGCCCACAGCAGACAAGCACTCCGAAAGCGTCTACTGTTACCTCAACCTTTTGCCTGCAAATCTCACAAAAATATATTTGTCCTTTTTGTCCCATTATTTGCTATTTTAACATGCCCTCGGTTACTTTAAGTTCAATACCACAGGCCGGACATGTGATTTTATCACCAGCCTTCGCGTCAGGCGGTATTGGAAGTTCAAGTTTACAAACAGGGCATAAAAAACCACGAAACGTGCTGAAACGAGAATCCAGATCAAACATCTGTTTCAAAAGTTTTTTATCAATTTCTGAATAGCTTGTTCCATTTTTTATAACCTTTGTGATCTCTCTGGCCTCCTGTGCATTGCCAACAAAGAGGGCACCGACTACTCTGTCATCTTTCAAGACAAGTTTTTTATAAACATCAGTTTCAGGATGAGGGTAATCACCTCTCTTTATCTCATAGTCTCCATTTAACGGATTTGAGACTCCTATTGATACTATATCGATTCCACATATTTGGGTTGCGCTGATGCTCGCGATATCATCATATTCCGCGTCATTGCCTGCCATATTTGAACCTGCCACCTGCCCCTGCTTCCACGCCTTCAGCCATCTGACATTAATCTCCGGAATTTCAGAGTCCGGATCGGCTGGCAATTGAGCGACATCGCCGGCAGCATAGATATTGTTAAAATTAGTAAGCATTTTGTTGTTTACCAAAACGCCGTTATCAGTATTAACACCACTCTCATTTAAGAAGTCAATACTGGGCTGTAATTTGTCAACAATACCAAGGATCTGGCAGTCAAGAAGTTCATCATCTGTCGTGATTACTCCATGAACCAACCTGTCTTTAATATGAACTTCTTTTATATCAGTTTCCTGTTTTATCGTAATGCCTTTTTCCTTCAATCTGAGCATAAGTATGTCGGAGGCATCTTTGTCCATGATTTCAGGCCAGAGTCTATCCCCACGCAACAGGTAAGTTACTTCCACTCCGCTGCTATGCAAGGCTTCTGTTAACGACAATGTCAAAAAATCTTCACCGACTACCACGGCACTCTTTGCAGATTTAACCTTTTCCTTTATGTTTCTGGCATCATCAATTGTTTTTAATTGAACTATTCCTCCGTTTAAATCGCTTCCAGGATAGTTCCTTCTTTTTATGGCGCCTCCTGTGGCGATTAGTAATGAGTCATAATTTATAGCAGTATCGTCCTTTAAGATAACCTCATTAGTGTCAGGCTTTATGCCGGTCACTGTTTTTCCAAGGCACGAAATAATGTTGTTTTTCTCATAAAAATCACTCTTTTTGCCCCACAGCCTATCTTCTTCAATCTTCCCGGCAACAAATCCTGGTAGCTGAGGCCTGTAATAGAACGCATGGTCTTCGTCGCCTATTACTGTTATTTTGCCATCAGGATCATGTTTTCTGATAGTTTCTGCAGCCTTTATGCCGGCAACTCCGTTGCCGATGATTACGTGCTCTGCCATCTTTAAAACTTTCGAAAAATTTGTTTATGAAATAAATGCGACCTATGCTTCGGGTAGTCTACCTTATAACAGCATTCTAGTCAACCTTTTGATGAGGCCAATCCCGGTGGCATCTTTTACGCCTTTATCTTTTGCGGGGCGGGGTTATTGAAGATTGTTACACATCGAACTCAGTGACCCAGAGATCGTGTTTGTTACAGAAGCTGGTGGCATAAAGTGTTGTGGTATCCCACGCGAATTTAGAACTGGTATCCGGCAGTTCAAATACTGACTTTGCCTCTGCATCAGATGGTTTAAAAGTCTTCTCTCCCAGTACCTTGCCGCATTTAGAAACTACTGTATGCCTCACAATATAGTGCTCATCGCTCATGCCATGAGTGGTCGTGACAGTTACCTTGTTTCCTTCTACTTTTACATTTGGCAGATGTCCCTTAGTTTTTCCAGACCATTTGCCCGGGTTTTGCTTTGTATAAATAATACCTTTTTTAGGGTACGAACAAGACGAACCGGCAGAAACGGGGGATATGTGGCCAACGGCAATTCCTGCGGCTACTGCTAATGACGATTTTAAAAACATTCTTCTGTTTGACATTACATTTTCCTTTAAATAGTACTTGTTAATGAAATTGTTAGTAAGATATATTAACTGCCTGAATAGTATTACAGAACAGTATACCCCATATTGAAAAGCAATACCTATACCAAAGGGTTTTTTGCGCAAATATAAATTTTCTATACTGCGTAAATATTGATATAATCAGGATTTATAGCATGAAAAAAGGATATTCTGCAGCCAGCCTTAGATCTGTCTCTGTATAAACAGGCGAAAAATATGCGAATGCCAGTGAGCGTGCCCGGGTATGCTGCGAAATATATGCGCGTTTTTTGAATGTTGATTGTTTTCTGTTTTTTTGTAAGATAACATCTTGCTTTGTAACGCATTATTAACGCACTGTTTATGCATCATTCAATTTTTTTATCGGCGTACAATTTAAGTAAAGGTACCAATATTGCGAATAATAACTCCGCTCAGGACAATTTGTGAATTGTGTCTGACGGGAAGGAAAAGAATTTGCTGTTTGGCTTGTTACGAAACTAAATAATATTGAGTATGATGTCTATAATAGGAAGGGTGTAATTGATGAAAGCTTCTGATCTGTTTGTTAAGGCTCTTGAAAATGAGGGTGTCGAATATGTGTTTGGGATACCGGGTGAAGAAAACCTGGATTTTTTAAACTCCCTTAAAGGCTCTAAAATAAAGTTAATTATAACCCGTCATGAACAAGGCGCAGGTTTTATGGCAGCTACTGTTGGCCGTTTAACAGGTAAACCGGGGGTTTGTCTTTCCACTTTAGGGCCCGGCGCAACTAACCTGGTAACACCGGCAGCATATGCCAACTTAGGTGCGATGCCCATGCTCATGATCACAGGGCAAAAGCCGATAAAGAAAAGCAAGCAGGGCCGCTTCCAAATTATTGATACTGTCGATATGATGCGTCCCCTTACCAAATATAGTAAGCAGATTATTAATGGTAACAGTATTCCATCTATGACGAGAGAGGCATTCAGGATAGCCCAGGAAGAGCGGCCGGGAGCGGTACATCTGGAACTACCGGAGGATATTGCTGCTGAAGAGTGTGAGGAACGTGTATTTGAAGTGGTTGGCTATCGGAGACCTGACGCGGATGATCAGGACATCTCAAAAGCTGCCCGGATGATCCAGGAAGCCAAGATGCCTCTCATCCTGATAGGTGCGGGTGCTAATCGTAAACGAACAAGTCGGGCTCTAGAAAGATTGATTGAAAAAACCCAGATCCCTTATTTTACTACTCAGATGGGTAAAGGGGTTGTTGATGCACGGCATCCTCAATGTTT
>CAYTLC010000044.1:13981-16286 GCA_964438395.1 uncultured Candidatus Scalindua sp.
TGACGGTAATTATTCTGAATGATAACGCTTATGGAATGATCAAATGGAAACAGGCAGGTATGGGTTTTGACAATTTTGGTTTAGATTACAGTAATCCCGATTTTGTCAAGTATGCTGAAAGTTATGGTGCGCATGGCTATCGTCCTGATAGTGTACAAAGCTTTGATGAAACACTGGAAAAAGCGTTGAATACTCGTGGTATTCACGTGATTGATTTAGCCGTTGACTACTCTCTAAACCACAGTATATTGAATGTATTGCTTAAAGAAAAAACCTGTATTTTATAATCAGGAACATAAGGATTAATAAAATGACAGTTATCAAAGTAAATAGACCTCATGACCAGAGCTTAATTCAAGAAGTACCTCTGATGGATGCTCAAACTCTGGAAGATATCTTAAGTAAAGCCCACCGGTTATTTCTAAATACTGAACATTGGCTGCCGGCTTATGAACGGATAGAAATTTTAGAAAGAGTCGCTCAGATTATGACCGGGCAGATTGATAAGTTGACTAATATTGCTGCCGAGGAGGGTGGTAAACCCTATCAAGATTCTAAGATAGAAGTCTTAAGGGCTATCAACGGAGTCAAACTGGCAATAGAGTATATTGCTCATATAAAAGGGGAGCAGATTCCTATGGGACACACACTCTCTTCTTCTCAGCGACTGGCTTATACTATGAGAGAGCCCATTGGTTTAGTCGCTTCAGTGAGTGCTTTTAATCATCCTCTTAATTTGACTGTTCACCAGACAGTTCCGGCAATTGCCGTGGGTTCACCTGTAATTATTAAACCTGCGAAAGTTACCCCTCTCTCCTGTTTCGCTTTCATGGATATCTTAAAAGAGGCCGGTCTTCCTGAAGGTTGGTGTTCAGCTTTTATCGGAGATGTGGAACTTACTCAAAAGCTGGTTATGGATTCACGAATTAATTACTTCTCCTTTATCGGCTCTGCAAATGTTGGCTGGTCTCTGCGCTCAAAGCTGTCACCGGGTACACGCTGTGCCCTGGAGCATGGTGGAGTTGCTCCTGTCATTGTGGAACCCGATGCGGATATAGACGAGATGTTGCCGGCCCTGCTTAAAGGCGGATTCTATCATGCAGGTCAGGTGTGTGTTTCTGTACAGCGCGTCTTTGTTCATGAGGAGATCTGTGATGACGTGGCTCAAAGGTTGGCGGCAATGGCTAAAGAGCTTATTGTTGGAGATCCCCTGGATGAGAAAACAGAGGTTGGCCCTCTCATTACTCCCGGAGAAGTTGACCGGGTTGAACAATGGGTCAATGAAGCTGTTGAAAAAGGAGCAGTTTTACTATGCGGTGGTCGGCGGATATCGGATTTTCATTATGCTCCAACCGTGCTTTTAAATCCACCGGAAGATAGCAGAGTTTCAATCCAGGAAGTGTTTGGACCGGTGGTTTGTATCTTTAGTTATACAGACCGGAATATGGCAATCAAACAGGCGAATGCTTTGCCTTATGCTTTTCAAGCTTCAGTTTTCACTGACAATCTAAATGCCAGCATGGAGATAGTTAAAAAGTTAAATGCGACAGCAGTCATGGTCAACGACCATACCGCATTTAGAGTTGATTGGATGCCATTTGGTGGCCGGGATGAATCAGGTATCGGTATGGGAGGTATTCCCTATTCTATGGAAGAGATGACACGAACGAAAATGATGGTTATTAAAAACAAACATTTGTAACCATCTGAAAAATCACTGTTTTCTAATTTAGCAATTGAGGAGAATATACATTATGGCAAAAAAATATGTAATGTTGGTTTTAGTATTTATAGTAATGGTGTTCTTCACAGGCTCTAAAGTAACTGCAGATGAGGCAGACTATTATATGGATGTGCCTAGAAAGCCGTTGCAGGTAATGGAGGAGTTATACAAGTCGGTAATGAATATGGAATTAGATCATGCAAGAAAGACGGTTCGGATGCTTGATGATCTTTATAAGACCTACATTGTTCTTATTACCGAAGAGTACGTTGATGACCCCTCTGTGCTGCCTGCTGCTACCCTATCTAAAAGAGTATTTAAAGTAATGAATGAAAAGGGCTGGCAGAAAGTGAAGTTACTGGATGCAACCGGCACTCCGTTTAATCCGGAGAATAATCCGGTAGATGCGTTCGAGAGAGATGCGATTAACGCGATGATCTCAGGAAGAACATATTTTGAGAAGATTGAGACAGTTGACGGTAAGGCCCACCTTAGAGCGGTTACCAGCGTGCATGCAGTTATGGAAGGATGCATAAGCTGTCATCCATCCAGCAGGGTTGGGGATTTACTGGGTGGGATTGC
>CAYTLC010000045.1:0-6982 GCA_964438395.1 uncultured Candidatus Scalindua sp.
GTTATTGTCGAAAAAAGAATTAATACCCTGAATGAAACCGTAAGGGTTAGAACAGAGATAAAAGGCATGGCTGGCTCTTTGGCAAAGGCGCTGGAAGCCGCTTCAACACTGGCAGAAAGAAAAAAGAGGGTAAAGGATGAGGCTGCCAAGTTGCCAGCATCCCAATTTGAAGGTATTCAAAAAGAGGTGGAACTGCTGAAGGCAGGGTTACAGGCAACGCTGTCAGTCGTTAAAGAGAAGGAAACATATCTTTCGACGTCAAAAACATCTTGTGATACGTCAAGATTTAAGATCGAAGAAGAGAAAGAGAAACTTATTGAAGAACTGGAAACAGTTATAAGTCTGAAGCCATCAACACGAGAAGGGCTTTTTAAAATTGATAATGCAAAACGTAGCTTAGAAAACGAGATTAAATTAAAGGACGAAATGGTTAGCCTGTTATTGGCTCAAACCGAGCTGGCAAGACGTAATTTGCAAATAGCCCAGATTACAAGGCTAAATAAACAGTTGAAGATAAATGTTCAGGCGGGGATTGCTGGCATCTTATCAGAAAAATTTAAAGAAGCGGAACTGCAGAGAGAGAAGAAAGAATCCGAGCTGGCTAAAAAGGAAGAGGAGGAGAGACGAAGGGTTGCCGAAGAGGAGAAAGCAAGAGCTGAATTAGAAAAAAGAGTAGCGTTAAAGCAAGAGGAGATTGCCGTACAGAAACAATTAGAGGAGACATCGCCTGACAGGAAAAGGGTTTTAGCTGTTGAGGCAGACGTACATAAACAGCATGGAATTATAGCAACAATAAAAAATGAATTAATCACTACAGGGAATGAGAGACATAAAGATCGTGCAGAATATAAAAAAATACAAAAAAAGATTGAAGAAATACTTGTTGGCGAGAATACTCCTGATGAGATTGCTGCTGAATTAGACTTAATCAGCATAGGTATTCAAAGAATACAGGATAAGACAAAGTCTATTGAAAGTTTGTTGGCGGCTGCAGAAAAACAAAAATCTATCGTAACTGAGAGTTTAAAGAGCTCACGTTCCGACTCTTTATCAACCGTACCCGGAGAAAAATCGAACATAGAGAGGGAAGCGGAAGGCTTCTCAGATAGCGCGTTGGGCGTACAGTTGGTAAAACTTGCTGATTTACGTGTTAAACATATTGAGGAGCAAAACCTCCTCATGGAGACAAAGATAAATGCGGTAAATGAGCGGTTGGAGCTGAATAAGACTTTATTAGATGAATTAATAAATGCCAGAGAAACTCTTTCTCAAATACGAGTCGCAAACGTTTGGGCAAGGCGTGAGAGCAGAATATCGGGCAATACGGTGATTGAGGGTGTGGCAGATTTAAAGAACCTTAAGGACTGGCCTTTGGGTTTCTATAAGGAATCAGTCCGAAATCTAAAGAGTCTCAGGCTCTTCCTGTCAAAAACAGAAAATATTCCGGCATTCGTTATAAAAGTAATTATTATTATTTTCGTTATCTTTTTTGCTTTCTTTGCCAGGCGCTTTCTGGAGAAATGGGCAAAACATGAAATAGATAGATTTATGGCAATGTCACCGCAAACGTTTTTCTCATTCGAGCTTTTGCCAGGGCTACTCCGTATTATGCGGAATACATTAACCATATTCTTCCTGTTTGTAATAGCACTCACAATATCACTTACCGTTCCATCTCAAGCACCGATAATTCTATCTACCGTTTATGGATTCGCAATTATTTCTGTTTATAAATTCTTAAGGGCTACTGTAGTTGAATCATTGAGTCCGTATACAGGTGTGAGGCGATGGGTCCCGATTAGCTACTCTTCTGCAAGTCATATCTTCAGAGGTTTAAATATAATTCTACTCTTTTCAGTAATAACAGTAACGTTGATCTCTGTTTTAAATGCACATGGTTATAAACAGGATGTTATCGAGTTACTATGGTTCATTTACAGGGTAGTTACTATTTCCCTTGCTGTGTGGATAGCTGCTAGGCAACGGTCGGTCTTGTTGAGGATGTTGCCTTATTCTGAGAGTGCTATTGGCAAGTTCGTCAATAAGGTAATTAACATCCTTTATCCTCTGCTTATTGCGTTTGTTATCCTGCTTTTTGCTATGCGAAGCCTTGGGTATGCGCAATTAACATATACCTTCATGGTAGTACTCATCAAGAGTACGATAGTTGCAGTCATTGCTTCCGCTGTATACCGATTTTTACTGAGACGTCTATCATTATCAAAGGAACATAAGTTAGAGTTGAGAAGGGAACTTGGTGACAAGGATTTCGAATCAGAGGAAGCATCATTAAATCTGGCGTTCAGGATTTACAAGGGCTTGCTGGATTATGGTATTTTAGTTATGGCGATAGTCATAATCGTTGGAATGTGGAACAGCACATTTAAAGATGTTGTGAGCTCACCGGCAGCTCCAACGCTGTTTCGAGAAGTTTATGAAAGCATTTTATATGTGTTTGTTTCGATAAAGAATGGTTTGACATATAAGTTTGTACTTGCTGAGGGGAGATATACAACACCATTTAAGATGTTAATTGCCATTTTAGTCCTGGTGGCTGCCTTCATATTTACCAGATATTTAAAAAATGTATTACGAACAAAAGTTTATGAAAAGGCCCAGTTAGAGCAAGGTGCCCGTCACGCAATTTCATCCGGGGTAACATATTCTATAATTGCCGTGGCGATACTCATAGGTCTGAACATCGCAGGGATTCCTTTAAGGAGCCTTACCATATTTGCCGGTGCGTTCGGTATTGGTCTGGGCTTTGGGATGCAGAATATAATCAATAATCTTGTAAGTGGTATTATTATTTTCTTTGAAAAACCAATTAAAATTGGAGATGTAATAACACTGAATAAGGAGATTGCAGGCAAGGTTGAAAAGATCAGTATTAGAAGTACCATGATAAATACCTTTGACAGGAAAACGGTAGTTGTACCAAACTCAAAGTTTCTGGAGAGTAACGTAGTAAACTGGGTTCATGGTGGTGACATGTTACTAAGGTCTAAAATAGTAGTAGGTGTTGCGTACGGTTCTGATACTGAACTGGTAAAAAATTGCCTGCTCAAAGTGGTGGATTTACATCCGGATGTAAAGAAAGATCCAGTACCGATAGTACGCTTTGCGGAATTTGGAGAAAGTTCACTAAATTTTGAGTTGTACTTTTGGGCTCATATACTGGATAGATGGATGGCGATTAGCGACCTGAATTTTTCAATTGATAAAATGTTCAGAGAAAATAACATCGAAATACCATTTCCTCAGAGGGATCTGCACATTCGTTCTGAAAAACCTGTCGAAAAAGAATTTCTCACATTAATTGATAAAGATAATAATTTAGACTTGAAAAATAATCAGATAGACGGATAAGTTTGTGCAGGACAACAACTATGCCTTAAGTAATTTAGAGTAAATACCGGTTTTCACCGAATTACAAACTATATAGAATCTTGCCATTTCCTGTATACCCTATTTTCTGCCTGAAAGTACTGCCATGAAGCGCGTTGGCGTATTACTCTGAAGGTCGTGCAAATCCATAAAGATGTGGACAAAACGCTAATATCAGCCATAAATCATTTCTCTTGACCTTGGAGATTTTATCAATATAATTGAACAGTTTCTTGTCTTTACGTTTGTAAAAATTGTTCTATTAGTAGCATTTTAACATATTAACAATAACCTGTTGATTCAGTTAATAGATGACAGTGTGTTGTATAATTTGCGGAATGTATTATTAGTTTATCAGTATTATAAAAGAAAAGGAGGGTAAATATTATGGCATTGGATCCCACTAAACATGCGGATTGGGAAATTGCGGAAGCTGCTGAGGCCGGGATGAAGACCGTTTATCAGCTAGCTGATCAGTTGGGTATTGAGAAGGATGAACTGCTGCCTCACGGGCACTACGTGGCAAAGATTGATTTTAACAAAGCAATTAACCGGCTGGCAGATAAGCCGGATGGAAAATACGTAGATGTGACTGCAATCACACCAACTCCTCTGGGTGAAGGAAAATCTACTACAACTATGGGTCTGGTACAGGGTCTTGGAAAAAGAGACAAAAATGTTGTTGGTGCTATTCGTCAGCCGTCCGGCGGGCCGACCATGAATATCAAGGGATCTGCTGCAGGCGGTGGACTTTCTCAGTGCATACCGTTGACTCCTTTCTCTCTGGGACTGACAGGAGATATAAATGCAATAATGAATGCGCACAACCTGGGTATGGTGGCGCTTACATCCAGAATACAGCATGAGTATAACTACAACGACGAACAGCTTGCTAAAAGGAATCTAAAACGCCTCAATATTGATTCCAATAATATTAATTTCAAGTGGGTTATAGATTTTTGTGCGCAGGCGCTTAGGGATATCACTATCGGTATCGGCGGAAAGATGGATGGGTTTATGATGCAGTCAGGATTTGCCATTGCTGTATCTTCCGAGATTATGGCCATACTATCAGTTGCAAAAGATCTCAAAGATATGCGTGAGAGAATGAGTAAAATAGTACTGGCTTACGATAAATCTGGCCAGCCTGTTACAACTGCCGATATAGAGGTTGATGGCGCTATGACTGCGTGGATGGTTGAAGCTCTTAATCCAAACCTGATGCAGACTATTGAAGGGCAGCCGGTATTAGTACATGCGGGGCCATTTGCAAATATTGCCATTGGCCAATCCTCGATTGTAGCAGATAGGCTTGGGCTAAAGCTGGGTGACTATAATGTAACCGAATCCGGTTTTGGAGCAGATATAGGATTTGAGAAATTCTGGAATCTGAAATGTCGTTTCTCTGGAAATAAACCTCATGCAGCGGTTCTTGTTGCTACTATCAGGGCGCTTAAAAGCCATGGTGGCGCTCCGGTTCCTATTCCTGGAAAACCTTTGGACCCAATTTATAAGGAAGAGAACGTTGAATATGCTGTGAAAGGGGCGGAATCGAATCTGCTCCATCTTATTAACGTGGTAAAGAAGGCCGGTATCAATCCTGTAGTTTGTATAAATAATTTCTATACAGATACGGATGATGAGATAAAAGCGGTACGAAAAGTAGTAGAAGATGCCGGAGCCCGTGTTGCTCTCTCTAAACATTGGGAAAAGGGCGGCGAAGGTGCCCTGGAACTGGCTGATGCAGTGATCGATGCATGTAACGAAGAGAACAACTTCAAGTTCCTCTATGAGCTGGAGATGCCATTGAGTGAGCGTATAAATATGATTGCTACAGAGGTTTACGGTGCTGACGGAGTTGATTATTCTCCGACTGCTCAGGCAAAGATCAAGGCGATGGACGTTGATCCGGAAGTTTCCAAGCTTGGGATATGTATGGCTAAGACGCATCTTTCCCTCACGGATAACCCAATGCTCAAAGGTGCTCCAAAGGGCTGGAGATTGAATATCCAGGAGGTATTGACATTCAAAGGAGCCGGGTTTGTAGTTCCATTTGCAGGAACAGTGAAAGTCATGCCGGGTACCTGCTCAGATCCTGCTTACAGACGTGTGGATGTAGATGTTGAAACAGGTAGAGTAAAGGGACTTTTCTAGGTTAGACTGCTTAGGCATTGTTAATATAAGTAGCATTAGAGAGTTGTTAATAGCGAGAGGGCTATATTTTGTTGTATACAAAATATAGCCCTTCTTGCAAAATGGGCTTTAGGGCCTTAATAAAAACTGGATATTATTTTTAGTAGGAAGGATTTATTTACATCATGGAATTATATAGCAATAGATTTACGAGAAATATTTTGAAGTTATCAATAATAGGCTTAATCTTTATCCTCTCTTGCGGAAAGGTTGAAGAGCAGGTAAGCGATAGCGATCCTACTGTTCAATGGTACACCAAGCTTGGGTTTAAAGAAGATATGAAGAAAATAAAGGGTGATACAACTCTTCTGACACGTAGAATGGGTGAAGGCGATTGGGCCGATGCGGTGGAGTTGTGCGAGACATTAGAGAAATCCTTTGCCTCACTAAATCTTTCCAGTGATGAAATACCGGAAGAGTATTTTGAGCTTCAACAGATGTTTAATGATAACCTGGCAAAGATTAAAAAAACGTGTCAGGAGGAAGATTTCGATACCTCTGATGATAGATTAAGAGCATTGAAGCAGTCCTGTAGTTACTGTCACCGTATTCTCCGTAAAGAACTTGACAGAATGAATATGGAAACTGATTTTGAAGTGGCAGTGGACAAGATATATAAAGGCAAGCCGCCGGAAACAGTTAAATAGAGGGGAACCATGAAGGTATTGGTAACTGGCGGTGCAGGGTTTATTGCATCTAATCTTGTAGATAATCTGATTTCTCAGGAACATGAAGTAGTAATAATTGATAATCTGACTACGGGCAAAAAAGAAAATATTAATCCAAAGGCAACTTTCTATAAAGAGGATATTTGTAATTCAGAGAGTCTGGAGAAAATATTTGCAGACGAAAAGCCTGATATTGTCAACCATCACGCTGCGCAAGTTGACTTGAGGAAATCGGTAGTGGATCCCTTATATGACGCACAGGTGAATATAATAGGGTCCTTAAACCTGATAAACATATCAAGTAAGCATAATGTAAAGAGGTTCATATATGCTTCTACCGGTGGTGCGGTGTATGGTGAACCCAGGTATCTGCCGGTAGATGAAGAGCACATAGTAGATCCTCAATCGCAATATGGTGTAAGCAAGCATACTGTTGAACATTATCTGTTCGTTTTCAGGGAGACTCATAATCTGTCTTATATCGTTTTGAGGTATCCGAACGTTTACGGTCCCAGACAAGACCCTCATGGCGAAGCCGGCGTTGTTGCGATATTTACAGAACAGATGCTTGATGGTAAACAATCGACTGTCTTTGGTGATGGGACAAAAACAAGAGACTACGTCTATGTTGGTGACTTGGTAAATGCAAATATGAGTGCCATGTTTAATGAAGCAGACTTGAGTGGAGAAATATATAACCTCGGTTGGGGTAAAGAGATAAAAGATATTGAAGT
>CAYTLC010000045.1:7082-8200 GCA_964438395.1 uncultured Candidatus Scalindua sp.
GCCCTTGCACCCTTTCGGCCGTATTTCTTCCGCTCTTTCATCCTGCTGTCTCTAGTCAAGAGACTTGCTCCCCTTAAGCTTTCCGTCAGCAATTCATCTGCTTTTAAAAGTGCCTTGGAGATACCCAGCGAAATGGCTCCGGCCTGACCGGTTGCGCCGCCGCCACGGACATTTATATAGACGTCATATTGTTTTTCGGTGTTTGTGGTTTTCAGTGGTAGTTGGGCTTCGTTCCTATCGCGATCTCTACCAAAGTATTCACTTAGCTCTCTGCGGTTTACTATAAACTTTCCAGTACCTTTTCTGATTCTGGCCCTAGCGACAGATGTTTTTCGCCTGCCTGTACCCCATATGAATTTTGTTTCGTCAGTCATTTTGTTTCCTTATAATAATTAAATTTCCAGAGTTTTGGGCTGTTGGGCTTCGTGAGAATGATCCGGGCCAGCATAAACTTTTAATTTTTTTAACATAGCACTACCGAGTTTTGTTTTTGGCAACATCCTTTTTACTGCAAGAGTTACTATTCTGTCCGGATGCTTTTCCATCCACTTTTTAATAGGAATCTCCTTGAATCCTCCGGGATAGCCTGAATGAGAATAATAAACCTTTTCATTCATCTTATTGCCGGTTAATTTTATTTTTTCCGCGTTAGTAACAACAACAAAATCACCTGTGTCGACATGCGGAGTGTATGTGGGTTTGGTTTTTCCCTGAAGAATCATCGCAATGCGACTTGCCATTCTTCCCAGAACCTTGTCGGTGGCATCAACTAAATGCCAGTCTCTTTCTACGTCTTCTTTCTTAGCTATAAAAGTCTTAGTCATGGTTTCGTGTAAATCTCAATAATAAAGTGATTTGCAAAGTGTTAATACAGTTCCTTTGCCTGTAAGAATTTAAACACTATCATATATCATACAAGCAGAAACCTGTCAATGTTTTTATTTGATTTAATCGAGAAAGTCATTAAAATAGCACTTTTCAAAAGAAAGGGAGTGCGATTTGCAAAAAATAGATATCTTTTTTCCGTCTCTAAAACACCAGATATGGCGATGGACTTATTACTTCTTCAATAAAGAAGAGGTTACACTATCAGTAGAGAAAAGGAAAGGAGAATGTAA
>CAYTLC010000045.1:8300-11917 GCA_964438395.1 uncultured Candidatus Scalindua sp.
TGTGAAACTATTGTAGCACTGTTTAACTGTCTTGATTAATATAAAAGAAGTTTGGATTTTACATACTCCTGTTCACTCCGGCAATAAATCAATAGAGAGGAGATTTTTTTGATGAAGAAGACCAGAATGAAAATTTTTATAATTTCCGCAGTACTCTTTTTTTGTACAAATTCCTTTGGCCAAAAGCTGGCACTGGATGTAAGAGAGCACACACTCGACAACGGTATAAAATTATTGATGTTGGAGAAACATGATGTTCCTATTGTTTCACTCAGAATCGTCTATAAGGTTGGTTCTGTAAATGAGCATCCCGGGATTACAGGTGCGTCTCATCTGTTCGAACATATGATGTTTAAGGGTACGGAAATTTTCGGAACTAAAGACTACGATAGCGAAAAACCTCTTCTGTCAAAGGAGGATGAACTCATTTCTGGTATTACAGCTGAGAAATCAAAGGGGAATGAGACAGACAGCAAAAAACTGGAACAATTGCAAGAGGAATTGGAAGGGGTATGGAAAGCGCAAAAGGATTTGATTGTTAAGGATGAAATGTGGTCTATCTATCTCAAGAATGGTGCTACCGGACTTAATGCATCGACAGGAAACGATGCAACCTATTATTATTGTAACTTGCCGTCAAACAGGCTTGAATTGTGGGCATTTATGGAGTCTGACCGCATGAAAAATCTCGTTTTGAGAGAGTTTTATTCTGAAAGGGACGTTGTGATGGAAGAGAGACGTATGCGCACGGAAAACAGTCCGTTCGGTTTACTAATAGAGCAGCTGAATGCCGCTACCTTTACGGCTCATCCTTATGGCTGGCCTGTTATAGGTTGGATGTCAGATATTAAAAATATGAAAAAGGCGGCTGTTACTGAATATTTTGAGCAATACTATTCACCGAACAATGCGGTGATCGTTGTTGTTGGGGACATAAATCCTGATGAAGTTGTTGATCTTATTGAAAAACACTTTGGTGATATCGAACGGCAACCTGCTCCTCCAGAGGTTACGACTGTAGAACCCGAACAAATAGGAGAGCGTAGGGTTTATGTAGAATATGATGCCAACCCCGTGTTGTCTATTGCTTACCATAAGCCTGCAATTGGCCACCCGGATCAATATGTATTTGATGTTATCGAAGCGATCCTTTCAACCGGGAGAACTTCGAGGTTGTATAAAAGTTTGATAGAAGAAAAACGTATTGCCGTAATGGCTCATGCGTATGGTGGGGCGTCCAAGTATGCCGATACCTTCATCTTCTTCTCTTCGCCTCGACATCCCCATACAGCAGAAGAGGTTGAAGAAGCAATATATGAAGAGTTGGAAAAACTGAAAACAACTCCTGTAACTGACCATGAACTGCAAAAAATTAAGAACCAATTGGAAGCCGGTTTTGTAAGGAGCCTGGAATCTGCATCGGGACTTGCAAGTGAAATATCATCATACGAAGCAATTGCCGGATGGAGATACATTAATACGCTTGTAGAAAGGACAATCGCTGTGACTCCGGAAGATATTATGCGTGTTGCAAATAAATATTTTAAGAAGACCAACAGAACGGTAGCGATCTTAGTGAATAATAAAAAGAAAGGAAAGGAAGCCGCTCATGAAAACAAAGGAAATTAATTTTTCACTAAGTCATCTGTTTATTTTTATTCTTATATTGTCAAGTCTCTCTGTTGGGCAGGCAAAAACTGTTTTTGCGTATGATGAGCATAGCGGGCAGGCGATTGAGCCTGTTATGACTGCACCTCAATCTGAGGGGGCAAAGATAGTATCTGCATTTGAATACGAACCAATTGAGTTTACTCCGCCAAAGCCTGAAAGAGTGGTTTTGGACAATGGCATGATCCTTTATCTTCTTGAAGACCATGAGTTGCCTCTATTCAAAATTGCTGCCCATTTCAGGACAGGTGCCATTTATGAACCTGAAGAAAAGGCGGGACTTGCGAGTCTGGTTGGAAGCGTAATGAGAAGAGGCGGTACAAAATCAAGAACACCGGAACAGATGAATGAAGAGTTGGAATTTATTGCCGCATCTGTTGAGACTGGGGTTAGCAGAGAATCAGGTAGCGCATCCCTCTCTACAATGAAGAAGGATATTGACAAAGGTCTGGAGGTTTTTGCGGATGTGCTGATGAATCCTGCTTTCCCTGAGGATATGATCAGGAAGGAGAAAGATGAAATACTGGAAAATATCAGGAGAGAAAATGATACGCCCAGGACGATTATTTTCAGAGAGTTCAGGAAGATAATGTATAAGGCAGATCATCCGTACAGTAGAAAAATAATAGGGTACAAAGATACCGTAGAAAGTATAACCAGAGACGACATGATTGCTTTCCATAAAAAGTACTTTTGCCCGAACAATGTTATTATGGGTATATCAGGTGATTTTGATACTCAGGAAATATTAGAAAAACTAAAGGATGTTTTTGCAGATTGGGAAAAAACAGATATAGATTTCCCGGAAGTGCCTGCAGTTGAGAAGAAATTCCAGAGGTCTATAAATTATATTTACAAAGATGTAAACCAGGCTAGTGTGGTTTTTGGGCACATAGCCATCAACCGGTTAAATAAAAACTATTTCCCAATCAAGATAATGAACTTTATCCTTGGAGGCGGAAGCTTCACTTCCAGAATACCAAGCAAAGTCCGTTCAGACGAAGGGCTTGCGTATTCGGCGTACAGTGGATTTCATACGCCAAGGGATCTTGGTTTCTTCTTCGCATCGTGCCAGACTAAGAGCGAGTCGACAGTAAAAGCCATAAACTTTGCCCTGGATGAGGTAAGGAAAATCAGGGAAGAATACGTTGGTGATGATGAATTAGAGCTGGCAAAGGATACATATATAAATCAGTTTATCTTTAAATTTACATCAAGTGCCAGTATAGTTGGTCAAATGGTAGGGATAGAATATGAAGGTCTGCCGTTAGACTATCTTGATACCTATGTTGAAAATATAGAGGTAATTACCAAAGAAGATATAGCTCGTGTTGCAAAAGAGTATTTGCATCCTGATGATATCAAATTGCTCGTTATTGGCGATATGGAACAATTTGATAAACCGTTAAGTGAATTTGGAGAAGTAAATACAATTGAGCTGGAAAATGAACAGGAATAACTGACAGATATTTTATGATACCGGACACCCGAACCCCGGTTGTCCGGTATCAGCATCAAGAACCCTCTTTAATATCTAGCATTTACAGGATTAGAGACGTTAAATGCCCCTCCTTAAAAAGAAAAATATTCTTATTACCGCCGGTTCAACTCGTGGCTATCTGGACGCCGTTCGTTACATAACCAACACATCAACAGGGAAGCTCAGCAGTGAAATAGCGTATGAAGCAATGAGTCGCGGTGCGGTTGTTACATATGTATATGGTACAGATAGTCTGTTTCCTGTGATTCAAGGTCACGATGACATAAAGCCTTCACAGCTTAAGTTAATCGAGATTGAAACGAATGATGATCTGGTTAAGGTTATTCAGGAAAAATTGAAGAAGAAGAGATTTGATGCAGTTGTTCATGCCATGGCGGTGGCAGATTACGTGCCGGCCAGGGCTAAACCTGACAAAACACCTTCAAAAAAGAGAGAATGGTTACTTAAG
>CAYTLC010000045.1:12017-16025 GCA_964438395.1 uncultured Candidatus Scalindua sp.
CATAGTTTCCTACCTGGAAAATACCCTCAAATAAGATCTGATCCTAGTTTTTGTTTGACTAAGAGCGTGTTTAAAATATAATAAAGTCTTTTATAATTTTCAATATATAGCGGTTAAGGCTTTATTATAGAAAGCTTTCCGGTCTTAGGGAGTTTCGGTTTAATGGAATGGGACGAAGAGGCAACTTCAAGGCTTGAAAAAATACCCATTTTTGTACGAAGGATGGCTCGCTCAAAGATCGAGAAACGTGCCAGCGAAAAGGGAAAGAGCGTTGTAACCCTGGAAGACGTTGAAGATGCGAAGGCAAGTTTCATGGGAACCGGAAGCGTTAAAAGTGATAAAGGCGTTATAAATGCAAATCCGTTTTCTCTGGACTCAAAAGCAGGAGAAGATAAGTATGAAATCCTGAAGAGATCAGATGAGTATGTAGAGGAAGATGGATTCCCGGCGATGTACAATATTGAAATATGCCGCGGAGAGGACGTTGAGTGTCCGTTTCTGATAGCAGGGATCAAAGGGCTTCAACAGAAAATTAAGGATAGGCTCAGGGAGAATGAATTCAGCAAAAAGCTGATAAGCAGGATAGATGGTAAAATCCTTCCTCATCAGAGGTTGAAGATTGCGATAGCCAGTTGCCCGAATTGCTGTTCGATGCCTCAGATCAGGGATTTTGGTGTACACGTTCGGGCGACGGTATCTGTCGATGAGAATTTTGAGTGTAACGGTTGTGGAAATTGTTTGAGAGCATGCAAAGAAGGTGCGATCAGGATTTCTGGAATGTCAAATGAACCGTCTGAAAACGGGAAAAAGGTTGTTACAATCAATTACGATCGTTGCTTACATTGTGGTCTGTGTGCCGAGGTTTGTCCTACAGGGACCATAAAGAGAGATAAAAAATGTTTCCGTGTGATGATTGGAGGCAAGCTGGGCAGGCATCCTCAATTTGCAGATGACCTTATTGAATTTGCGGATGAATCTGAAGTGCTCAATGCCTTGGATGTATGTGTAGATGCAATACTCAATGAGAAGAAAGAGAAGCGTTTTGGTGAGCTGGTCAGAAAAATTGGTATTGAAGAATTTAAAAGAAGGTTAAAAGGAAATAAAGACTCTTCGCCTGAACAGGTGGGTGATAAAGAGACAGTACATTCTGGAATGCATAATTAGGCGTGGCAAAGACAGCTCCGTACATTTTTTCTAAAAGATGGGAAATATAATAAAATGTCATTAAGCGAAACTGATAAAAAAATACTACAAAGACTTCAAACAAACCTTCCTCTGACGCACAGACCATTTCTTGATCTTGCCAATGAGCTGGATCTTGATGAAGATCTGGTTATTGAAAGAATTAAAGCAATGGTTGATGGTAAGTACGTTCGCCGTTTAGCTCCTATCATAAACACCCAGGCTGTTGGGAACTCTGCAACGCTTGCGGCGATGCAGGTGCCGGACGATAAAATTGATGATGTAGCTGAGGTGATAAACGGGTACAGTGGAGTCTCTCATAATTATTTAAGAAAAGGGAAGAACAAAGAACTCCCTCTCAATATCTGGTTTACGATGTCGGCGCCTACACAGGAGAAGCTTGAAGAGAATATTAAAGAGATAGAGACTCGAACAGGTTTTGATGTTCGCATGCTGCCAACAACAAAGAAGTTTAAGATAGGTGTAAAATTTAAGATATGCTAAATTTGTTGTTTCCGCGGGGATGACAAACTATACAGAAAAGGATATGATTTATGACAGAAGATTTAGACATTAAACTGATTAAATATGCTCAGGATGGTCTGCCCCTGACAAAGACCCCATACAAAGACATAGCTGATGGAGTGGGAATGACTGAGGAAGAAGTTATAGACAGATTAAAGGCCCTGTTGGAAAACGGAAAGATAAGACGCCTTGCGGCTTCTATCGCTCACAGGAAAATAGGGATAAACTCCAATGCAATGACCGTATGGAAAGTTTCTCAGGATAAGGTGGAAGAGTGCGGAAAAATCATGGCGGCTTTTGAAGAGGTTACACACTGTTACGAGCGTCCTACGTTTCCCGGTTGGGATTATAATGTATTCACCATGATTCATGGTTACACGGATGAGGAGTGTGAAAACGTTATAAACAGCATAAAAGAGCAAACCGGTCTTGACGATTACGTAATGCTGTATAGCGAAAAGGAATTCAAAAAAGTGGGAGTAAGGATTTAAGTCTGACTTGCGCAAGTTTTATTTGTAGTTCTCAAACTGCACGGCGAAATCGTAATCCTGGTCTTTGATTGACTGCATTACGGCCTGCAGATCATCTATCTTTTTTCCTGACACCTTGATTTTGTCTTCCTGGATTTGTGACTGTACTTTTATCTTCATGCCTTTAATGAGCTTGACGATTCCCTTCGCTTTATCCATAGGAATTCCTGCCTGAAACGTAATAACCTGCCTTATAGTATTTCCCAGGGCGTTTTCAGTCTTTCCAAAATCTAATGCTTTTGTTGGGATAGCTCTCTTTGCAAGTTTTTCTGTTAATATATCTGTCAAACTTTTAAGCTTATAGTCATCATCGGCAATCAAAGTTATAGTATCGTCTTTGTTTAAGGTGATTGTCGACTTGCTTCCTTTGAAATCGTATCTTACTGCCAGTTGCTTTTTGGCTTGATCAACAGCGTTCTTAACCTCGTGCATCTCTACTTTGCATACAATGTCCATTGAATGTTTGTCTGCCATATTTAGTATCTCCTAAAACGTATAAAGTGGTTTTCGTTTAATAACACGTTCTCTCTCAGGTGATCCATGCAACGCTATTTGAAAGTTTAATGCCGCATACTACAAAAAATAGAGTATTTCGTCAAGAGAGACATAATACGGTAAATACAGATTGACTTTTGTGTTTATGGGTGGTACAAAATATAAAATTGTAACACGATAGGAAGGGTTGGATTATGGATGATGTAGTCAGGTTTGGAGTTTCAATGGACTCTAGGCTGCTCAAGCAATTTGACAAGTATATAAACCAGAAAGGCTATGCAAACAGGTCAGAGGCTATCAGGGATCTGATTAGAAACAATCTGGTGGAGGAGGAGTGGAAGGTTGGTAAAGGAGAAACGGTTGGGACCATTACGATAATATACAATCATCATAAGCGTGAATTGACAGATACCTTGACAAACATTCAGCATAAATACCACGCATCTATGATTTCCACTATGCACGTGCACCTTGATTCCCATAACTGTCTTGAGGTTCTGGTCGTGAAAGGCAAGGCGAGGGAAATAAAGATAATCGCGGATAGGCTTATCGGTACAAAAGGTGTAATACATGGAAAACTGACAACTGCTACTTTGGGCAAAGATTTTAGATAGATTTTTTTGTTTATAAGTGCTACAGATTTTATATTTATGCTACTGAAAGGATTATAAAAGTTGCACGAAATTATTATTATTACAATTACGGCCGCATCTATAGGCCTGATTCATACAATGTTGGGGCCTGACCACTATCTGCCATTTATTGTAATGGCAAGGGCACGGAAATGGTCGTTGGCAAGGACATCATGTATAACCGTTTTATGTGGTATCGGGCATGTGTTAAGTTCCGTCGTCTTGGGCATTATAGGAATAGCTCTTGGAATATCTTTAAACAAGTTAGGGGCCATAGAATCGTTCCGCGGAGGATTTGCGGCATGGTTGCTCATCGTTTTCGGATTGGGATATTTCGTCTGGGGGGTATTCACTGCACGAAAGAACCGGCCTCACAAACATTGGCATGCACATGGAGACACGAGCATGCCGATCCACAAACATAAACACGAACATGATAAAGAACCATTACATGTACATAAGGGAGAAAAGGCAAAGAACCTTACTCCCTGGATACTCTTTACCATTTTTATATTCGGGCCTTGCGAACCTCTGATCCCGTTACTGATATATCCGGCTGCAGAAAGCAGCACTTTTGGAATGGTACTGGTAACTGGTGTTTTCGGAATAGTAACGATTGCTACAATGTTGAGCATTGTCATACT
>CAYTLC010000046.1:0-3241 GCA_964438395.1 uncultured Candidatus Scalindua sp.
GCTTTTACCGGAGAAGTATCAGGGCCAATGCTCAAGGATGTTGGTTGTACGCATGTATTAATTGGGCATTCAGAACGTAGAACAATATACCAGGAAACAAATTCGGTGATTAATTCAAAACTAAAAGCGGCATTACTTACTGGCTTAAGTCCGATTTTGTGTGTTGGCGAGAGACAAGAAGAGAGGGATGCTGACAAAACCGATGAGGTTGTGGAGAGTCAACTATCGGAAGGATTGTTGAATATAACCTCTGAACAAGTAAATAGATTGACTATAGCGTATGAGCCTGTCTGGGCAATAGGTACTGGCAAGACTGCAACACCTGAACAGGCTAATGAGGTGCATACATTCATCAGGAATACAATGAGAGACAAATATGACGACAACACGGCTCAACGCTTGAGAATCCAATATGGAGGAAGTGTAAATGCTGAGAATGCTAAGCATCTTTTAAGCCAGTCTGAAATTGATGGCGCTCTGGTTGGTGGGGCCAGCTTAGATTCGAGCTCTTTCTTAGATATAGTATCTATAGCAGCGAGTATTTAATAGATTTTTGATTTATTAATGATTTTATTTTATCTGTAGGGTTTTTTATTAGTTTTAAAGAGGTAAATTTTATGAATTCAAAATGGATTGCAGCAATTGTTATTATTTTTGGTTTGCTGACCATGTTCTTTATTTTCGGATGGTCTACTGCGCTAAAATCTACTTTAATATTTTCATGTATTGTTTTGATTGGTTGCGTACTGCTACAATCAGGAAAGGGTGGTGGCCTGGCGGCAATTGGAGGCCTGGCAGATCAGTCAGCTATGGGAACACAGACAGGTGGCATTCTGGCCAAAATCACCTATCTCGTTGGTGCAATATTTATCGTTGCTACACTCTTTTTGACAAAGCTGACACTAACCTCAATACATGGTACTGATTCCTTACGAAGTGAAATGTCTACATCGCTTGAGCACGATCATGCCAGTCATGAGAACGCAGTTGATGAGCATGCTGGACACAACCATGCCCCTGGTGAACATGTAGACCATGCACAAGCAGTAGCTGATAAAACTGTAGAAACGGTAAAATCTGTCGGGATGAAGGCCGTTGACGCTGTCAATGAAGTGCAAGAAACTATCGAAACGAAAGTTGAATCAATAGCTGAAGAAAAGAAAAATGATTAAGAGTATGACCGGTTTCGGTCAATCAGAATTGAAGGACGAAGAGAAAACAATTACTGTTGAACTGCGTTCTGTAAATAACAAATATTTAAAAATCAATCTTCGAATCCCAGATGTATTGTCCGGTGTTGAGGATAAGCTTGAAAAGCTGCTAAAGAAAGAGTTGGCTCGTGGAACGATTAATCTGACAATAGATTATAAGACATGTGATCAAATTCCAAAATGTGCAATCAACACAGACATATTAAGAGAGTATCATAACTTAATAAGTGACGCACGAGAAGAAATATCCATCCAACAGGATGTTACGTTAGACAATCTTATCTCTCTCCCGGGAGTCCTGGAATTTAAAAGAGATTCTGATAACGGAAAGATAGAGAATGACGACTTCTGGCAGGAGCTTGAGCAATTAGTCAAGCTTTCGATTAATGACTTGAAGAAAATGCGAGAGGCTGAGGGGCAGAATCTGCGTATCGAAATTGATAAGTGGAAGGATAATATTTCCGTATTGCTGGATGACATAGAAACGATGGCTCCCAAAGTAGTCAAGGAGTATAGCAATAAAATACAGGAAAGAATATCTTCTTTACTTGAAGGCACAGATAGTAAAATAGAAAATAGTGATCTGCATAAAGAGATTGCGATCTTTGCGGACAGATGTGATATTTCCGAGGAGCTGGGAAGGCTTAGAAGCCACATTTTGTTATTCGATAACGTTATGGATAACGAAGAACCAAATGGTAGAAAGCTCGAATTTATAGTACAGGAAATGTTTCGCGAGGCAAATACAATAGCATCCAAAGCAAATAACGCCGATATAATTAAAGACGTAATTTCAATTAAGACAGAAATTGAAAGGATGAAAGAGCAGATTCTAAATTTAGAATAATTCAATAGTTGTTACATTAAGTCTGGATGTAATTGTGTCGGTTAATAAAAAAAGCAGTAACCTGGTGATAATTTCAGGCCCGTCAGGCAGTGGCAAAACCTCCATTTGTAACGAACTGACGAAGTGTCCAAGAGTAAAGCAATCAATTTCCTATACGACTAGAAAGCCTAGAGATGGTGAAAAAGATGGTGTTGATTACTGCTTCGTTGAAAGATGTGAATTTGAAAGACTTGTCAAAGAAGACAAATTCATAGAATATGCTGAGTATTGTGGCCATTTATACGGAACACCTGCTGGCCCTGTAAGAGAAGTCGCTGACGATAACAAAATTTTCATACTGGCAATTGATGTTATAGGGGCAATGCAGGTTATGAAGAAAAGGCCTGATGCTGTTTATATTTTCATAAAAGCACCAGATGATGAGACACTGAAGCAAAGACTAAAGAGAAGGCTTACTGAAGATGACGATGTAATAAATAAAAGATTTATGGCCGCCAAGAAGGAGATGGAGGCTAGCAAGCATTACGATTATTGTGTTATTAATGACAGATTAGACGATGCAGTAAAAGAGATTGAAGGAATCTTGCAAATATAGTTTATTTTGTTAAGATAGTCTGAGAGTAGGTCCTGATAATCATAAGTGATTGCTGGATTCTTCATCAGGATGATAGATATTCTTGTAACTGTATTATAGTAAATAAAATCTAATCCTGATCTAAATGACTAAAAATATAATATTAGGTGTTACCGGTAGTATCGCGGCATTCAAGGCGGCAATAATAGTTTCTAAGCTGAAGAGCCTGGGATTTGATATTACTGTAATAATGACTAAATCCGCACAAAACTTTATACACCCACTGACGTTCAGAACACTTTCTCATAATAAGGTTGTTACAGATATCTTTATTGATGAAAGTGTGTATGACCCCCAGCATGTTTCTATAGCATACAAAGCCGATTTAGTTGTAATAGCACCGGCTACTGCTAATATCATTGGTAAACTGGCATCCGGCATTGCTGATGATGCACTCACCAGTACTGTAATGGCCTCAAATGTTCCTGTGATAATAGCCCCTGCTATGGAGGAGAATATGTACATGAACCCGATAACACAAAGGAATCTAAATATTCTTCATGAAGTGGGTTATAAGTTTGTCGGACCGGAAAAGGGCAAGCTGGCTTC
>CAYTLC010000046.1:3341-15857 GCA_964438395.1 uncultured Candidatus Scalindua sp.
GAGAAAAGATGGATGCGATGATCTGCCGCTACCGAGTTATATGAGTCAGGCTGCAAGCGGAATGGATCTATACGCTGCAGTTGAAAATGATACTGTCGTAGAAGTAAACGAAATTAAATTAATTCCGACAGGAATATTTATTGCCCTCCCATTTGGTTTTGAAGCACAGGTCAGACCTAGAAGTGGGCTGGCCCTGAAATTTGGTATAACATTAGTTAATTCACCAGGAACGATTGATAGTGATTATCGAGGTGAAATAGGTATTATCTTATCCAATCATGGCAAAGACAAGTTTATAGTAGAAAGAGGTATGCGTATAGCACAATTAGTGGTTCAACCTGTTGTTCATGCTGAACTGGAAGAAGTAGAAGATTTGGATGAGACTCACAGAGGTGAAGGTGGTTTTGGACACACAGGTCATTAAATAGTACATATTAATGTTATCGAGACAAAAGTTATTTATAAATTAGCAACTTGGCTTCAGTATTTGTTACTTTTGAAGGAGCTAATTTTTTCATGCAAAGAACCAGAGTTTTTCACTCAGCATATTCAATTATTATCTGCACGGTTGGAATATTTATTTTAATAAGTATTGCAACGTTCTCACCTAATGATCCTCCATTTGCTAATTACCCAGTCAACAACCCTGTGCAAAATTACTGTGGTATAGTCGGAGCCGGTGTTTCCGGTTGGCTGTTGACGTGTATAGGAATAACTTCATATCTCTTCGCACTGTTAATAGGTGCATTGGGAATATCACTCTTTATAAAGAGAAAGATTGAAATCCTGTGGGTTAGAATACTCGGAGGAATATTGCTTATTTTTTCAATATCTCCAATTCTGGGAATTCTTGACAACTTCGCAAATTTGTTTACTTACCCTGTCAAAACAGGTGGCATTGTTGGAATGATTGCGGCATTTAGATTAACAGAATATCTTGGAATTCCTGGTGCCTGCATTGTCTTGGCGATGGGATTTGTTATTTCAATTATGCTTATTTCCAATAAGTCATTGGAAACTTTTTTTGGTTGGGCATATAAAGGAATAGCCAGGATGATTTCTACTAAATCTTCTGCAATTGACAGTACCAACGTTGATTCCAATATAATAGACGTCGAAGATGATACATTTGATGTTGAAAGCAATATTATTGAAGAAGACTATCTCGACAGTGATGTAGTTACTCCTCCACCAGTAGAGCTTAAACCTAGAAAGAGAACTGTACTTTCAAGTGATAATGAGCTTAGTGTACCCAAAAACAAGCGTACCAACTATAAAGATAAGGATTATGTCCTTCCTCCGATTTCACTTCTAGATCAACTCAAAAAACATAAGCTTGACAGCGATGAGCATGTCATGGATAAGGCGAATGTGCTAAAGGAGACTTTGGAACAATTTAAAATTACTGCAGAGGTTGTGGGATTGGAAAAAGGCCCATCTGTTACTATGTATGAATTGGAATTGGCACCAGGCACAAAGGTCGGAAAGATATCTAATCTCTCAGATGATATTGCCATTGCCCTGAAGGCTCCGAGTATTCGTGTTGTTGCCCCTATACCCGGAAAATCTACTATTGGCATTGAAGTGCCAAATACTCATAGAAAACCGGTACAGATGAGAGAGCTGTATGAAACAGCAAGTAAAGATAATCACAAACGAACAATACCATTACTATTGGGTAAAGACATTGCCGGATACCCATTAATCTCTGATCTTGCTGCAATGCCGCACTTATTAGTTGCCGGTACTACCGGTTCAGGAAAGTCTGTATGCTTGAATTCTATAATCTTGAGCATACTTATGTTCCAAAGACCTGAAGAGTTAAAGTTAATATTAATAGATCCGAAGATGGTGGAATTCACAGCTTTTAAGGATGTGCCACATTTGATTACACCAGTTGTAACTGACATGAAGAAGGCTGCAGGTGTTCTGGAATGGGCAGTTTTGAAGATGGACGAACGGTATAAGCTTCTGGCAAAGGCTGGAGTCAGAGACCTTGCCGGATATAACAGGATGAAGGATTCTGAAAAGCTAAAGAGAATTGACCCTGAAGGGGTTGCTAATCCGGACGATATTCCATATCATATGCCATGTATGGTTATAGTTGTCGATGAATTAGCTGATTTGATGATGGTTGCTTCAAAAGAGGTAGAAGCTTCAATTATAAGGCTCTCTCAGAAATCCAGAGCTGTTGGTATTCATCTTGTCGTTGCAACCCAAAGACCATCAGTTGACGTAATTACCGGCTTGATAAAGTCCAATCTTCCTTCAAGAATTTCATTCCATGTCTTTTCAAAGGTTGACTCACGTACGATTTTAGATCAAAATGGTGCTGAAAAACTTTTAGGCAAGGGCGATATGTTGTTTCTGCCCCCAGGCACATCCAAGCTGTCTCGAGTGCAGGGGGCATTTGTCAGTGATGAAGAGATCAATAGAGTAGTAGATTATCTTAAGCAGATATCAGCTCCGGAATTCAGTTCAGAATTAAAAGTTTGGCAGAGTTCCGCAAAAGAGGACAATACTACAAAAGATGAACTCTACGAGGAAGCAGTAAGAATTATATTAGAAACACAACGTGGGTCTGTATCGTTATTACAGCGCAGATTAGAGATTGGTTACTCTCGTTCAGCCAGACTGATTGATTTGATGGCTGAAGATGGTATTGTTGGGGAATATAAAGGGAGTCAGGCAAGAGAAGTATTTGTCACCCTTGATGAATGGGAGTCACAGAAGTAGTAAATATATTATGAACATTGATAATAAAAAGACAAGTATGCAAGAAGAAGAGACTGATTTAAAGAAGAGTGTTATCTTTAATATTCCAAATCGAATAACGCTTTCACGTCTCTTTCTTGCTATAGTGTTTTTTGTTTTACTAACTTACAGGTATTTCAACATAGCCTTTGTTATATTTTTAATAGCAGCAGCTACAGATTGGCTGGATGGATATCTTGCAAGAAAATGGGAATTGTCTACAGACCTGGGACGGCTTGTTGACCCTTTTGTTGATAAGGTTATTATTTGTGGTACTTTTATTATCTTTGTAAATGTTGCAGATGATATTATTGCACCGTGGATGGTAATCACAATAGTAGCCAGGGAGTTTCTGGTTAGTAGTATAAGAGGGTTTTCTGAATCAAAGGGTGTAAAATTTGCCAGCAATATATGGGGCAAAACAAAGATGTTCATACAGTCTTGGACTATATGTGCCATGCTTCTTTATTATGCACACTTCGAAAATGTAGGCTGGGCAGAATACATAGTTTCAGCCTTCATGTGGATCACCATTGTCGTTACTATTGGTTCAGGCATTACTTACATCTACTCTGCAAAGAAAACTTTACTGGCTGCATAAGGATACACAGCCAGTAAATATTTTCAATTTATCGACTCTCTTTAACAACAAACATTCCTTCCATATTGCCCGTTAGAACCACCTTGATTCTCTCGTGCCATAATTTACCAAACTCCTTAATCTGCTCATCAGTGCCGGATCCACTAACAGACAGAGGCATTAACTCTCCCATTTTTGGATTGGCAGGGAGCATACTATTGTTATATGATACCTCTACTTTTTTTCCGTTGTCAATTCGTTCAAAGATTGCTGAGCATATTGCACCTGCAGGCACATCGCTGTTTTCGTCGAACGTCAAGAGATTAAACCTGTTAAACTTTCCACCACCTAATCCATGAAATCCACTTTCTCCTGCAGCACCAGTTATAAGTGTAACGACCTGAGAGATTGGACCATTAACCTTGTATCCAATACCGCCTCTAAATGTCACTTTGATATCTCCTCTAACAGGTATTTCATCACCATAGAGATGCTTCAAAGCCGTCAGTGTTAATCTATACGCACCTGAGACAGCAGGGCAGGAATGTCCGGCAGTCTTCACCGCATCCTCATATCCATACACAAATGGTTCGTCTTTGTCCATAGCGCCTAAAGCTACGGCAAGAGGATCTTTCATTTTAATTGTTTCAACCTCATCAAGAAAATCTATATTAAAATTAGTTTGGCCTTCTGCCATTACTCCACCTCCAAATATGATTGTTAAAGATAAAAAAATATTTAAATATATTAGTAGTTTAAGTTTTGGTTGTTTCAATGATAATACTCCCGTTAATCTGCTAATTTTTAGCTCTAGAGCGAAACCCTTTTATAATAACTACGTACGATCCGAATCCGATCAATAGATTTAATAGGTTAAGAGGTAATGGCAGCAATTTGAAGCCAATAAAGATGGTTTCAAACAACAGAACAGTACCTAGAATTAAGTAGAAAAATATCAAATACCAGTTCAGCCCGGATACCGTCTTATTACAGTTTGTACATTCATACGTATTCTTGTTGCAGGACGGTATAAAGCCAAAAATGATACCTGTCATCTCTTTAAATTGTAATGGATTTGAACAAGTTGGACAATTTTTCATGGCACAGTAAAATATTAAAAGAATTGATTATAAATCCTGGAAGCGAAAAATCAATGCCTAAAATTTGAGGAAAAGCTTACTTTACGATTCATCTCGGTATGAATGTTTGAAATGTTTATTATACAGCTTTGAATATTCGAAATTTCTGGAGAGTACATCGCCCACAACAATCATTGCGGTTTTGTTGATACCGCCTTGAATTGTTGCTTCAGCAACATTGGCTAGATCGGAAATAATAATTTTTTCATCTTTCCAGCTCGCTTTGTAGACTATTGCGACCTTGCAGTCATCGCCATATGCAGGTTTGAGTATGTCTGCAACTTTTTCAATCTCCTTGACGCTAAGAAATATACAGAGCGTTGCCTTAGTTTTTGAAAGCGTCTCTAATTTCTCTGTCTCAGGAACAGGGGTTCTTCCTTCAATACGTGTAATTATTATTGTCTGTGATACTCCGGGTAGAGTAAGCTCCTGCTTCAAAGATGACGCAGCTGCAAGAAACGAACTTACACCAGGTATTACCTCGTAATCAATATCCAGTTTGTCCAGTTCGGACATCTGCTCCTGTATGGCGCCATAGATAGACGGATCGCCAGTATGAACCCGTGCAACATCTACATTTTTATCTTTTGCTTCCTCCATAACCTTAATGATCTCATCGAGGGCCATGGATGCAGAGTCATATATTTTAGTGCTGTCACTACAATAATTAAGGATATCTTTGTTTACTAACGATCCCGCATAGATACAGTAGCCGGATGTTTCTATTATTCTTTTGCCTTTAACAGTTATCAGTTCAGGATCACCAGGGCCTGCGCCTATGAAGTATACTTTCATATAATCGAAATTAAAAAAATTCAGGGATTTAGAAATTACAGATTTCCGTGCTGGTTGGGTGATGCGAAACATCCAACAAAACTACATGAAATTCTTCATATGTATTTACCAGCCGGCAAAACAGCCTCTAATTATATAGAAGAATGCAACAGTGATTGCAGCTCCGGCAGGAATTGTAATCACCCAGGAAATGGCTATATCTCGGATTGTAGACAGATTTAATGAGTTTAATCCTCTGGCAAGGCCCACGCCAAGAACTGCCCCTACCAGAGTGTGAGTCGTTGATACAGGCAATGCCAACTTTGAAGCTAATACGATTGTAATAGCTGCACCGAATTCGGCAGCAAAGCCTCTAGTTGGGGTTAGCTCTGTAATGCATTTCCCAATTGTTTCAATGACACGCCATCCCCATGTAGCGAGTCCGACAACAATACCCAACCCTCCCAGTAAGAGAACTAACATAGGAACCTGGGCCTTCATCTCAATCACACCTGATTTAATTGCAGAGAGGATTCCCGCCAATGGCCCAATAGCGTTAGCAACGTCATTAGCACCATGCGCAAAAGCGACAAAGCAGGCGCTCAAAATCTGTAGATAGACAAAAATCTTTTCTACTGTTAAATAATCGCTACTTACGTGCTTTATATGAGTGTATTGTTCCAGTCTGTTTGAGATTTTTTCTGAGCCATCCAGGATCTTAGTGACTTCGTCAGTCAACTCACCAGTGGTAGATTCTTTGATTCTTCTCAAATGCATTACTACCTTCTGCATGCTTTTTTCAACCTTTGGATCAATATGATCATCTTGTGTCTCTACTGTCTTAGAGGTTTTGATCCTACTGACCAGGGGAATACTTATCAGAGCTCCAAGCAAACCCACCAGACTGGCAAGAATCAGGGCACGATCGAGTGTAAGGTCCATATGGAGATTCTTTAAGCCCTTGAAAACCATCACCAGTGTCAAAATGCCGAGAACAAAGAATACCAAAAAAGGAGTTATCTTTTTTGCTGCTTTAACAGGTGTTTTAGAATAAAAGATCATCCTACGCAAAAGGCAGAATATTAGGAATGAGATTGTCCCGCTCAAGAGAGGCGATACTATCCAGCTGGCAGCAATCCGTGAAACAGTATCCCAGTGAATAGACGCAAAACCGCTGAATACAATTCCAAATCCCAGAACAGAGCCAACGATAGAGTGAGTTGTAGAGACTGGCCAACCTTTATAAGACGCAATGTTTAGCCATGTACCCGCAGCCAATAACGCTGCCATCATGCCATAGATATAGCTGTTTGGATCACCGATAAAGACAACAGGATCAATAATCCCTTTTCTAACAGTGTTCGTGACATGAGATCCTACTAAAAATGCCCCGGCAAACTCCATGAGGGCAGCAACGACAATTGCCCACTTAAGTGTCAGGGCTCCTGAGCCAACGGAAGTTCCCATGGCATTAGCGACATCATTCGCGCCAATATTCCATGCCATATAGAAACTAATGACTAAAGCAAGAACAATAAGTATGGTTTCTGGGGTCAAGGTGTTATCTCTAATGTATTATTTATTCAAGATCTAGTAAATTGCGAATACGGTGGGCTAATTTTTCAGAAGTGTTGGATAGTGTTCTAATTTCTTTTAGAATTAATAACCACAGATGGAGCTCACCATGAGTGAACTGGTCTTCATTGCTAAATATATTTTTAAGTAACTGCCGTTGAGAGATATCGGCTTCATGTTCTCTTAGAGCGACTTCTTGAACCATTGTCTTTACTCTTTCTGCTTCACGACCAGCGAAAGAGGTCTCAAGTAGATTGTCAAAATCCTCTATGATCACTTTAATGAGTTCATATGTTTCAATATTTTTACTTAAAAAATGGTTGAAATCATCTTTGAATACTTCTTTCAAAGTAAGTTCTTTAAGTGTGAGTAATATCCCAATGTCCTCACAGTCGTCAGCTATGTCATCCTGTAATGATAATATCTCTAATAACGCGCTCTTGCTTATAGGCATAAAAAGGCCGCCTGGCAGATGATTACGCAACTCATTTTTTGTGGTATCAGCTCTTGCTTCCTGCTTAGAAATTTCTTCAGCTATTCTCGCAACTGAATTATTATCGCCTTTTGCCAACGCCTCAAAGATCTCTTTTACTTTAATAACGCACCCATTTACATCCTGCATATGTTTCTGTAACGGTGCGAATGGGGATTTTGCAAATAATTTTGCGAACGTTCTCATATGTGTTTATTAACCTAATTTAGTAATATAAATTAATCCTGTGTATTAAAACAAAAACCGATAATATTTCAATATTATTTTAAAATTAACATGTTGTTCTAAGTAATGCATAATTGAATTACATATGAACGGACGGTATATTACGTTTGTATTGTTAACTGAGAATAAGGAATATGTTAATTTTTGGTTAATTTTAAAATTTAACAGCTACAAAGTTGACATCTGCTTATTAAATTTCTTCGCATCATCCATCATTTCTTTTGCCTGTTTCCTTGTCACATCACTCTTTTCGGAACCTCTAATCATTTCTGCAATCTCTTCCAGTCGCTCCTTTGCGTGAAGCATATTGATAGCTACAAACGTCTTGTTATTTTTGACCGTTTTATCAACTTTAAAATGTTGCTCCGCATAACTGGCTATCTGTGGAAGATGAGTAACACAAACAATCTGATGAGATTGTGAAACCAGTTTCAGCTTCTCACCGATAATCCGTCCCATTCGCCCACCAATATTTGCATCAATCTCGTCGAATACAAGGACAGGAGTTTGATCTGCCATTGCCAGGTGACGTTTCAGCGCAAGCATTATCCTGGAAATTTCACCTCCTGAAGCAATCTTTCTAAGTGGCTTTAGATCCTCTCCCGGATTGGATGAAAACATAAACTCAATGCTGTCAAATCCTGAACAGTTGGCATTTTTTAATTCAGATTCTCCTGAATCAGCAATATCAATAGCTGAGACGCAAATATCAAATCTTCCGTTTGCAAACCCCAGATCCATCAACTCTTTTTTAATGAGGGAAGAAAGCTTTTTGCCGGTTTTTTTTCGGCACTGTGTCAGATCTTTTCCGGCACTAACAACAGCCTTCTTTAATTGCTTTAATTCGGTCTCAACTACCTCAACATCTTCATCATTCTTTAATAGTTGCTCCAGTTTTATTTTGGACATCTCGCAACGAGAAAGTATCTCTTCAATTGAATCGCCATATTTCCTCTTAAGGTCTCTAATAACTTCTAATCTCTCTTCAATTTGCTCTAATCTTTCCGGGTCGTAATTATACTTTTCAATATCATTTCTCAGAGTGCTAGCAATATCTTCTAATTGATACATAGCCTGATTGCATTGCTCTGAAGTATCTTCAAAGCCTTTATCAACATCCATAATTTTGGAAAGTTCATTTGAAATCTCTTTTAAACCGGCAATAATGGAATTATCTGATTCATACAAATTATTAGAACATAATGACAAGACATTTTGGATTTTCTCTGAATTTGCCAGGATATAACGCTCTGCTTCCAGGTTCTCATCTTCCTTAGTCTGCAAAGAACAGCTATCAATCTCATTAATCTCATAATTATAGAGCTCTATCTGCTTTTTCCTTTCGTCGTTGCAATCATTTAATGAATACAGCAATTTCTCTTTCTCTAATGCCTTACTATAGATTCCGGAATATTCTGTTCGAAGATCGCCCAGCTTCCCAAAACTGTCGAGCATGCTGAGTTGTTGTAACGGATCTGTTAGTGACTCATGTTCGTGTTGACCATGTATATTTACCAATATGTCTCCAATTTCCCTTAATAGAGAAACCGTAATAGGCTGGTTGTTAACTTTGCATTTGTTTCGTCCTTTATGGTCTAAATTCCGCTGTAAGAGGATCTCCTCATCTTTAATGTCAATTTCGTTAATATGTTGCTTGATACATTGTCGAACCTGATCGTTTTCAATAAAAAATAACCCACTTACGGAAACGTCATTATTGCCAGAACCGGCAATGTCATTAGTCGCACGACTTCCTAGAAGGAAGTTTAATGCACCAAGAATTAGTGATTTACCTACGCCTGTTGTACCGGTAAAAATGTTCAAACCTTCCTCGAACTGTATGGTAATCTGGTTAATTAAGGCAAAATTTGAAATTGTAAGTTCATTCAACATAATTCGGATTATAACAATTATATTCTCTTTGTTTACCAGAAAATAACAATAAAGGGCAGGACCGAATTATGCGATTTGATAACACTTTTACTATTATTTGTCCTGTACTGCCATTGCCCAGCACTATATATTGAATTTATTAAAATCGTTCATGATTACGAAAAGAAGGAAAATCGAACCGGTTTTGTTCATTTTTCTACTAAAATGTTGTTAATTATTTGAAATATAGTAAAGCATGGACACTTTCCTGCAATATCATGATTTATTAAATCATCACAAGTAAAAATGAAAATATAATAATTTGCAATAATTGTTATTGACATAAGCAAATAATTCGTTAAATTACTCTATATTCAACACTTGTAACTAAAGTGCAGATGTTATTAAATATTTTAATTACTACATAAATTACGTGTAGAAATAAAATCTATAATTTTCATTTACAGGCAATTCTAATTTGAGTGAACGATAGCAGATATTATGATCGTAGTATATTTGTTTTGAATGACAAACCAGATTGGACAATCTTAAGGAGGAATTTATGGTAGAAAAGAAGTCTGTACCAAAAAAGAAAAGTGCTGTTAAAAAGAAAGTAACTGCTGTGAAGAAAAAAAAGAGTCCTGTTAAAAAGGCAGCAACATCTAAAGTAAAGAAAACTGTTGCTAAAAAAGTAACAAAAAAACCTGCGGCAAAGAGTAAACCAAAAGCATCAACTGTTAAAAAAACCGTGAAAACTAAGGCAAAAACAGCAACGACTAAACCAAAAGCAGTAAAAACTAAAGTAGCAAAATCAATTGTAAGGAAACCAGAAAAAAAGAGTCTGAAAAAAGCAATTGCTGATGTGAATATTGATGTAAAGAGTACCAAGAAAAGCAGCAAATCTCAGAAAGCAAAAGTTGTGAAAGTTATCGACAAGCTGTCGCTGGCAAAAGAAATGAATTATGTTACAACTGTACCGGGAGTGTTCAGAAAAGTACCAGCTGCTCAAAAAGCAACAGTAACACCTGCTCATAAGGAATTGCCAATCACAGGTGTGTTAAATTATATCAAAGGAATTTTTTAGTGTACCTACCCACAGATGTACTTGACTATTATTCTTTCATGAAATATTAGTCTGAGAATCGGATATTGTATTTTATTGCATACAAAAATATATCGTCTTTGAAGAGTAGCAATAGAACATTGAACTTAATGATTTATACTATCAGGATTGCAGACGAAATAGTCAAATTGCCCTTTTAGTATGAGTAGTTAAGAACAGTCAAATATAGTTCTATTGCACATACCAATAACTTCTAACCAATATTAAGAAGTGCATCGTACCCACCTTCTCATTTATTAGACACGCATTCATTAATTCAATAAAAAGTTACGCTTAAGTAGATTAAATACTGGCAGCAGAAGTAGTAATAAAAACAGAATAACTTTCAACATAAGATCATACAGATTCATTACCACTCCAATTTTTACGATTTCTTCATTACAGGTATTAATATGTTTGAATTATTTTGATAAATTGGAATGACTAATTTAACTGGAAACTCAACAAGCTTAATAAGTATCTTTTAAAAACAAAATAAGGAGGTGATGCAGTGAAATGCTATATTTGCAACAAAGCCGGTAAAGAGACTAATGCGATAGCGATATGTATTGTCTGCGGGATTGCTGTTTGCGAAGAACATCAGATTCGTGAACAGATACCCGTAAAAGAGACATACAAATGGGGGCTGGGCGAAGAAGAGGTAACTCTGCCAAAACCACTTCCACGTATTCTATGTACCTGGTGCTATGAGGCACTTATAGCACAGAAGCAGAAGTAATACATTTAATTTTAAGTATTTATGTTATGGACAAAAATAGCCTTTGCGAAAAACTATCTAAACACCTGGATGTAATTACTAAATGCTCTATTCCTACTGAACAGGGCACCGTACTGCTGGCAACCATATTGGAATCGCGTTATCCATATGTATACCCGAGAGACAGTGCATGCGCCTCAATTTTGTTCAGACAAATGGTGGAGAAAGACCTTGATCCTGACGGGACCGCTTTTGACCTTCTGAAGGGACTAGCTCAGTTTATTGCCTTTGTTCAGGATGAGAACGGTGAGTGGGTACAACGCTATGGACTGAACGGACAAAAAAAAGCGATTTACATCCAGGAGGATAATACTGCTTTTGGGAGCATTATCCTGGCAAATTACTTATTGGCCTGTTACAACCGCCAGGAAGAACCTACAGAGTTAGATCTTTTTATTCATAAGATTAAAAAAGCAATTCAATTTGCTATTAAGCATTTTTATCGAGAGGAGATCTTCCTTTTCTTCTCGACAACCAGCATACATGAATCAGCAATTGAAAAAGGATATAGCATCTGGGTAAATCATGCCTACATACTCTTGTTTAATCTTATTTCTCAACTGTCTAATAAATACAACCTTAAAGATCTTTTCGAGGAGGAACTCTCATTTAAATGCCGTTTCTGTCAATCCGTGCATCGGCGCTTTATTCTTAATGATAGATTTGTCAGGCGTATAACAAAGGACGGTACTTTTGACTTGAGACCTGACATCACAATGATGAGCCCTGTTTACTTTCAATGTAAAGAGGACCATTGTGATACATGCGTCCTGGATAATAATCCGGATATAATTAAAAATTCTATCAATTTCATGGTTGATAATCTGTGGGATCCTGAACTTGGTATGTTGCAGAGATATCTTCCATTTACAGAAGACATCGAAACCCATATTCATGCTGGAAACGGACCGTGGATTCAATATACTGCAATGTTAGCTCAATATTACTATAAAGAGGGAGCGATAGAAAGAGGAGATGCCATAATTAATCAAATTGACAAGTATAGCACTGACGAAGGGTATATCCCAGAACATTTAAGTACGAAAAGAAGGTTTGAAGAGTTTGTCCGTTTGGAGTGGGAAGTAGGGCTTGATGCGAAGAAGGAATTTCACCCCGACATCTTGATTCCCGAACTGTCCTATGATTTCATTGTTGAGGAGCTTTTCTTCATGAAGAAAAGTTACGATCAAATTAGAAAGGATGTTGCTGAAGGCAAAAAAACTG
>CAYTLC010000047.1:0-15756 GCA_964438395.1 uncultured Candidatus Scalindua sp.
ATTCTTCCCTGTGCCCATGCAGCCGAATCAACTACAGTGACGGTGGACGGTGTTGGCACATTAATAGGGAATGACAAGGCACGTGCGAGGGATGAGGCACTCAGAGACGCTTACCGGATGGCACTTGAAAAGGCCGGGGTTAACATGAGCACATATACAGAGATGGTGGACCTTGTCGTAATAAAGGATGTCGTACGCGCAGAAGTATCTGGTCATGTGACGTCCTGGGAGATAGAAGATGAAGGTGTGCGGGGTGACGGTCTCTACTACGTGACCATAACGGCAAAAGTTGTAAAAGCTCCTATTAAGAAAGATGATAAAGAGGCGTTGAGGTTGATTATAAACATGATGGGTAACCCCAGGTTTATCGTATTGATAGACGAGGCGAATAATGGAGAGAAACCACCGTTTTCCACTCTTGAAGCTACGCTGACGGAGACATTGACTGATTATGGATACCACAGCATTGACCCGATACAGCAAAAAATAATTGAAGAGACAGAAGATGCCAGAAGGGCAATAGGGGGAGATACTAAAGCGGCACAGAAGCTTGCTATGAGAATGCAGGCTGACGTGATAATTACCGGCAAGGTATATACAGAAAAGCTGCCAAAGAATGAGTACTTTAAAGAGACTAACTGGGTATCGAGCAAGGCATACAGTACTGTCCGGGCAGTAATCGCAGAGACGGGTAAGGTACTGGATGTTGCCAGCCCGGAGAAACCGGGCGCTGGATTGACCTTCAATGATGCAGGGACTAAGGCAATCAAACAGTGCGGACAGAGCCTGGCAGACGATCTTATATGGAACATTCCTCAGCATATAGATGTTTATGACGGAAAAACCATTCAATTGCTGGTAAACGGGATCGAATACTCCGACTACTCTAAGTTGACCGGTGAATTAAGAAACATGAGAAAGGTGACATATGTATTCCCAAGAGGATGGGAAAAAGATCAACCTGCTGTCTACGATGTAAAGACTATGGGTAATGCAGAAGCTCTGGCAGCAAGGCTTGAAGCTTTCGGTATGGAGATAGTAAGATTCAGTATGAATAAGATAGAGGTGAAAAAGGCTAAAAAGGGTTGGTTTAGTTGGTGATAGGGAAAGACAAAAGTCTGGATTCACAATCCCAGAATTTCTAAATCCTTAAATCAGTAAAAAATTTGAGTAAATTTGTTGAGTTAGTGTCGTCTTTTTTATCTTCATTAATCTGTGCCCCGGAATATGCATATGAAAAGATTATTTGCCCTGACACTGTTATTAGTCATTCTTTGTTCGATGTTCGGTTGTGTTACTGTGAATATCGTTAAGGATACACACACGGTACCACCACCTCCTCAACAGAAGCAGACGGTTCCTATGTATATGGAAAAGGAATATTCTGCCCCTCAGAAGGTTGATGCCTCCGAATTTGAGAAAGATATGAAGAGAGGCCGCGATCTTCTGAGCCGAAAACAGTACGGGGAGTCTATCGACTGTTTTAAAGCAATTGCGATAAGACATCCCAGAGAGACAAAGGTTCAGTACTATATTGCACTTGCCTATGACGAGAGTGGTGATAAGAGAGAGGCTTTACGGGGGTACAAGAGTTTCGTCGATATTCAGACAGGTAATGAGGTACTGGTACGGAAGTCCAGGAGCAGGATACGTGTGCTCAAGGACACTATTGCGGAGGAGCTTATCAAGGCGGCAACTGTACTTGTAGAGGACCATGAGTATGGAGGTTCTTTTAAGAGGCTTGAAGAGGCGTATGACCTGCGACCATCTCCTGCCACATCAAAGAAAATTGTAGAGCTGTATGACAGGTATTCAATAAACTCTATAGCCTGGCAGATGTCATCCTTCGGTGATTTGTTATCTGAGAACTCTGTATCTATCGTGCCTTTTACTGATCTGGCAGGAGAAGGGACCAGGGAGGGGAGTGCCGTTGCGATGGAGCTTAAGAATGAGCTTGTTAATATGGAGGAGTTAGATGTCTATGTTCGCGATGATGCTTCTCTCAAAGCTATATTGAATGAGGTAGAGTTTGGTGATTCCGGCGCCATTGATGAAAAGACAAGAATAGAGCTGGGCAAACTGGTAAGCACCGGGGCAGTTATTACGGGCAGGATCGGTTATGTTGCAGATACATTTAAGATCAATGGATGGATGATAAATGTAGAGACCGGTAAGATAATTACATCCAGGAGCGTCAGTGTCCTCGGTTGGAATATTGCAGATACGGATAAGTACGCCGATTTCAATATCAAGGTATGGATGGACAGGAAGGAGTACATTATCGGAGATTCGGTGGAGATAAATGTACAGACCAACAAGGATTGTTTTGTTACCCTGCTGAACGTTCGCAGTAACGGAGAGATATGGGAGCTGTTCCCCAATAGCTATAATAAGAACAATTTCGTAAGGGCAAACACGAGGCACACTATTCCGTCTGGTAATGACAATTTTCGACTGGCCATAGTAGCACCTTCCGGCCAGGATTACATAAAGGCGATAGCCACCTCAGTACCTATAACCAGAGAGCAGATATCACAGGTACTCTCTGAAGAGAACTCTATCCTGGTATCCCCGGCAGACATCGTCAGGCAGAGAGGAGAATCTGCCTTCAGGTCTGTCTCGCCATCAGAGATGAGGGGTCTTCATGAAATCCTGACAAGAGGAGTAGGAGTATTTCCCGATCCGAAAGGCAATCTCAGTTACAACAATTCCGACTCCGATACCAGGTTTGAGTACGCAGTGAGCACATGGTCGTTTGTGACTAAGAGATGATTGAATGCAATTTATTATTGGATCTATCTGCTTTTCTCTGCGTGAGAACTTTTCTTGCACCAGATCCACTTCCCACAACGATTAATAGGTAAAGCACTTAAGTTATTTGGATTAAGTGCGCTTTTACAATAAGTTTCAGATTTTCAAACTCTAAACCCAATTATATTTATTTAAGAAGAAAGGGGTTGTGATATGTATCTACGGAGACTTAAACTTCTAGTGGTAGTTATGCTGTTTGCAGGAATGGCGTTTACCGGTCAAGCCACGCTTAAGGCTGGTGAAAAGGTGTCCAGCGGAAAGGCAAATATTAATATTGGTGGAGGAGAGAGGGGTACCATTAACTGGGGTACAGAATTTATCACAGCGAAGGGTATTGTTCCGATAACACAGAATGAAGCGCTTGCAAGAAGAGGTGCTATAGTTGATGCCAACAGGAGATTACTGGAGATAATCAAGGGTGTTCGTATAGATGCCAAGACTGTTATATCCGACCTTATGGAAGTAAATGATGTCGTAAAGCAGGAGGTGAGCGGAGTGATTACCCATGCTGAGATAGTGAGTGAAAGCCAGAAGAACGGGAATTACATCATAAATATGCGGGTACCTGTGGGGAAATTCATCTCACTCATTGTGAAAGACACACAGGTTTCCATACCGGACTTTCCGGCACCCACTAAATATACTGGACTGCTTATAGATGCCAGGGGGCACAATCTGGAGCCTGCAATATTTGTCAGTATATATAATGACAAGGACGGAACAAAGATATGCGGACCGATCCATCCAATATACCGCGTAAGTGTGAAGGGTCTTAGTAGTATCAATGAAGATCGTCTTGGTGACAATCCACTCAGGATCAAGATTAAGGGAACAACCGGTCCGAGCAATGTTGACATTACATTAAGTAATGGAAGCTCTAAAAAGGTGAGGAAGAAGATAATGAATACCGGGATATTCTCAAAGAGTAAGGTCATTATCATAATTGACTAGATAACAACCAACCACAGTCGGTTCAATAATCGGAAGAAGCGTAATGGGGCTGTTGTGGTTAAATGGGGGAGGGGTAAACTAAAAGTAGTATAAAAAAAGGCACAGAGAAATATATTGTTCTTATATATTTCCTGTGCCTTTTGAGTTTAAATGAATTAAACAGCTATGCCCTTGTCTGTCGGTACAGTAACAGCACTGCTCTTGTACCAATCCTTGTAATAGTCGCCTGAATCGTATAGTAGACGAAGATTTTCCAGCACCTGCTCAAACACTTGTATCCAGTCAGAGCCAACCCTGAACCCAAACATTGCATTACGTTTACCGTGAGTTGTGCTGCCGATAGTCTGAAGTGATTTTCTAAATCTTAGTCTTATATTGTCACCGGCGTACAGATGGTCATACATATATTGCATGCCTTCAATGAACTCCTCAAGGTTCATATCTATGAGTCTATGAACTACATGTGCAGTATCATAATATTTCCAGTCTTCAGGATAGTTCTTTCTGAAAATCCTCTTTTCAGAGTCAAGCCTGTCGTAAAGCGCAGTCTTAGGAAACGGGCAGTTGATTCCAAAGGTAAGAACATCAATATTGTTTTGCAGTACAAAATCTGTCATCCTTTTGAATGAATCTTTGTCATCTCCATCTGCTCCAAGAACTATTGATCCCCAGACAACCAGGCCATGATCGTGAATTTTCTGAACGCTGTCATAATACTTATCAGCACCAATCCTTAAGTTAGTCGTTTTATTCATCTTTTCCAGAACCGCTTCATTTGTTGATTCTATGCCGCAGAGAAATCCAAAATTTCCACTCTTTGCCATAAGATCAAGCACCTCTGCATCCTTTGATATATTGAGTGCAGTAAATCCAAGCCAGTCCTTTTTGATGCCCCTGTCTATCATGCCGCGAAAGAGGTCTTTTGCCCTGTTAGCAGAGTTCTTACTATGTCCATAGAAGTTATCTTCTGCAAACATGAGTCCCTGATAATCAGTTGATTCCATTTCGTCCAGAACATCTTCAAACGGTCTTTCTCTATATTTCTTTCCCTGAAAGGTCGGTACGCTGCAGAAATCGCAGTAATTTGGACAACCTTTAGTTGTAACAATTGATGAAAACTTATAATCATATTTCTTCTTCAGGAGTTCTCTATCCGGAAATACATGTTTCATCTCTGACAGGCCTGGCAGCCCGCCTTCGTACTTCTTTTTGAGTTCGCCTTTTTCAAAATCTTTAACGACTTGTGGCCACAATGTTTCGGCCTCTCCGATAAAAATTGCATCCACATGTTGTGAGGCTTCTTCCGGTACTACTGAAGCGTGTATGCCACCCATTACTACGGTCATGCCTTTTTCTCTGCAGACCTTAGCTATCTGGTAAGCTCTTGGCACTTGATATGTAACAGAAGTGATACAAACCATATCCACAGGTTCAAATGTAATATCTCCTTTATCATCCAGAGCCAGTTCAAGATTTTCATCGATTACGTCAAACTCCCAGTCACCAGGTGTAAGGGCTGCTATGTATGCAAGATTTAAAGGCATTTGAACTATGACAGTTATGCTCTCCTCGCCATGTCTCCCGGGGGGATGTGGATTGATCAGCATCATTTTTCTCATTTTTTTATCCTCCTAATTATTTAAAATCATATTGGCCACCCTCCAACCAGAGGATACTACAGCACATATCCCCGGCCCCGGATTAGTCCAGTGCCCGGCCAGAAAAAGATTTTTGAAGGGTGTTGTGTGTGAAAGTCTATTTGACCACGTCTGGTCTACAGTAACGGCCCAGCCATAGGCTGCGCCTTTTGAGTTGAGTGTGTAACGATATAACGTCTTCGGTGTGGCAGCGTCAATTACCTCTATATGGTCCTGGATTTCCGGTACAAAATTTTCCAGATAATTTATTGTATGTTTTTTCATTTTATCTTTATATGCAACCCAATCGTCTATGTCGTCATAATTATCTCTTGACGAGACAACAACAGAAATTATTTGTTTGTTATCAGGTGCCAGGCTTGGATCAACTTCCGTAGGAACGGAAATATAAAACCAGTCGTTACCTGAAAAACTTAAGTCATTTGATGTATGGTAAAAACCTCTTTTAAGGTCTTTTAAGTCTATTTTGTTATCAAGGCCAAGGTATAGTAAAAAGAAAGAAACACTTTCCTTCATATTCTCAATCTTGCGAAGATAAGAGTCGTCAACGCTGTTTTTGTCTAATAAAGAGAAAAATGTTTGTTTTGGATCTATGTTTGAGACAAAGATATCAGCCGAAATTTCCCCTCCTTTTTTAGTTGTAACTCCTTTTATAATATTACTATCCGTAAGCAATCCCTCAACGCTAGAAGATAGCATAATGTGACCGCCATAGTCAATAAATTTTTGGGTTATCGCATCAGCGAAATTCTGGGTACCACCGACAGGGAAATAAGCTCCATCTTTTAGATAATTTACCAACATTTGACACATACCAATAGCTGAAACCTCATGAGGAGGGGAACCAATGTATCCCCACTGTGCAGACAGAGTCATCTTGAGCTGCTCATCTGTAAAAAAATTGTCCAGCATTTCCTTGTAGGTAAGGTTCTGGTATTTGATGAGCATTTTATGCGCTTCAGTGCTGAATGTAGCCCTGTATAATCGGGTGAATTCCTTAAAAAATAGTGATAGTTGTTCTCTTTCTGATGGAAACCGTTCCTTCAGCAGATCCACATAATCATCTATTTCGGCAGGTACATCAATGGAAAATGAGGGGAAATGTATGCTGTCCATCGGATCAAGCTGTAGAAAATTAATATTTATGTCAAGCTCTTTAAGGCACCTGCCAACTACACTCCATTTTCCACACCCACCAATATGATGAACTGCTGAATCGAAAATAAAACCTTTTCTCTTAAAAGAGGTACAATAACCACCGGGGATACTATGTTGTTCAATAATCAGCACGCTCTTTCCCTGTTTTGCCAGGAAAGTCCCGCAGATTAGACCGGCAATTCCGGCACCCAGTACAATTGCATCATACTTGGATTTAATTTCAGATTTGTTCAGGGAGAAATTACTCATGAAAGATGTCGCTATGAAGTTATGAATATTTTGAGATGATTACGGAAGAGATGTTGCCTGTGTCGGAAAAGGAGTTGACCAGTACATTGTTTACTTCTGCCTCTCTGCTATCGTTAGGTACGCAATCCAGGTTACACTCTTCATCTTTTTCCTGATAGTTTATTGTCGGAGGGATTATACCGTTATTGATTGATAATACACCGGCAACACATTGTAATGAACCTGATGCGTCAAGGCACTCTCCTGTCATAGACTTTATAGCACTTACAGGTACTTTATCAGCGCTGTCACCAAAGTAGTCTCTAATGATTTTTGCTTCCATCATGTCACCTGTTACGCTGGAATTTGCACATGCGGATATATAAGAAACGTCTTCTTTGTTAATCCCGGCATCTTCCATTGCCATAGAGATACTCCTTACACCTTGAGTAGTGTTAATATCGTCACGTGAGGTTTTGTCCGGATTAAACGTACATCCGTACCCTTTTATCTCGGCATAGATTTTCGCATTTCTCTCCAATGCGTCTTCAAGCCTTTCTATAACAAGTAACGCAGAAGCTTCACCAATTACAAAGCCGTTACGTCTTTTGTCAAATGGCGCGGAGATTTCAGCAGCATCACTGCTTCCTGACAATACTCCTGAACTGTAAGCACCCCAGAAAATATCACGGGTTAAACCATGAACTCCACCGGCTAATACAGCTTTTCCTCTACCTAGCTGTAGGAAATCAGAGGCGTAAATGATAGCGTCCAGTCCGCTGGCAGTTCCATTAGATATTGTAGAATTTAAACCTGTCGCATTGCAGAAAATAGATACTCTGCTTGCCGGTGCATTCAAGACAGTGTTCGGGAATGCCATGGGATTTACGAAAGTTGGTCCTTCCTGTAATCCTTCCAGGTCGAATGAGCTGATACTATCAATACTTCCATACGTTGACCCGATTACTATTCCAGTTTCTTCGGCACCATAAGTTTCGTGAGTGATATTAGCATCTTCCATGGCAAGCTTTGCAGAAGAAGATACCAATAGCGATGTTCTGTCAATGTGCCTGATGCCTTTTTTACCCAGGTATTCCTTTGGATCAAAATCAGCAATCTCACCCGCTTTTTTGCTTTTGAATTTGGACACGTCAAAAAGGGTGATATCTTTTATTCCTGAGACACCATTCGTCAAATTGGTCCAGAACTCATCCTTGTTTACACCGATTGGCGATAAAACACTAATTCCTGTTATAACCAGGCGACTATCCATATAATTTTAAACCTCTTATTATGAAAATAATTTAATAACTGAAAAAATATTAAACGTTTAACGTTAACTTGATTTTTGGTATTAGCCGGTAAACCTTTTTAGTATGAGGCTGCTATTGTTACCACCAAATGCATATGCGTTATTCATGGCAATATCAACCTGCATTTCACGCTTAACATTAGGTACAAAATCCAGATCGCACTCAGGATCCTTTGTTTCGTAATTTATAGTTGGAGGCACAACACTCTCTTTAATGGCTAAAGCGCATGCGATTGCCTCTATGGCGCTGGCAGCTCCCATTGTATGTCCAAGCATCGACTTTATGGAACTTATCGCCAGATTCTTTGCATGTTCTCCAAAGACCCTCTTAATAGATATTGTTTCCGCCTTGTCGTTAGCTACTGTTCCCGTACCATGAGCACTCATATACTGAACATCTTCGGGCTTGATTTTTGCACTTTGCAACGCTTTTGTCATAGCCGAAGTAACACCATTTCCCTCCGGATGTGGAATTGTAATGTGATAACCGTCACAACTAAGTCCATAACCCAGGATCTCGGCATAAATATTTGCGCCTCTAGCCAGTGCACCTTCCATAGATTCTAATACCAGCATTCCGGCACCTTCACCAACCAACAGGCCTTTTCTGTTCTTATCAAAAGGTTGGCAAATGTCAGGTGCAATAGCATTTAGCCTGCTAAAACCGACAAATGCTACTTTAGAAAACGGATCAGAGCCGCCGGCAAGCATTATGTCAGCTCTACCTAATTTTATCAGGTCACATGCATATCCAATAGCATAGTTTCCCGCTGCACATGCAGTAGGTATTATTGTGCTTGGCCCTTTAAGACCAAATTCAATAGATATGTTAGACGGCATATTGACGCAGGGATGCTGATGGAACAGACCGGGGTCTACGCTATCCTCACCCTTCTCATGTCTGATATAGTTTACTTTTTCCAGAATCTGAATTTCACCTGCAGTTGTTCCAATTGAAACACCTGTTCTTTCAGGGTCAGTATTGTTCAGGTCAACATTAGAGTCATCGATAGCGAGTTTTGCAGCAGCTATGGCAAATTGTGAACCTTTGCCAATCTCTCGATTTGAACCATTTTTTGTGTAATCTCCATAATTGAAATCTTTGACTGTACAGCCTCTGTGAACTTTAAAAGGAGAGGTGTCAAATGATGTGATCTCAGATACACCGGATGTGCCTGAGATTAATGCATCCCAAAACAGATCTTTTGTGTTTCCAATAGGGGAGATTACACCTAAACCGGTAATTACAATTCTTTTATCTTTATCCATGGTTGATTATTTTTAAAGTACTAATGCTTTTATCCTGTTAATGAATCTTTGTCCGCAACACCAAAGCTCAACGTCGCTTTTGTTACAACTTTGTCTCCCACTTTTGCCACTCCCTTAACTATTGCCGCACTGGAAATGACCTTTTCAATATCTACTTCCAGAATAAGCTGGTCACCGGGAAATACGGGTTTTGAAAAACGTACGTTTGCGGAAGCCAACAAGAAGACTTTATCTTTATTCTGCTCGGTATCAAAGCTCTTTTTGAAGAGGATAATCGAGGCTTGCGCCAGAGCTTCTACAATGAGAACCCCAGGCATTATGGCAAAATCAGGGAAGTGTCCAACGAAGAAAGACTCATTGCCGGAGATGTTTTTCAGGCAAACAATTCTGCTCTCTTTTTGAAGTTCAGTAACTTTATCAATAAATAAGAAAGGGTATTTTTGAGGAACCAACTCTCTTACTTCCTCAAAGTTCAACATATAAAATAACCTTTCGTTCTATCGTATATAGTAGCCACCGCCCATCCACCTTTATCGTTTGTGGATAGGCAAATAGATGATTAAGAAAGCGTAACAAGCTTTATCTATTATCCTTCAAGTGTAGACCTGGTCATCTCAATAGTTGCATTCAATGATGTAATGTCTACAAGTTTTTCTTCCGGAATTTGAACCTTAAACTTCTTTTCTATAAGGGCAAGAATTTCCAATGCCAATAAGGAATCAATTTCCAGATCCTTAAAAAAATCAGCATCCCTTTTTTCCCATATTTCAGTCTCATCCAGCTCGGTTACTTCAGCAACAATAGCAGTGATATCTTTCTCTAAGTTCTCTGCAGACAATATCTTACCTCCCTAATAAACAACCAGAAATCTAACTATGAACCCAAAACACCAATCAAAAAGCTATTTAAACGGGTATTTATGAAGTTACATTCTGTAAAAATTATTGATCTAAAAGTATTGATAGTATTTGATTACGATAAAATGAAAATTATCGAAAAGGGAAAAATAACAAACTTATATCAATATGTCAATAACAATCTTAGGACAATTTACATTGTTGACAGGTATAGACGATTACTGTTAGGAATAGTATATATTCAATCCAAACTGATGGCATTTGAAACCGGTCCGAAAAACGTTGTTAATGAGTGTTTTCCTGGTGTATGTGCAGTAGAGAAGAACGGCGGAATGAAGTCGCGTAGGACTGACAAAAGTGTATAAGTCTCTAAGGTCACAGGACTTTCTATTATAATTGGTACTAGTTTTTTATTTAAATATACTTGACAACAATACTTAGTATGGATAAACTTTTCACTATTATCCTGATATTTTCTATAAAAGCACAAATCAATGAGGAGCAAAATGCGTAGTATTGCGTTCATAAATCAAAAAGGTGGGGTGGGGAAAACAACTTCGACCGCAAATGTTGGAGCATGCCTGGCTGCACATGGCAAAAAGGTGCTTATCATAGACCTCGATCCTCAAGCCAACCTGAGTATTCATTTCGGTATTAATGTCCAGGGAAAAGATTCATCTATTTATGAGATTATGTGCGGTAAGAAGACTGTTAAAGATGTACTAATAAAGACTTCTATTGCTAATCTGGATATTATCCCTTCCGACATTGACCTTGCAAGTGCAGAGGTAGAACTCGTTAACACGGTAGGGCGTGAAACAATCGTTAAGTTCTATCTTGAAGGGATGTTAGAAGAATATGATTATGTTTTAATTGACTGTCCACCGTCTTTAGGTCTTCTCACTCTGAATGCACTTACTATTGCCAACGAAATTTTTATTCCTCTTCAGACTGAGTTCTTTGCTCTGCAGGGCGTAAGTAAGCTGATACAAACTTTTGATGTTATCAAGAAACGGCTGAACAGCAAGTTAGAGATCACAGGAATAATACCTTGTATGCATGATAGCAGGACAAAGCTGGGGCAGGCAGTGCTTGATAAGATCAAAGAATATTTTTCAGATAAGGTATTTAAAACGACCATTAGAAAAAATATTAAGCTTTCAGAATCAACAAGTCATGGTGTGCCGGTTACAGTATACGCTCCGGATTCTAATGGCGCTCAAGATTACGAGACGTTAACCAAAGAGATAATGTCCATGAAGAAAAAGAAATAGCATCCCTGATGGGCGATGCATATATCCAGAGAGCGTGCTTCCCTGTAATACAATTTCAAACCGTAGATTAAACCAACAGTATCTGTTTGTAGATTATAGAATTTTGGTGATATTTGTTGCTAAAAGGAAAGATTTGTGGCAAAAAAAAATGTACTTGGGTCGGATCCATTTGAGTGGTTAAAGAAGGATGATAAAGAAGAGGGCACTGAAGATAAGAAGAGCGATATTGGTGCTCAGAAGAAACAGGAAGAGAAACAAGCTGACCCGGTAGTAGCTAAAGAAGAGACAAGTGTTAAACAGGAAGTTAAACAAGAAGTAAAGCAGGAAGTAGAAAAGGAAGTAAAGAGTGAGGTAAAGAAAGAAGTAAAGAAAGAGGTAAAGAAGAAAGTAAAGCAGGAAGCGAAAGCATACGAACCTATAGATGTCTCCGCCACAACTAAACCACCGGTCAGCAAGGCTTACGATAAAATAATAGAACCATATCTCCAGCAGGAAGAAGAAGCTTTTGAACCCAGTGACATATCAGAGGCAAATCGAAAAGCTGTTTTGGGTAAGGATGTCTATGCTCATCATGCCAAATCTCGTAAAGCAACACAAAAAGATAGCCCCGCAACTGCATTTGTAATTGTATACACAGTCTTATTGCTGATTCTCGGTTTCATAGTCTATAAAGATCTGACAAAACAGATTAATAAATTGGAGACGAAGTTGGACCGTGTAGAAAAGAAGCTTGATGAGGGTGTAATAGACTACGAGGATGCAAAACTAGATGGTGAGTGGTGATTCATAATAGTATGTTCAACCTTAAACTTTTTTTCACGTCCATTATCCAATAATAGTTTCAACTCTCCGATATTAGAAATTCCCAGAAAAATTCCTGTATACTCTTTATTGGCATTACGAACGTTGACCCTTCTTCCTATGTTCACACAGAACTCCTGCCACTTCTCCACAATATATTCGTAGCGTTCATCCTTTAATATTAAGTACCACGAATCCAGATTTTGCAGCAGTGCCTTTGCAAAATTGGTGCGATCTATAAATGTCTCTTTTTCAATAGCAAGAGATGTTGCCGGTTGACCAATATGTTCAGGAAATTCATGCTTCTTTGAATTGACATTTATTCCAATTCCTACAATATAGTCTCTTAACTGTTCTGTATGGTCCTGTGTCTCTACAATTATTCCACCCAATTTCTTGTTATTAATTACAAGGTCATTAGGCCAGTCGATATCAACAGGTAATTGGAACATGTCCCTTATGGTTTGTACGATAGCTACTGCAGTAATAACCATCAGAAGATACGAATTCTCCGGTTGGATTACAGGCCTTAAGACAACAGTCAGTAACAGGCCTTTTCCGCTCTTGCAATACCACTCTTTCCCTGACCGTCCTCTTCCCTGGGTCTGCTCTTCAACAAAGATAGTGGTTCCCTCAATAGCACCCTCTTTGAGCATCTTCTTTGCAATGTCCATTGTAGATTCGGTACGTTCAAGCGTAACTATCTCCCTGCCTATAATATCTGTACGCAGGTTATCTTTAATCTTGTCAGCAGATAAGCGAACGTGTTTCATCTGTTTTCTGGGAAGAATTTAATTGAGAATCTGAAGATTTTGCTTTGACGGCAGATACTCATTTATGAGGTTCAATGATCACTTTTACAGACTCTTTGGCCTCGGTAACCAGCTTAAAGCCCTTTACAGCTTCTGACAGGCCTAAACGATGAGTAATCATCTCCTGCACAGGAACACGCTGAGAACTGATCAACTCAATTGCCACCTCTATGTCAAGAGGGCTGGCGCCGTACGTTGGCACTAAGGTAACACAGTTTTTCCAGAACTCATTAAACGGTACGTTAAGAGTAGTCTCCGGGCCGCCCGGTGCAAAGTAAAGGATAGTACCTGCACGGTCTACAGATTTCATAGCGGTATCTAAAGCGGAGTCTGCTCCGGCTGTTAATATCACACGATCAGCAAGCCTGTTGTTGTTCACTTTGAGTAGATGTGAAGGCAGGTCGTCATGGGCAGAGATGACAGAATCCGCTCCAAACTTCTTTGCCATCTCCATACGAAATTCACTAATATCAGTAGCAATTATCTTTCCGGCTCCCAGTGATTTAGCGAGTAAAATGTGAAGAAGTCCTGACATTCCACTGCCGATAACAACGACAGTCTGGCCCGGTTCAATACGAGCTACTCTCTGTCCACGGACCACACAAGCCAGTGGTTCAATAAACGTTCCATCTTCCAGTGACATATTATCAGGAAGAATAGAGATTCCTCTGTCTACATTAATTTCCGGTACACGTATATACTCAGCAAAACCGCCGGGATCAAAGTTTGTAGTACGCAAGGAGTCGCATACAGTGTGGTGGCCATTCAAACAGTAATGACACGTATTACAGGGAACGTGGTGCGATACAAAGACCCTGTCTCCCTTTTTGAATCGTTTAACATCCTCTCCTGTTTCAACAATCTCACCGGTTGCTTCGTGTCCAAGTACAAGTGGTGCTTTGTGAATACGATACCATTCCATTACGTCACTGCCGCAGATACCACAGGCCATTGATTTAAACAGTACCTCGCCTTTACCAATCTTCGGAGTTGGCATCTCTTCCACTCTAATGTCACTGTTATTGTAATACATTGCTACGCGCATATTGATATCCCGGATATTTAGTAAGAAAGTTAAAGTCTGGTGCTTATATGGCTGGTCAAGTGTGCCTTTTCCTGCCACTCGTATAACAGCTTGATATAACGTCACACCTTATACCAGAATGGCAAAAAGCTTTCAACTGTTTTCTGTCAGTTCAGATGGAGTTGGCGATAGTGTGAAAATAAGTGAGCTAAAGTTTAAAGTGAACTAAAGTTATAAGAGGTGCAAAGATACATAAAGGATTAAAAAAAATGAAGATTTCAGGTTTGGCAGAAGCTGAAAGAAAGAGGATTGATTATTTATTCTTAGCTTTATCATTTATCACTTCTATTATGTGATCATCGATTTCTGTGAATTGAATTGCGAAACCATTTATGGATGTGTTCAGGCGTTTTTTTGATCGAATGATTTTTCCGGCACATATTATTGAAGGGTGGGTATGAGAGAAACCTATTTTCAGATCCAGGGTTGTACCAACCTTCAGCTTTTCCAGGGTATAAAAGAAAATACCGCCGGCACTCAGATTTACTATGGCTACCATATCCCAGTCATTATAATTTATGTCACCAATTGATTTAACCCTGAATCTTGTAATGTATGGATTCGCTATTCTTGGATGTTTCCTCGCTTCTGAAAACTTGTACATGGCAAAATCTCTAATTTTAAATAGAAAAATTTTGATTAATAGTTACAAGTTTTATGCCAAATAGACGTGTGAATAATTAATGATTTTGCTGGTAACTGTTTTGCTCTCTTAGTACGTTGATTGATATTTACTTATGTGGATTTATAAAAATTATTTTTACTCTGTTTGTAGATGACGTGAGAGAGATCTTTTGTATGAATAGTGCGCCAATGCACAAAAGTGTAGCGAGCAATAGTGTGCCATGGCGCGGAGAGTAAATAAGTGAGCTAAAGTTTAGAGTGAACTAAAGTGACTAAAGTTATTAGAGGCGAAAAAGACAAAAAGAAAAAGAGAAGGGTTCACCTCGAAGACGCGAAGAGCGCGAAGAAAAAATAATAGGACACGGATTTCCCCGGACTGGGAAGCGCCGAGGACAAGACACGGATTTACACAGATAATTAAGAAGCAGGTCGCCTGAGGACGACCCTGTGAGCAGCTTCAAGATCCGCCCCTGGCGGGAGGCAAGAGGATAACTCGTTGCGAGTTTCGGGTTACAAGGTGCGGGTTTAGAAGATCAAGAAGGGGAAAGGCTTGTGTTAGATCGCTATTTATGCATTTTGCCAATCCTGGCATTTTGGCTAAATGATCTCGAATAGTGGTTCTGGTTTCTCCGGGTCTTCCCGGCTGTTCGAATGACTAAGCCAGATGGTATGTGCACGATCGTGCACATAAAGATTAGACACTAATAAAGAAAAAAAATTTGGACGCGGATTTACGCAGATAGAAGCAGATTAAGGAATTTAAGAATTGAGGGATTAAAGGATTGGAAAGACTAACTCACCGCGAAGACGCAAAGAGCACGAAGGGAAAAAGATTTAACCACGAAAGACACGAAAAGTAAATAAGTGAGCTACCCGTCCGAACGGCATGGCCGGGCGGGAAGTTTAAAGTGAACTAA
>CAYTLC010000048.1:0-15524 GCA_964438395.1 uncultured Candidatus Scalindua sp.
TATCGTCCCGACATTCACATGCGGCTTTGTCCTCTGAAACACTTCCTTAGCCATACCTCTTCACCTCCTAAAACAACTTATTAATTATCTAAAATTATGTCGTACTGCTATAAACTTTTGCCGGTGCCGGTTTATACTCGCAAGGCTCCATAGTATACGTCCCCCTGCCCTGAGTAATCGATCTTATAACGCTCGAATATCCAAACGTCTCTGCTAATGGTATCTTACCCTTAACGATCCTCAGATCTCCATCATTAACCATTTCGTCGACAATGGCTCTCCTACTATTAAAATCACCAAGTACATCACCAAGGTAACTCTCCGGAACCGTAACCTCTATTTTCATTATAGGCTCTAGTAATATAGATTTTGCCTTTTCTACTGCCTTTCTCAAAGCGACACCCGCAACATTGTAAAAAGCAAACTCTGAAGAATCAACAGTATGCATATCCCCATCCAACAATGTAACCTTCATATTTACAAGAGGATAACCCCCGGACACACCGCTCTTTGCCGTATCCATGATACCTTTTTCTATTGATTTTATATATGGCTTAGTAATCGCACCGCCTTTTATCAGGTCAACGAATTCAACTGACTTCTCTCCCTTATGCGGCTCCAGTTTAATTTCTATACGAGCGTATTGTCCACGACCACCCGTCTGTTTTACAAATTTTTCGTCTATCTCTGCTTCACGCCCTATTGTTTCTCTATATGAAACCCTTGGTGCCCCAACATTTGCGTTTACTTTATACTCACTTAGCATCCTGTTTTTCAATACTTCAAGATGCAATTCCCCCATTCCTGAGATAATCAATTGACTCGTCTCGTTATCAGTATGAACCTTGAAAGTCGGATCCTCTTTTGCCAGCTTAGCCAAAACAATAGCCAATTTCTCCTTTTCGGCTTCAGTCTTCGGCTCTATGGCCATAGAAATAACTGTTTCAGGAAATTCTATTTTCTCCAGAATCACAGGATGATCATCAACGCATATTGTATCTCCAGTACCGGTATCTTTAAAACCCACCACTGCAACAATATCACCTGCCGTAGCACTTTCCAACTGCTCGCGCTTATCTGCATGCATACTGTAGATACGACTTGCCAGCTCTTTCTTCCTTGCTCTCGGATTATAAAGCCTTTGCCCTGATGTAAGCGTCCCGGAATAAATCCGCAAATAGGTTAGATCCCCATGCTTATCAGAAGCTATTTTGAAGGCGAGGGCGCTCAAATGCTCCTCTTCGGTGGGCTTCAATTCTGTATCAGTATCGTCTTTTACATTTATACCTTTTACCGGGGGAATATCCAGAGGTGACGGCAAATAGCTACATACTGCATCAAGCAGTTGTTGAACCCCTCTGTTTTTAAAAGCCGATCCACACAAAACCGGCATTAGACCGTACTTGATGGTTCCTTCGCGCAAAGCACTCACAATCTCTTCTTCACTAAAGGCACTCTCGCTTAAATATTTATCCATAAACCAATCTACTTTGTCAGCAATGCCTTCCAGCATCATCTCTCTATATAGCTTTGCATCCTCCAACAAATTCTCAGGTATTTCGCGCTCTTCATACTCAGAACCAGTCTTGTCATCTTCGTGGGTAATTATTATAGCCTTCATTTTTATTAAATCAACCATACCTTCAAAGTTTTTTTCTTTACCCACAGGGAGTTGCACTGGAACGATATTTTTGTTTAATTTATCTTTAATATCATTAAATACTTTAATGAAATCAGCCCCCATTCTATCCATTTTATTAACAAAACAGATTCTCGGAACTTTATATTTATTAGCCTGCCTCCATACTGTCTCGGTTTGAGCTTCAACTCCACCAACACCACAAAAAACACATATTGCACCATCTAAAACCCTTAGAGACCTTTCAACTTCAATGGTAAAATCCACGTGCCCTGGAGTGTCTATTACGTTTATCTGATAATCATTCCAAAAGCATGTAGTTGCTGCAGACGTAATAGTAATACCACGCTTTTGCTCCTCCTCCATCCAGTCCATGGTTGCAGTACCTTCGTGAACCTCACCCAACTTAAAATTCTTTCCAGTATAGAAAAGAATACGTTCAGTAGTTGTCGTTTTCCCTGCATCAATATGAGCAGCAATTCCAATATTTCTAAGATTAACCAGTTTTTCTTTTTTCATAATACACCAAATTAAATGTTACCACGCAAAATGCGCAAAAGCCTTGTTTGCTTCCGCCATTTTGTGCGTATTTTCCTTTTTAGTAATTGATACACCCTGTTTTTTATATGCGTCAGATAGTTCATCTGCAAGTTTTAAATACGTAGCCTTACCCTTTTTACTACGCACGGCAGCAAGAATCCACCTTATAGACAACGACAACTGTCTCTTCCTTGACACCTCACGCGGCACCTGATAAGTCGCCCCTCCAACTCGTTTCGACTTTACTTCAACCAACGGCTTTACATTACCAACAGCCGTCTCAAATACCTCAAGTGGTTCTTTGTCCTCAAACCTCGTACCTAATACATCCATAGCTTGATAAAACACTTTTTCCGCAACGCTCTTCTTTCCTTCATGCATTAAATTATTTATAAACTTAGTAACCAACATGCTTTTAAAACGCACATCAGGCCGAAGAAAAACTTCTGTACTCCTATATTGCAGTGCCATGTATTATCTCCTACATCATTAATTAACAAATAAACTTACAAACTATTTTGAGCTTTTCGTCCCGTATTTAGACCTGCCGCGCTTTCTGCCCTCCACGCCTGCAGTGTCTAACCTACCCCTTATTATATGATATTTAACGCCGGGAAGATCACGAACCCTACCCCCTCTTAACAAGACTATTGAGTGTTCCTGCAAGTTGTGTCCCTCTCCCGGAATATAACCTGTAACTTCTTTTCCGTTAGTCAATCTTACCCTTGCAACCTTCCTCAAAGCGGAGTTCGGTTTTTTCGGTGTCCGCGTCATAACCTGAAGGCAAACGCCTTTCTTTTGAGGACACCTGTCTAAGTCAAGACTCTTACTCTTACTTTTTATTTTTTTTCTACCTTTTCTTACTAACTGATTTATGGTTGGCATCTATTACTCCTCTATCTCAATTAGACAACGTTGATAACAACTCATCCTTCTCTTCAATTTTATCACTAGCTGTTTCTATTTGCTCTTTCTTCTTAAGCATCTTGTGAAACGGTTTATATCCTGTGCCAGTTGGCACCAAATGCCCAAGAATTACATTTTCCTTTAAACCAACAAGTTTATCCCTGCTTCCTTCCAGCGCCGCTTTAGTTAGCACCTTAGTTGTCTCCTGGAATGATGCTGCAGAAATAAAACTCTCTGATTGAACAGAAGCCTTAGTAATTCCCAGCAACAATGGCTCTGCTGCAGCAGGCTTGCCGCCCTTTTGCACAGCCTCCAAGTTTATTGCTTTAAATTTGAATTTATCAAGAACTGTTCCCGGCAGCAAATCCGTATCATTGGGCTCGCTCACTTCCACTTTCCTTAGCATCTGTCCAATAATTATCTCAACATGCTTATCATCAATTGGCACATTCTGCGAACGGTAAACATTTTGAACCTCCTTTAATGTATACTGTTGCAATTCCTCTTCTCCACAAATTCTCAAAATATCTTGAAGAACAAGAGGACCTTCTACCAACGCATCTCCTGCTTTTACACGATCACCCCTGTGCACCCTCAAATGCTTACCCCTAGGAACAAGATGCTCTACCTCCATCCCGGAGTCACCTTTAACAATTATTGTCCTTTTACCTCTTTTCTTCTCACCAAGTTCTATTGTTCCATCTATTTCACTCATTACTGCAGGATCCTTTGGTCTTCTCGCCTCAAAAATCTCTGACACACGAGGCAACCCTCCAGTTATGTCCTCTGTTCTCGCAATCTCCCTAGGCGTTTTTGCTAGAAGCGTACCGGCAACGACCTTAGCATTCTCTTCTACTTCTATATGCGCCTTTTCCGGTATTGGGTAAAGTCCCTGGATTTTTCCAGAACGATCCTCAAGAATTATTTGAGGATGAAGATCACCCTTATGCTCTACAATCACTTTTCTTTTAATTCGCGTTACAGAGTCATATTCCTTCCGCATTGTTTTATTCTCTATTATATCTTCAAAACGAACCTTACCCGCTATTTCTGCAAGAATTGGAGTCATATGAGGATCCCACTTGACAATTGCCCGATTAACAGCGATTTTTTCGTTATCTTTTACCAGTACCACTGCTCCAAGCGGCACAACATGTTTTTCAATCTGACGGCCTTTATCATTAACTATAATAATTTCTCCATTACCACTAAGAGTAATGTTTTCTCCTTCTGGATTTTCTACCACATTCAGGCTATCACTATAATTAACCCTACCCGCTCTCCTCACTCTTATTTCTGACTCTTCAATAGACCGCGTTGCAGTTCCACCGATATGAAATGTTTTCATTGTTAACTGAGTTCCAGGCTCTCCGATTGACTCAGCCGCAATTATCCCCGCAGCTGTACCTTCTTCTATCATCTTGCCCTTAGAAAGATCCATACCAAAGCACTTGACACACAAACCCTGTGAGACTTCACATGTCAACGGAGAACGTACACGAATCTTTTCATATCCCAACGCTTCAATCTTCTTTGCCTTCTCTTCTGTAATAAGCTCATTTTCCTTTACAATTTCTTCATCTTTAACCAAATCAACAATATTGTTTAAGGACACTCTACCCGTTATAACCCTGTAAAGAGGAACCTCCACGCGATCCCCTCTATATACTGCACTCTTGCTAATTCCATTAACAGTCCCACAGTCAAGAGTGGTAATAATAACATTTTGCGCAACATCTGCGAGCTTCCTGGTCAAATAACCAGAATCTGCTGTTTTTAAGGCAGTATCTGCCAGTCCTTTCCTCGCACCATGCGTTGAACTGAAATACTCTAGCACGCTTAATCCTTCACGAAAGTTCGCCTTAATCGGCGTCTCTATTATTTTCCCTGACGGTTTTGCCATTAAGCCCCTCATACCAGCAAGCTGTCTCAACTGTTGAGTGCTACCCCTGGCACCAGACGCAGACATCATATACACCGGATTAACATATACCTTCCCATCTCTTATATCATTCTTAAGCTCGTCCAGCATCTCTTCCGCTACCATTTCTCCGGCATATGTCCAAGTATCAATAACCTGATTATATCTTTCACCCTCGGTAATTATGCCCCTATGATATAATTTTTGTGTTTTTTCTACTTCCTTCTGAGTTTTCTCCAGGATCTGCACCTTCTTCTTAGGCATTCTTAAATCCATTATTGAGAGCGAGAGACCTGCCTTCGTACACTCTTTAAAGCCTATCTCTTTTACTTTATCCAACAGGTCGATAGTCGCTCCCTTTCCTAGTATTTTATAACAATCCTGAATAACGCTTTTTATTGACTGATGATCAAGAGAATAGTTGTAAAAAGGCATTTCAGGAGGCAAGGTTTCATTAAATACAACGCGTCCTACAGTAGTAGCACATAACCCCTTCTCAACCTGCTCAGTATCATCAGTTTTGACAACTTTATTAGAGTCTAATCTGAGCTTAATTTGAGTATGAACTTTTACTTTTTTCAGAGAGTAGGCCATTAATACTTCATCATAATTACTGAAGCTGCTCAGTTTATCTTCGTTTTCTTTTTCAGCTACCATGGTGGTCAAATAATATATACCCAGAACAATATCCTGTGAAGGAGTAATCACTGGTTCTCCAGATGCAGGTGAAAAAATATTGTTAGTCGACAACATCAGTGTTCTTGCTTCGATTTGAGCCTCAATAGAAAGTGGCAAATGCACAGCCATCTGATCCCCATCAAAGTCAGCATTGAAACCACGACACACCAACGGATGAAGTTTGATTGCGTTCCCTTCTACAAGGATCGGCTCAAAAGCCTGAATTCCCATACGATGTAATGTTGGGGCTCTATTAAGCAAAACCAGATGCTTTCTTACCACATCATCAAGAATATCCCAAACTTCCTCATCTTGCCTTACCAACATCTTTTTTGCACTTTTTATTGTATCCGCTAGCCCGATTTCCCTTAAACGCCTGATTATAAATGGTTGAAATAATTCCAATGCAATCTTTTTGGGAATACCGCACTGACTTAGTTTTTGCTCTGGACCAACAACTATTACAGAACGTGCCGAATAATCAACTCTCTTACCAAGCAAATTCTCCCTAAATCTTCCCTGCTTACCTTTAATCATATCAGTCAGGGATTTTAGAGGACGACTGTTGCTTCCTAAAATAGGACGCTTCCCCCTCCCATTATCAAACAGAGCATCAACCGCCTGTTGCAACATCCTTTTCTCATTACGGATTATTACCTCTGGCGCATTAAGATCTATAAGTTTTTTAAGTCGGTTGTTTCGATTAATTATTCTCCTGTAAAGATCGTTAAGATCCGAACTGGCGAAGTCACCGCTTTCCAACAAAACCAGAGGCCTTAAATCCGGAGGAATTACTGGCACAGCATCCATAACCATCCACTCTGGTTCATTACCAGAATCTCTAAATGCTTCAACAATTGCCAGCCTTTTAATTATATCTTTTGTTCTCTGTTTAGATTTTGTTTCTGCAAGTGCCACCCTGAGGTCCTTAGACGTTTGCTCCAAGTCCAGATTTTTCAGCACTGTTCGAATAGCTTCAGCTCCCATACCCGCACTAAAGCTACTCTCTCCATATAATTCCTGAGCCTCTGCAAACTCATCTACCGACAATAATTGATATTCTTTAAGCGGTGTGGTACCAGGATCTATGACCATATAACCCTGGAAGTAAATTATCCTCTCCAACACATTAGTTTTCATGCCCAGGAGCGTTCCTATTCTCGATGGCATGGCCTTAAAAAACCAAATATGTACGATTGGCGCTGCTAATCCAATATGCCCCATCCTCTTCCTTCTTACGCGAGAATGAGTTACCTTAACCCCACACCTATCACACACAATACCTTTATGTTTTATTCCTTTATATTTTCCGCAAAAGCATTCCCAATTACGCTCTGGACCAAAAATCCTTTCACAAAACAAGCCATCCTTCTCTGCTCGATATGTACGGTAATTTATAGTTTCTGGTTTTTTGACCTCACCATATGACTTGGACTTGACATCCTCTGTTGATGCTAAAGATATCCTAACCGAACTGTATTCGTTTATCTTTTCATATGTACCAACTGTCATAACTTTATCCTTTTATTATATTATTTTAATAAATAGAGGAAAAACCAAATATCTCAAACTTTCACTTAATGAAAATCCCACAATAACCGAATGTGCCTAAATCACTTCTTCTTTCTCCAGCGTCAGGGCAAGACCAAGTCCCTCAACCTCTTTTGAAAGCACCTCGAACGAAGCAGGAGTCCCTGCTTCCAGTGTATTTTTACCCTTTACCATAGACTCATATATCCTTGTACGCCCCTCTACATCGTCACTTTTTACTGTTAGAAGTTCCTGTAAATTATAAGCAGCCCCGTAAGCTTCCAATGCCCATACTTCCATTTCTCCAAATCTCTGGCCACCAAATCTTGCTTTCCCCCCAAGAGGTTGTTGTGTTATTAATGAATACGGCCCCGTTGCTCTGGCATGCACTTTTTCATCAACCAAGTGATGCAGCTTCAACATATACATGTAACCCACGCATACCTTTTGATCAAAAGGCTCTCCCGTACGCCCATTATACAGAACAGCCTTGCCGTCCTCTGGAAGCCCAGCCTCCTTCAAAGTATCCCTTACTTCAAATTCTTTAGCTCCATCAAAAATAGGCGTAACAGCCTGGAAATTTAATTTTTTTGCCGCCCACCCCAAGTGAGTCTCCAGTATTTGACCAACATTCATCCTGGAAGGAACACCGAGAGGGTTCAAGACCATTTCAACCGGCGTTCCATCTTCCAAGCATGGCATATCTTCCACTGGCAGTATTTTAGCAATAACCCCCTTGTTACCATGCCTTCCTGCCATCTTATCTCCAACAGACAACCTTCTCTTCGTTGCAATAGAAATCTTTGCAACCTCTAACACGCCACTTGGTAATTCATCGCCTCTTTTCAATTGACTTAGTTTTGAATTTTTATCTTCCTGCAACGATTCAATTTTGCCACTATATTCATCGCAAATATTTAAAGCGCTGTTACTTTTCTTTTTATTACTACCTGAATCAAAAGCCCTAATGTCAAATTGCTGCTGCAAATCAAGAACATGAGCAACCTCTGTTGTGCTAGACACTTTAAGTGGCTTGCCAGTCTCCAGACTTACAAGAGCCCCACCAAAGACCCCCTCCAACTCTTTAACCATTTTGACAAACTCTTTTGATATAGCTTCATCAAACTTTTCTTCTACACTTACTGCCTCATCCTCAATTTTTTTCTTTTTTTCATCTGAAAGGTTAGCTCTTCGAGAAAAAAGCTGTGTATTTATTACAATTCCTTCGACACCGGAAGGCACTTCCAAAGAGACATTCTTGACGTCCTCTCCCGCTCTACCAAAAATCGCATACAACAACTTCTCTTCTGGAGACAGCTCGCTTCTACTCTTTGGCGCTATCTTCCCAACAAGAATATCTCCCTGCCTTACATGTGTTCCAATGCGTATTACTCCATTTTCGTCTAAATTACTGAGTGCCTTTTCTGAAACATTCGGTATATCCCTGGTAAACTCTTCTCTACCAAGAGTTGTCTCCCTGATTTCAACCTCAAACTCATCTCTATGGATCGATGTGTAACAATCCTTCTTAAGCAGATTTTCACTAATCACCATAGCATCTTCAAAATTGTAACCATCCCATGTCATGAAGGCGACCAGTACGTTTTTCCCTAAACTCAATTCACCATTACAAGTAGCAGCTCCGTCTGCAATAACCTCATTCTTTTTTACCTTTTGCCCATCTACAACTATAGGCTTCTGATTTAAACATGTCCCCTCGTTCAGTCCGACATACTTTCTTAAATTATATGTATCACTATCGTTAATTACTATCTTATCTCCCTCTACCTTAGTAACCGTACCTGAACATTCCGCACGAACAACCATACTGGAATTTTGAGCAACAACCTTTTCCATCCCTGTAGCAATAAGAGGGGGTTCTGTACGCAAAAGAGGCACAGCTTGCCGTTGCATGTTTGAGCCCATTAATGCCCTGTTAGCATCGCTATGCTCAAGAAACGGAATTAAGCTTGTGGAGACACCTACTAACTGCTTAGGAGACACATCCATATAATCAACGTCCTTAGCGTCTACCAGCTTGAAATCTCCACTGAAACGCGCAAGTAACTCGGTATTTGAAGCATTCTTCTCAAAACATACATTTGTATCAGCCGGCGCAAGATGCTTACCCTCTTCTTCATCAGCACGAAGATAAACAATTTCATCCGTCATTTTACCTTTATTGATTCTCAGGTATGGAGAAATCAAAAATCCATAATCGTCTGTTGATGCATATATACTTAACGATGCAATCAAACCAATATTTGTACCTTCTGGAGTTTCAATGGGACATATACGCCCATAATGCGAGATATGAACATCTCTGACTTCAAAGCCAGCTCTCTTTCTATTGAGACCACCTGGCCCCAAGGCACTTAATCGCCGTTCATGCGTAAGCTGCGCTAAAGGATTAGTCTGATCCAAAACCTGAGAAAGTTCACCACGGCTAAAGAAATATTCTATTGCGGAAAATATAGTTCTAGAGTTTATGAGGATCCTCGGTGTCAACAGCTCATAATCCTTGGTATTCATTCTTTCCTGAACAGTCCTCCTAAGCTTAAGAAAACCCTTACGCAATTCCTCTCCAAACAACTCATCAATAGTTCGAAGACGCCTATTACCAAGATGATCTATGTCATCGATACTTCCCTCATCACTCCTAAGCGTTGTAATGTATTTGATGCAGTTTATATAATCTTCAGGCTTCAACGTCATCTCATCAACAGGAACCTCTTGTCCCAATTTCCTATTCAACCTGAAGCGTCCTACATGACCAAGTTTGTATCTTTTTGAATCGAAAAATTTATCATGAAAAAGCTGCCTGGCCTTATCCAGCTGCTGAGGATTACCAGGCCTAAACCTCGTGTAGACTTTCAGCAGTGCATCTTCATGCGACTCCGTATAATCCGTTTCCAAAGTATTTAATATCAACGGATCAACCATATTTGTAATAACTTCAACCTTCTTCAAATTTGAGTTTGAAATTATACCAATAACACCCTCAGTGATTTGCCGTCCAGCCTCCAATATAATTTCACCAGTTTGCGGGTTTATCAACCTACCCACTATATATTTATCCTTAAGCTTGGCTACAGATGCAGAATCTTTAATATTAACCGTCTCTGTATCATAAAAAAGCCTAATAATATCTTCATCTTTTGAATATTTTTCTGACATTGCCCTCAGGAAACAGGTCGCTGGAAACTTACCACTTTGATCAACTCTCGTGGTTAATACGTTTTTCTTGCCAACTTCCATCTCAATCCAACTACCCCTCTCCGGGATAATCCTGCAGGAATGCATCCTCTTTTCCGCACTCAAGTCCTCCACAAAATCTACACCTGGCGATCTGTGAAGCTGAGTAACAATAACCCTCTCCGTTCCATTGATTATAAACTCACCACCACCAATCATCACCGGAATCTCTCCCAGGTACACTGCTTCCTCAACAGGCTCCTCCTTGTTTAATCTCAACCAAACCCTAAGAGGCTTACCGTATATCAACTTCAGTTTTCTACATTCATCCGGAGTATATCGCGGCTTTCCGATTTCGTATTTTAAATACTCAAGGGAAACCGTCTCATCATAGTTTATAATCGGAAAGGTCTCCCGTAAAATAGCCTCTAATCCACGATCTTTACGCTTGTGCGGGAGCACATCTTCCTGCAGAAAAGCAGAGTATGATTTAGTCTGTGTCCTAATCAGATTAGGAAACTCAATCACATCTGCAACCTTACTATAATTTCTTATGTTCAACTTTTTCATACTTTTTTCTACAAACAAAACACATTATAAATGCATTACGCAAGCTCTACTACTGCACCCGCGTCTTCCAAAGCCTTCTTAATTTTCTCAGCATCATCCTTTGCAACGCCTTCCTTTATAGCTTTCGGTGCACCATCTACCAACGCCTTTGCCTCTTTCAATCCAAGTGCCGTTTCTGCACGAACCGCCTTAATAACCTGAATTTTATTTGCACCAACCTCCTTCAACACAACATCAAATTCGCTCTTTTCTTCCTTGGCAGCCTCTCCACCTCCAGCTGCAGCCGCACCCGCAACAGGAACAGCCATTGCGGCAGACGCAGAAACGCCAAACTTTTCCTCAAATGCCTTTACCAACTGAGAAGCCTCAAGCAAGCTCATACCTTCAACCAGGTCAAGTACTTGTGTAATTTTCTCAGTATACTCAGTTTTCTCTACCTCTGTATCTGTTGTCATTATTTTCTCCTTTTACCTTTCAGTCTTACTATATGTTAAACTTCACTCTTTTTTTCTTTTATTGCATGCAGAACCTGGCAAAGGTTATTCGCCGTAGCATTGAATACGTTTGCCAACTGAACCGCAGGAGCCTTGAACGCAAATACTATTTGCGTCAGAACCACTTCTCTAGGCGGAATTGATGCCAGGACACCAAGATCCTCAACAGACATCAGCTCTCCATCCACCCATCCACCTACAAGATCAAAACCCTCTATTTCCTTAGAACACTTTTTTAACGTTTTAGCCAACTCTACCGGATCGTCATCATGTGTCGCAACAACAGTAGGCGCCGCAAGTGTCTGTCCCAATTCAGGAATCCCCACTTCTTTGAACGCAATGGCAGCAAGAGAATTTTTTACAACTCTCGCATTAATATTCTTCTCACTCAGATCTCTTTTAAGCACATTGGTCTGCTGAGCATCTATCCCCTTAAAGTTTATTAAAACTAGGTTCTTTTTGTCTTTGTACTCAGTGACAAGTTCTTCTACAATTAATTTTTTTAACGCTTTAGACATTTTTTAACTTTAAAATAGTTTTAACTATGCAGCCAGAACTACCCTGACACCCGGACCCATAGAAGATGAAATTGATATTTTTTGAACAAACGTACCTTTTGCCGCAGGTGGCCTGTTACCAACGATATGCTTTATAAACGACTCAATATTCTCAACCAAGTCTCCACTAGAAAAAGAAACCTTTCCTACTGGCGCATGAACATTTCCACCAGCATCAGTTCTATACTCTATCTTCCCTTCCCTAAACTCCTTTACCGCATTAAGAATATCATTCGTCACAGTACCTGACTTCGGAGATGGCATCTTGCCCTGTGGCCCTAAAACCCTACCCAATTTACCTACTTTCCCCATCATATCTGGCGTAGAAATCGCAACATCAAAATCCAACCAGCCTCCCTCTACTTTTTTCAGCAAATCATCACCACCAGCTTCAGCAGCACCAGCCTCCTGCGCCACCGCTATCTTATCATCGCTACCCGCGAACACCACAACCCTGACTTCTTTTCCAATTCCCTTCGGCAACGAGAACGATCCACGAACCAATTGATCCGAGTGCTTTGGATCAACGCCCAGTTTCATAACAATATCAACCGCCTCATCGAACTTGGCCTTCTTAAAAGCCTTAACGATCGACACCGCCTCGTCTACCTCATATTCCTTAGCTTTTTCAACCGCCCTACTCGATTCATTATAACGCCTGCTTCTAGACCTCATGATTTAGCTTCCTTCATAAACCAAAATATTCCTAACCTTCAACCTTTATACCCATAGACTGAGCAGTACCCTCAATTATTCTTGCTGCCATATCAATTTTGCTCGCATTAAGGTCTGGCAATTTTATTTTTGCAATCTCTTCAACCTGCGCCTTCGTAATACTGCCCACTTTCTCCCTGTTCGGCTCAGACGAGCCCTTTGCTATACCAACCGCTTTTTTGATCAATACGGCTGCAGGAGGAGACTTAATAATAAACGTAAAAGACTTATCCTTAAAAACGGAGATCTCAACAGGCAATGTCATTCCCTGCGCATCTTTTGTCTTTTCGTTGAACTGAGTAACGAACTGACCTATATTAACCCCATGTTGCCCTAATGCCGGACCAACAGGAGGAGCTGGCGTCGCCTGCCCTCCGGGAATTTGTAATTTTATCTTAGCGACAGCTTCTTTCGCCATGTAAAAGCTCCTATACAAATAAAGTACACTCTATAACACTTCAACCTGCCAGTATTCTAACTCTACAGGAGTAGGCCGCCCAAAAATTGTAAGCATTAGCTTTAAACACCCACTAGTAGGCAAGACCTCCTCAACCACTCCTTCAAAATTCTCAAAAGGACCCTCTTTGACCCTTACACGATCCCCATCATGAAAATCTATCTCTGCCTTCGGCTTATCTTCCCCTTGCTCCGCCTCTTGCAACAACTTATCGACTTCACTATTCTCCATTGGGATCGGCTGGTTATCGCCACCAACAAAATCTCCCGCCCCAGGAACGTCACGAATCATATACCAGACTTCTTCCGGAATTTCTCCTTTTTCACCAACCTCTATTTCCGTCATTACATAGCCCGGATATATCTTTCTCTCGACAACTCTTTTCTTTCCACCTTTGATCTCAGAAACCTTTTCGCTTGGAACTAAAATCTGCGGCACAAGAGTTTCAATCCCTTGAATTTTGATACGCTTTTCTAAATCGCCTTTAACCTTATCTTCTTTGTTACTTTGAACACGAAGCACAAACCACTTTTTTGCCATAATCCAAAATCAAAATTTTTGCGCAAAACTAAAAGTTCAACAGAAATATCTATTATTTAAGTCCCTACAGAAGCGTACCTTGCAGAAAAACGGTTGGCGCGACTCAAACGATGTTAGAACAGGCATGGATCAAAACCCAGAAAAACTCTATGCTATTACCCCTCAAACCCGAACGCAAAAACCACTTTACAATATATCAATAGCCTTCATAAAGGTTGACACCACCCAGTCAACGAAAAAAATGTAAACCCCAAATACAACCAAACAGACTACAACAACAATTGTCGAGCCTATTAATTCGCTCCTTGCCGGCCAGGAAACCTTTTGAAGCTCTGCCTGCGTTTCTATAAAAAACTCAACTGCCTTTTTGGACTTATTATCCAGCCCCCTAAGCCCAATCTCGAAACCAGTTGTAAACACACAGATAAACGCGCAGCACAAAACAAAAAGAGAACACGCTCCCACGCCACCCCAAGTCAAACGAATACCCAACAAAGGAACCCTGGCACCTTCATAGAACTCCGGAAGATCTATCAACGCCCCATATAGAGAGTATGATGCAAATATCGCAGCAAGACCAAAAAGGCCCGCCACTGCACCCCTTGCGTATACACCTAAACCTTTTCTATAAATCTGGAATGTCATACTTGCTACTCTATCGATAAAATATTCTGGCAGGTCTGGAGGGATTCGAACCCCCAACACCCGGATTTGGAATCCGGTGCTCTAGCCGATTAGAGCTACAGACCTTTCTCTTTCTATTTTTTTTGCTCTTTATGTGGCGTATGCGCCCTGCAAAATTTACAGAATTTTTTCAATTCCAAGCGCTCCACCTGCTTCGCCTTCTTACTTGTTCTATAATTCCTGCTGCTGCACTCTGTACACGCCAAAGTTATATAGTTCGCCATTACACCCTAATTCTATTATTCAATAATTTTAGTAACAACACCAGCACCTACAGTCTTACCACCTTCTCTTATAGCGAATCTCAACTCTTTATCCATCGCTATAGGCGTTATCAACTCTATCAGCAAGTTAGCATTATCTCCCGGCATCACCATCTCCGCACCACCCAACAACGTCGCAACCCCTGTCACATCCGTCGTCCTGAAATAAAACTGAGGCCTGTATCCGTTAAAAAACGGTGTATGCCTACCACCCTCTTCTTTTGTCAAAATATACACCTCCGCTTCAAACTTTGTATGCGGTGTTATACTACCCGGCTTCGCCAACACCTGACCTCGCTCCAAATCATCCTTCTCTACACCCCTTAACAACACGCCTACATTATCTCCTGCCATCCCCTCCTCAAGCGTCTTGTTAAACATCTCTACCCCAGTACAAGTCGTCTTCCTGATCTCTTTTACCATACCAACGATATCAACCTCGTCTCCAACCTTCAGCACTCCACGCTCCATTCGACCAGTACCAACCGTACCCCTGCCCTTTATACTGAATACATCCTCTATAGACATCAAAAACGGCTTGTCTGTCTCACGCACAGGATCAGGTATATAGCTATCAAGCGAATCCATTAATACATGTATAGGACCGCAATGCTCACACTCCTTTTTACCACAACCACACTCAGCAGCCTTTATCGCCGAACCCTTGGTTACAGGTATATCGTCACCAGGAAACTCATATTTACTCAACAACTCACGAATTTCCATCTCTACCAACTCTACCAACTCTGGATCTTCCAGCTGGTCCATTTTATTCATAAATACAACTATTTTAGGCACACCTACCTGCCTCGCCAGCAATATGTGCTCTCGTGTCT
>CAYTLC010000049.1:0-15086 GCA_964438395.1 uncultured Candidatus Scalindua sp.
TGCGCGCCTGCTGCTATGTATACAGCATCATATTTTTCGGCTAATTTATCAAATTTTTCCAGAGTATTTATAGGACTCTTCAATTTGAGCTTTATGCCAAGTTTTTCAACCCAGTCAACTGCACCATCTATTTTATTCCATGGTAATCGGTAAGGAGGAATACCTACGCTTAACATACCGCCGGCCATAGGAAGCGCCTCAAAGATTGTAACATCGTGCCCCATAACAGCTAAATCATTACCGGCAGCAAGCCCGGAAGGACCGGCTCCTATTATGGCAACCTTCTTGTTCTTCCCAGTTTTTTTTGCAGCTGAACGTCTTTTTGGATATTCTTTTTTTGCAAAATCTGCAGCAACTCTTTTAAGCGAACAGATTGATACAGGCTCATCAATCTTACCCCTGCGGCAAGCACTCTCGCATGGATGCGTACATACTCTGCCAAGAATATGCGGAAACAGGTTTGCCATATAGTTCAAACCCAATGCACCATCATAATCCCCTTCCTGAATCCGCTCAATATAACTGGACGCGGGAGTATTAACAGGACAAGCATATTGGCAACTTATGTTCTCTCTGAACCAATTTTCATCAGCCTGGACAACCTTATAATCCACTTAATCATTCCTCTAAATAGTACAAATAATAACTATTTTTTCTCTTCTTCACTTCGCCGGTCATGTTCAAATGCCTGACTGAATGCCAACCACGTAAAGAAAACCAACAAGACCATCAAACCGACTATAGGAATATTGTCAGGTTTACTTATTATGTGCCAAAGGTTTTCCACTTCTTCTCCTTTTAATGATTAACTTTTATTAAGCAATCTTACAGCTTACCGGAAATCCCTCCGTCCTTGCGGATTCTCCAGAAATGTACTATTAAGAATATACTAACTATCAACGGCAAACCGATACAATGCCATATATACGCCCTTAAAAGAGCATTGCCACCAACCATTGATCCACCTAACAACGCAAATCTTATGTCGTTATAAGCAGTCATACCAAGCAGTTCACCAAAAGGACCTTCATGCCCCATAACAGGTGTTGACCTTGCCATATTAGTACCTACTGTTACAGCCCAGAAGCCTAATTGGTCCCATGGAAGAAGGTATCCGGTAAAACTCAAAAGCAGTGTGAAGACCAGAAGGACAACACCTATCACCCAATTAAATTCTCTTGGAGGTTTATAAGAACCCGTCATAAATACCCTGAACATATGGAACCATACAGTTATTACCATTAGATGCGCGCCCCACCTGTGGAGATTTCTCAGGAGTAGACCGAAAGGCACATGGTTCTCCAATCCCTTCATATCCCAGTATGCGTCTCTTACATTTGGGTGATAGTAGAACATCAGGGCAACGCCGGTAATTGTTAGAACAAGGAATGTAAAAAAGGTTATGCCGCCCATGCACCACGTAAACTTGAACATTGGAGCATGCCTTTTTACCTTGGCAGGATGGAGATGGAGAAATACATTACTTATTATTGTCTGCATCCTTGTCTTTGGAGTGTCAACAAGGCTATGACGGAAAAAGGAACGCCAAATCTGCGAATTTTTTATGGAATGTACAACCGCACCGGGAACACCTTTTGTCTTAATTAATTCCCGTATATCCAGTTTGTCTTTTTCGTCTTTATCGCTCAACCACAACCCCCTGTTCATCTGTACCAGAAAAAAGGCAATCCCACCAGTCATGTCGGAAGACTTGCCTCGCATCAGTAGATGCTCGCCCTGGAGAATACCGGATAATGCATTATACTATCTATGCAAAACGAACGGTATAGCCTGAATCGGCTACACCGTTCTACCTAAAGCGTTATGACTAAAGAATGTCTGAAACAGCAAATTCTATCTTTCGTTACCAAAAATATACACCCAACAACTAAATCGGAAGAAATGCACCAGGTTTCTGCCACTCATCACGCTCTCCCCTGAACCTTATACTCTCATCAACCATAATCTGCCCATCTTCAGACAGAGCAACCTTAAACCGTTCCAATGGTCTTGGAGCAGGGCCTTCAATATTGACCCCATCAGGAGTAAAGCCGCTTCCATGGCATGGACACTTGAATTTTCCTTCAGACGCCAGCCAGTTAGGAGTGCAACCCAGATGAGTGCATTTAGCCTGAACCACGTATATTCTGTCAACCTCTCTAACTATCCATACCCTGAATTGTTTTTTAAACCTTTCACTAACTCCTAAAGTATATTCAAGAGGATAGCCTACCTTGTATTTTGTAGGAGGCTCGTAAATAATACGCGGAAAAAAGAACCTGATGGCGGAACCAACTACTGAAGTAAGGAATACTCCTATAAAGCCCCAACCAAGTAGATAGAGCACTCTCCTTCGATTTACAACTTTAACATCAGTTATTGTCTTTTCGTCCGATGTAGTTTGGCAACCCATTGTTTACTTTTTCTTCTTTAAATTAAAATCAGCATTTGTTGTTTTTCCTGCCTCAACAGTTACATCGCTGGTAACAGTTCTCAGCTTTTCATGCCATGCACTTACCTTATATGTACCCGGTGGTACATTGTCTATCTTGAAAACGCCATCTTTTCCTGTTACACAAAAATATGGATTCTCCAATACTAAAACAAATGCAGACATCTCTGCATGTACATTGCACAAAAGAGGTATGGAACAAACCTTATCAAAACTAACAGTCTTAACAACACCGACATCATAAGTACCCAGGTTAAACTGATTGCAACAATCCGGCGGAGAGTAAAGATTATGCCTGACACTATCACTATTTGGGAAATCAATCTTTGTACCCTTCTGTACCGCCATAACATGAGGAACAAATGTCAGATTCAACTGATCCAGAATACCCTTCTCTTCAGGTGCAGGATAATCGTTACCATTGACCTCTTCGATATAAACAACTACATCCTTAGGGTGTTTGACTCTTTTACACTTCACAGTTCCTGTAATACTACCACCGTTTTCTACGGTAACTTCGGTCCTGATCTCCTTCTTTAATGCTTTCAGCGCCTCTACTAATTTTGCCTGTGCAGCTTTTGCATCTTCTACTGACATTGCCTCCTGAGCAGAAACATTATGTGTGTGAAAAAATGCAACAAGCAGTGCTACAACTACAAAGTTCATAAAAATCCTCATACTGAAAATCCCCTTTCCTAACGAAATAATATAAATAAGACAACTTTGACAACGGGACACATTTTAGCAAGTATAATGCTATGTTGTCAAGTGAAGTCATGCTCATTGTGCCGTTTTACATAAATACTTGAGATTATAGGAGGATATGCAAAAAGCAGAGGTATCTCAACGCCCTGTTTTCGTCCTGAAACTACAAGGCTTTTTTCGTTGTCATGACCCGGAAAGTCAAGTAGGTAAAGCGAAAGGTTTGAATTCCTAAATATGAATTGATTTTATCTACTAGTACTTATTAGATAATGCATGACGGACTTTCAGTATGGTTAAAATAATAAGTCCGCTGAAAATAGAGAGACTGATCACTCCTATGAAGTACTCACCGATGTAAAATGTTACTGACAGAATAAACACCATATTCAGAAAATATAATATCGGACCCATTAGAGCGTTCCCGGCAAATTCTTTAGACCACCCCATCTTATAGTCTAGCTTTTGAAAACTATATATGATTGCAAGCCCTACCAGAAACCACCCCAGAAAATTAGAGAGAGTCACGCCGAAATACAATCCTCTTACAGGGTAGTAATATATCTGCCCAAGGAACCATCTGGATCCCCTGAGAGACACAGGATCTATTAACACGTCCTGGAGCACAAACAATATTGAGGCCAGGAAGAGTATCTTTTTTGAATACCAGGGAGGATGCGACAGTTCAAATTTCCACCCTTTCCTAGTTACCGGTGAAACTATCAGCAAGGCAAGAGAATAGCTAAAGTACCCCAGGAATGAATACGAAAGCGAGTCCATAAAAGGAACATTAGAAATAAACAACTCTTTCCCATGAGTTGCACCCGTATAATGGTAAAAGCCATAAGGGATACCGATGCGGGTAGATGTGTACTCAGAAATGAAAGCGATAAAATAAGCCAGTATGGTAAAGACGACTATCCTCTTCAGCCCAAGCTGAAAACTACCGGCTACTAAATAAAGCCCCAATAACAGAAAAACATATGGCCTTAGTAAGATCGTGGAGAGGAGTATATCAAAGATTTCCATCTATAATTTTTTTACAACTTCCTCGATCTTATCTTTCTCGTTTTGCTTGGCGGTAATATCTTTCCATTGGGATTGTGGCTGTATGACATTTATATAAAAACATATCGCGAAGAGAAGGCCTTCTGTTATACATATTCCCAACGGTACTCCAATATACCAACCAAACGGCAAGGCGACAACCTGCCCACATAGAAAATGAATCAAGAATGTTATAGTACCACCTTTCTTCTTTTTTCCACTCACCCCGGCACTTAAATCCTGAATTTGACGATCAACGTCTATATATATTTCATTGCCTTTCCTTCTTAAAAGCTCCTTTTGCCGTGCAAATTTTTTAGACAAAAGCGGAAGCAGTATTCCCGCATAATGCGCATCAAAAATCGAATTATTGTTTACCAATTTATTTATTTCACTGTTTCCCTCCTCCAATAATTCAACTGAACAGTCCTCAGGTACATCATGGCCTAACTTCTTAATACCTTTTGCCACAGTAGTTAACTTAATTACATTTTTTTTCGCTTCTCCCAACGCTTCTTTTATTTTTTCGTTTTTCTCGTTCCTGAGTTCCTCATATAGTTCCGCAATCTCAGCGCTTATCGGCTGAAAGTCCCGTTCCCACAAAATCTTTAAGCAATAAACAATATCTTCTTTAATAACCTTCTTTAATAATGGAATAGCTTCTTCCGGCCTGTTCATAATAGCATTATACTGAGCATTCTGATACATCGCTTCAGCAAATCCAGGCGAAAGGCTAACAGCCTCGCTTGCACATCTTTCGGCATCTCCTATAAGGCCAAGATCACGATTAATTAACGCCTTATATAATAACGCATAACTTGTGTAATAAGTAGAATACGGCCTGACATATCTTATGGCTCTGTCAAAGTAGCCCAAAGCCCTTTCCTTATCTATTGTATGAAAAAGGTAAATCATTCCATAATTAATACAAATAGAAAAATCATCCTTGATCAACAATTCAATTTCAGCAAATATCTCCATAGCCTCCGCCATGTCACCCCTGGCAAAAGCATCATCTGCACTATGCCTGAGCTGATCCATTTTCCCATCAGGAACCTTATAAATCTCCATCATAACGTTCTGCAACTCTTCTGTCTTTTTTTCTATACACCAGACGACGTCAGATATTCCCCACTCAAATGCCGCCTTCAACCCACTCATCCCCTGCCCAACACTTTTCTTATCATAATCAAGTTCCTGAAGCATATCTTCCGTTATACCCTGACCTACAACGATTTCCTCTGCCGAATTAATTTGAGCTGCAATCATCTCTTCCGTCTGATCCTTCAAGATTGCTTTCATATCTTTTACTTTCTTGCCAAGCTGCACATTACTGTAATATGCATTCTTCTTTTCCCATGGGGCAAGTTTATCTTTGTATGTTTCCATCGCTTTTTTCAGTTAAAAACCTGTCACTCAAATATAACATTATTAATGATTACTGAACTACGGAAATATAGCATCAATAAGGTTCGGTGGTCAAGCCTCAATTAGTGCTTAAAATTATTTGGTAGAATAGAGATAAATGTGTTAATCTGACATATAGTGTTTAATATTAAGCAAGGCTTTAGCGCCTGCAAAAGAAAGCCATATAGACTTCGTTTATTACTTTTCAAAACACCAGACTATAAACTAAAGGAGTTATAAGATTGATCAAGACAAACGAAAATAAATTAGTCATGCAATCAGTGATAGGACAGATATCAAGCCCTACCTTTGCTAACACACCATACGTCATCAGCGCCGACGGCAAACCACTTGTCCTTCCTAGTGTTGGAGGAATTACTTACAACGTGAGGATAGGTGATCCGGCAATTGGCTGGGCAGCCGATCATGTAGAGCCGGGAGTCAGCATAACAAATACAGAAAAACCTACAGGAAGCTGGTCACCAAACGCCGGGCTCAACACACTGGCATGCGCCGGAAATGTGGTAACAGTTGTATCAGGGGATGCCAAGGGTGCCAAAGGTTTTGTAACGGGAAAACACGGCGGCATAGAACATGTGATAGTTGATTTTCCACCAAAGGCCCTTGAGAAGATGGTAGTAGGTGACAGGATGCAGATCAAGGCACACGGAACAGGATTAGTACTGACAAACTACTATCCGGACATACACGTAATGAATATATCTCCCCTCCTCTTATCGAAGATACCAGTAAAAGAAGTGAAAAAAAACCTAACATTTCCTGTAACCCACATAGTTCCGGCAGCAATTATGGGTTCTGGACTTGGCTCAAACCACAGCTATTCAGGAGATTATGATATTCAGATGTTTGACAAAAAAATCGTAAAAAAATTCGGCCTCGATACTCTTCGATTTGGTGACTTCGTAGCTATTGCAGATGCAGACCACACCTATGGGAGAATCTACAAGACTGACGCCGTTTCGATAGGCATCATAGTTCACTCAGACTGTGTTATTGCCGGCCATGGCCCGGGTGTAATGACGGTACTAACCTCAAGCAAAGGAAAGATCAAGACGGTAATAAATAAGAAATCAAATTTATTTCATTATTTGAAACTGAAAAAAACTTAAAGATTAACCGAGTCCGCCATAATAACAGTTCCTGTCAGGATGCATACTTTCGGGCTGGAGCAGGAAGTTAGCAGAACCACTAACTGAAAAGAAGAGGAGGAATAGTCTGATGATAACAAAATCCGATTGGGCCCAACCTGAAGAAAGAGCATATTTTCACCAAATCTCCCCGGATTGCATATCAAAATTAGCAGAGGTAGTTACTGCTCTCAGCAATGGCAAAGTCGATGTAGAAGCCGCCTTTAGAATGTATGAAAAAATACTCAGAGATGAAATAAACGATCCGGAGTTCCTTTCCTTTGCAATAGGCAATATCAACGAATTATCTTCGTATATTGCTAAAGGAAAAATAAATATCAGAATTCACAGAAATGATGTGGATGAGTTATGGTTTGATGCAGACGGAAACAAAAATCTGTGATATTTATTGCTCAGCAATTCTGTCCACACTAAGATTGTCGTAATCTTACCGAAGCTGAACCTATCCAGCCTCAACCAACAGATCTGACTTACGCTCGAAGCATTCAAACATCACAGTTGTTTCAAGAAGCAGCCAGGTTGCCTGATTGGTTTGAAACTGCGTTACCGCATTTTGCATAAAGTATAGCTTCTTCTCTCTTTATCCTGGTAGTATGAACTTCAACAAACTTTTCCAGTGCCAATTCAAGGTCTATCCCTTTCTCTGTAAAAATTGATTCAAAAAAATCAAGCGTATATTTTGATATCACAGACATGTCTTTATCAAATGCATTAAGCGTTTCTCTCAATTCACTATTTGACTCCGCCGTCTTTTTAAGAACAGGATAGAAATTTTCATCCTCGTTTTTGATGTGCGTAAGTATGTCATTTTTTGTTGACAACAGTCCCAACTGACCCTCTTTTGTATGAATATTCAATTTCTTCATATTCATAAGATTGTCAATAATAACGGTATGCTCTTTTTTAATTTCTTCGAACATGTACAGCCTCCTTTTTCAAATAAAACCACAGATATCAGCCAGATATAATTTCTGTTAGTGTATTAAAGCATTCCACATGCCAAAGACTTCAATTATTCATACTGTCCTTCTCTATCAAACGTAAACACGTACTTGTCAATATGATACGAAAAGAAGTCATTTCTCCGAAGAATATGACAAGGAAAAAACAAAATAGTTTATTGGTGAAATTACCCAGTTTTCACCCAGCATTACCTAATTAAATTGAAAACCGAATAGAATTGTGCAGATGAATCTATAACTGTTACATAGACGTGATATTTAATTATTTGAATACTAAACTTTCCGCTTTTATAATCGAACACGTCTGCTTTGGTATTGATCTGCAGAAACTAAATATTCATGCACATGAAAACCTTGTTTTCGTGAGGAAATACTCAGTTTGAAGAGAAAAAGAATATTTTTTTTATTTATTTTAATATTAACCATGACAGGATGTTCACATAACCAGGAAACACTAACCTGGGTAGAAGTGATAAGTGATATCAGAAACAGATATCCGGATGTTAAACAAATACAAACTGCGGAGTTACAATCGTGGCTAACAAACACTGACAAAGAACCGGTAATTCTTATTGACGTAAGACGCAAGGAAGAATTTAGTGTAAGTCATATTTCCGGAGCAAAGAATATTCCTTACAATAGTAAAGACCCCTTGAATTATCTAACAGATATCAAACCGGACAATCCTATAGTCGTCTATTGCTCCGTAGGTTATCGTTCATCCATTCTGGCAGGAAAATTACAGGATATGGGTTTTGCGAAAGTATACAACCTGGAAGGCTCAATCTTTAAGTGGGCCAATGAAGGAAGGCCTCTTGTACAAGGACAGGCAACAGTTCATAAGGTTCACCCTTATAATACCAGTTGGGGGAGTTTACTTAAAAAGAAGTACCGTTATGAAAAGTAGCGACTACAGCGCCTTTGATCTTCTTATGTCATTAGTAATGAACTCGTCAGCTGCATATGGGCCCCAGGTTCCGGCGCGATAAAGGTGAATGTGCGGCACTTCTTCGCTTGACCATCCATCAATCACTCCATTCACCAATCTCCATGCCGCCTCTACTTCATCCTGACGAATAAAGAGAGTAGTATCTCCCAGTATAGCATCTACAATCAACCGTTCATACGCCCCCGCCGGTTCCACATCGAACACATCTTCATAACTGAAATCCATATCTTGTGGCTCTAACACCATTTTCTGTCCTGGAACCTTCATACCTATCGATAGCCGTATACCTTCATTAGGCTGAACCCGCAAAGAGAGCATATTAGGTTTCATGCGGCCCCTCTCTTCTCCCTTGTCATCCTGCATATGGCTGAACAGGGCCAGAGGTGGCTGTCTGAATTCAATATTTACTTCGGTAAGCCGCTCTGTAAGGGCCTTTCCGGTACGAAGGTAAAACGGTACTCCCGCCCAACGCCAGTTATCTACATGTAACTTGAGTGCAACAAAAGTCTCGGTTACAGAATTAGGCTGGACGCCATTCTCCCTTAGATAATCAGGAATTAATTTTCCATCTATAGTACCTGCAGCATACTGCCCACGTATGGAACACTCATTTACTTCACTGACATCAATAGGCGGTATAGCACTCAGCAGCTTAACTTTTTCATCGCGAACGGCATCCGGTGCGAAAGAGGCCGGTGGTTCCATGGCAATAAGTGCCAACAGTTGCAACATGTGATTTTGCACCATGTCACGAAGTGCTCCCGAACTGTCATAATAGCCTCCACGGCCCTCCACACATACGGCTTCGGCAACTGTGATATGAACATGACTCACGTAACGACGATCCCAAAGCGGCTCAAATATGCTATTACCAAAACGAAATGCCATAATATTTTGAACAGTCTCTTTGCCAAGGTAATGATCAATTCGATAAATCTGACTCTCGTCTAATATTAATGATAAGCTTTTATTCAAAGCACAGGCAGTTTCAAGATCACGACCGAACGGCTTTTCAATAATTACCCTGGTCCAACGGTCTTCATCATTTGGATCAGCAATATGTCCGGTTTGACCAAGCATTCCTACAATTCCGGAGAAAACAGTTGGAGGTGTTGCCAGGTAAAACAGACGATTGCCTTTACCAGAAGGTACCCCCTCTTCCTTATCAAGTCTTTCGAGCAACTCCTTCAAATCGTGAAAGCTTTTGCTATTATCATAGCTTCCTGTCTGGTAATAACAAGATGAGCTGAAGACCTTTAATTCAGCAGAACCTGCATTCGGTCTGGACCGGGCAGATTCCACCAGCGCCTCTTCGATCTCAACACGAAATTGTTCATGAGATTTTTCCCGTCTGGCAAACCCGACTATCCTGGCCCCTTTTGCGAGCATACCTTCCAGGCTCACCTGAAACAGGGCCGGTATTAATTTACGTCTCGTCAAATCGCCGGACGCTCCAAAAATTACAATAGTAGAAGGTTTAGCTTTATTCATTTTGCATCCCAGTCAGCATGAAAAACACCTGCTTTATCAATACGCTCGAATGTATGTGCCCCAAAGAAATCCCTTTGAGCCTGGATCAAATTAGCAGGCAAACGTTTACTGCGATAAGAGTCATAATATGCCAACGAAGCACTCATGGCCGGCATTGGAACTCCCAAATCTATAGCAGTTTTAATTACAGAACGCCATGCAACCTGTCGCTCATTTATGGCTTTTTGAAATTCCCCGTCCACCAACAGGTTCGGTAATTCCTTGTTACGATTATAAGCATTTGTTATATCATTAAGGAATCTGGCCCTGATAATACAACCTGCCCTCCAGATCCTTGCGATGGTACCAAGATCCAGATTAAAATTGTATTTTCCAGACGCCTGCTTAAGCAGACTCATCCCCTGCGCGTAAGAGCAAATCTTTGACACGTAAAGAGCATCCCGCACCGCGTCAATCAGCTTTTGCCCCGAAGACTCTGTATATTTTCCAGATGGGCCGGTCAAAATGCCCGCGGCATTTACTCTTTCATCTTTTTGTGAAGACAGAATCCTTCCATCAACCGCTGCAGTTATTGTAGGGATCGCAGACCCCAGATCCAAGGCATTTATGCTCATCCATTTACCAGTACCCTTTTGGCCCGCTTTGTCCAGTATTACGTCTACTAATGGCTTGCCACTCTCCTCATCCACTTTTTTGAAAACATTTGCAGTTACTTCTATCAGGAATGATGAAAGTTCTCCCTTATTCCATTCATCAAAAATCTCATGGAATTGTTGAGCAGAAAGTCCAAGTGCCTGTTTAAGCAGATCATAAGCTTCCGCAATAAGCTGCATATCACCATACTCAATACCGTTATGTACCATCTTAACATAATGGCCTGATCCACCAGGACCAATATATGTTACACAAGATTCTCCATCCTCCTCAGCCTTTGCGGCAACTGCCTTCATAATCGGTTCAACTTCCTTGTAAGCATCCCTGGAACCACCAGGCATCAGACTCGGCCCCCACAACGCACCTTCCTCTCCACCGGATACTCCCATTCCAAAAAAATTGAATCCCTGAGACTCCAGCTCTTTGGCCCGTCTTTCTGTATCAGTAAAAAAAGAGTTTCCCCCGTCTATAATCAAATCACCCTTGTCTAACAGAGGAACGAGCTGCTGGATAGTCGCGTCAACAGGTGCGCCTGCTTTAACCAGTAACATGATTTTGCGTGGACTTTCCAGTGAGCCAACAAACTCCTCTAATGTATATGAGGGTTTGATGTTTTTGCCGGCTGCAGGACCTGCAATAAATTTTTTTGTTGCTTCAGCAGATCGGTTATAAACAGCAGCACTAAAGCCATTGCGTTCAACATTCTGTATAAAATTCTGACCCATAACACCCAGGCCAATCAGACCAAATACTTGTTTACTCATAATTACTATTTATCCTCACTGAATTTCTCTAAAAAGGGAACATTACCTCTCTTGCACTTTTATTAATCAAAACCATTGCTTCAGAATCCATCATCCAATGAATCTCACCGTTTTGTGGATTAACCATAGTTGCAGGGATTTCTTTAGCAGGTTGTTTATTACTCATTATACGCTGTACCATCTTAGATTTAGATTTTCCTGACACCAGGAACAGAATCTTTCTGGCAGCATTAAGCACAGGCAACGTCAACGTTACTCGCCATGCATCTAACTTAGGGACAAAAACTGCAACCGCGTGCTTTTCACACTCTTCAACTGCGTCAGTCTCAGGAAAGAGTGAAGCGGTATGGCCATCCTCTCCCAATCCTAGCAACATAAGATCAAAGCATGGCGGGCTATCTTTAAAATGGTCATGTAACAATTCGGCATACTCTGCAGCTGCCTCTTCCGGTGCAATCTCTCCTCGCATCCGATGGACATTTTCATCTGGCATTTTGATATGATCAAGGAGTGTTTCCCGCACCAGTCTAAAATTACTATCCTGATGCTCCGGAGGAACCATCCGTTCATCACCCCAGAAAATATGAAGCCTGCTCCAATCCAAGCGATCCCGGTAAGGATTTGAGGCTAACAGAGAAAAAATTCCACCAGGAGTTTTGCCGCCTGATAGTGCCATGTTACACAAACCATTTTTCTGTATAGCCTGTTCCATGCAATCCGCGATACGCTCTGTAGTCGCAGCTACAAGCTTCTCCTTATTTGGATAGGCATGAATATTTTTATTCATATTGGCACTCTGCGACTCCTTGTCCTCGGCGCCTTCTGTCCGGGGAACGTTAAAGTATATTACTGTTTTTGTTTTTTTATAACGTTCTTTGCCACCTGTACTACTCTTTCTGTAGTAAAACCAAATTCTTTGTACAACTCTCCGGCCGGTGCAGAAGCCCCAAAATCTTTGAGACCGAATATGCCGCAATCATCTTCTCTTCCTGTATAACCATGCCAACCGAAAGTAGATCCTGCTTCAACTACAATTCGTGCTTTTACAGAACGTGGTAATACTTTCTCCCGGTACTCTCTATCCTGACTTTGAAAAAGAGTGCAGCACGGCATACTAACTACCCTTGCATTAATTCCTTCATTTGTCAATTGCTCGTATGCATCAAGACATATTTTTATCTCAGAACCGGTACCTATCAGGATAACGTCAGGCGTGCCGTCACTTTCAATCAGAATATATGCCCCTTTTAACGCTCCATCAGCCGGAGCGTGTTTTGATCTGTCAAGAGTCGGCATACCCTGCCTGCTTAAGACAAGAGCAACCGGACGATCCTTGAGCCCCATGATATACTTCCACATCACAGACAATTCATTGGCATCTGAGGGGCGAATGACATCCAAGCCCGGCATTGCACGTAATGATGCAAGGTGTTCTACCGGTTGATGCGTCGGCCCATCCTCACCAACTCCAATACTGTCATGAGTAAAGATATAGACCACAGGCTGTTTCATTAAAGAAGATAAGCGAATTGCGGGACGTACATAATCTGAAAAGACAAAGAACGTAGCACCGTATGCTCTGAGCTTGCTCAAAGACATACCATTTATAATAGCCCCCATAGCATGCTCTCTAACACCAAAATGAAAATTCCTGCCGCCATAGTTCTCTTTATTGAAACTTGAAGCTTCTTTTATGTAGGTCTTTGTCGAAGGCCCCAAATCTGCAGAGCCTCCCATGAACCACGGAATCTTATCAGCGATTGGATTTAATATTTTACTGCTTGATTCACGGGTAGCAAGACCCTTGGCATCAGCCGGAAATTCCGGAATAATAGTTTCCCAACCTTCCGGCAGTTCACCCTTCTGCATCATATCAAATTGCTTTGCCAGATCTGGATGTGCTTCCGCATACGCTTTCAGCTTTCTATTCCACTCCTCTTCCCGCATTGCACCCTTTGCTATCATCTCTTTTTTAAACGTTTCCACTTCATCAGGAACATAAAAGACTTTGTCCGGATCCCAGCCATAATTTTCCTTCGTCGCCCTTATTTCATCTTCACCCAGAGGTGAGCCGTGAGCGCCTGCCGAATCCTGTTTATTGGGACTGCCGTATGCGATATGACTATCAACAATTATTATTGACGGTCGATTCGCTTCATTTACAGCCGCTTGAATCTCCTTCTCCAGCAGTCCCAGATCATTAGCGTCCTGAACATGTAGAACATTCCAACCGTAAGACTTGAACCGAACGGCAACATCTTCGCTGAATGCCAGCGATGTTTCTCCTTCAATAGTAATATTATTATTATCATAAAGCCATACCAGGTTACTCAGACCGAGGTGCCCTGCAAGAGATGCCGCTTCACCTGAAATACCCTCCATCATGCATCCATCACCCGCGATGGCAAAAATATTATAATTAATTATCTCGTGACCGGGACGATTGAAATATGTCTGGAGCCATCTTTCTGCCATCGCCATTCCAACACTGTTTGCAGCACCCTGTCCAAGAGGCCCGGTAGTCACCTCTACACCTGGCGCTATACCATACTCAGGGTGACCTGCACATTTACTATGCAACTGCCTGAAATTCTTAATATCGTCAAGACTGATATCATATCCAAAGATGTGCAATATACTGTACAAAAGCATGGACGCATGTCCTGCGGAGAGCACAAAACGATCTCGATTAGGCCAATCAGGGTTCTGAGGAGTGTGACGCATAAACTTGTCCCAAAGTTTAAATGCTACAGGTGCAAGACCCATGGGGGCGCCGGGATGTCCTGAATTAGCTTTTTGAACTGCATCTATTGATAATGTTCGTACGGTATCTATGCATAACTGATCCAGGTTTTCTTTTTCTTTCATTTTCCCCTATCCACTTTCAAATAATATAAGTTTTATATAATTAGATTAAGACTCGGAAGCAATGTACGCAGCTCCCAGTAACGCAGTATGATCATCAAGGATAACATATAATGGTGTTTTTTCTACCAGATACGATAACCGTCCTTTTTTTAAATAGGAATCAACCGTGGTGCCATCTGCCAGTTTTTTGTAAATTCCTGCCGGGATCCCACCACCGAGATAAATACCACCTGTTGCCATTAAAGTAAGCACCATGTTGCCTGCCTGCGCACCCAGGACAGAAGCAAAAATATCAAGGGCTTTGACACAGAGTTCATACTCACCTGCTTTTCCGGTAGTAGTAATTACCGTACCGGGATCTTCTTCACGTAATCGTTTTTTTAATTCTGGTGGCTCCGGTGCAAAACCGGTCTCCTTCAAAAATGTGTATACACTACTCAGCCCCGGACCAGAAAGAACGCGATCGTAGCTGACATGATCATGCTTTGACATTAAATATTGAAAAAGCTTTGCTTCCAGTTCGTTTGTAGGTGCAAAGTCTGCATGCCCCCCCTCCGATGCCAATATGTAATGTTGACCGGCATTTGTATGTACATATGCCTGGCCAAGCCCGGTTCCGGG
>CAYTLC010000050.1:0-6822 GCA_964438395.1 uncultured Candidatus Scalindua sp.
TTTGTATTGAACTGAGGTTTTACATCCCACTTTTTATAGTCAAATTTTACACCTTTGACAACCCAGCAACCTCTTTGATCAACAATAGCTCCTTTTGGAGTGCCCAGGCACACGTCTATATCATCAGTAACACCATCTCCATCACTGTCTCCAGCACACCCTACAGCATCAACTTGAATTCCGGGAGGAGTGCCAGGACATTCATCTTCATCATCCGGGACACCATCTCCGTCACTGTCCCTGGCAAAGAATACTTTTCTTACAAAATCTTCCATACCTTCACTTGTTGCAATGTCATCAGCTGCTACAGAGAAACCGCATCCCATTTCTGCAGCAATCTCTTCCATAAAAGTTTTGCTTTCCGTCTTACTTCCCACCCAAATCGTATAAAGGCATGTTCTGCCTCCAAACTGGTTTTTCAAAGTCTTAACTTTCATAAGAGGATCATCATTCAGCTTTTCACCATCGCTTATGACAATTACGGCACTCTTGCCTTCAGTAGAACCTACAATTTTACTTGTTTCTCCAATGGCAAGCCCGGCAGGACTATGGCCCCCGGGAGTTATAATAGTTTGTAAAGCATATTCCAAATCAGATGTGGAATATGCAGTCGGCCCATATACTGCCTCTGTCAATTTTCCCTTTGCTGAAAAACCGTAACCAAATCTCTGAAGGGTCCCTTGGATATCCATTTCAGGAATTGTATTATTCATTCTACTAACAATATCTTTGGCAATCATAAACCGGGAATATCGCTCGGCAACATCATCCTCGTAAACAGTACCCATAGATGATGACGAATCCAGTACTATAATAAAGCTGTCAACCTTTTGCACATATCCATCAGTTTGAAGTTCTTGAGACTGGACTTGAGAGTGAAATTCATCCATTCTCATAAAGTCCAAACCCTTTAAGTCCAAACTTTTCATTTGAATACAACCTGTTTGTAGCGAAATAAATATCGCTATACATGCAAATAGTGACAGTTTTCTTTTCATTAAGTATTTCCTTAAAAAGATTATAGCCGAATACTATAGATGTGTGAAAAACATGGACAGCTCTTAATCTCTTATGAGCCGCCACATCTGCGCATTGTAAAGATTTATGCAGAAAGGTCAAGTCCGCTTTTATTCTCTTCGCTGAGCCACAACTAAGGATTCAAGAATTACATTTAATTTTATATCTGTGAATGGTATAAAGAATGGTCAAAAAAGGGAATTGGATTTTTTGTTAACATTAAAGAAGAAGGAGATAAATTATGGAACCGGTAAACGTCTTTCTTGATATTGAAACAGATGGTGAAGCACTTGGACGGATAGTGATTGAGTTGCACGCGGATGTTGTTCCAATTACAGTAGAGAATTTCCGTGCCTTATGTACAGGAGAAAAAGGTTATGGATACAAGGATAGCACGTTTCACAGGATCATTCCGGATTTTATGATCCAGGGTGGTGACTTCACAAATCATAACGGGACAGGCGGCAAGTCGATCTACGGATCAAAATTTGAGGATGAAAACTTCACACTCAAGCACACTGAACCGGGGCTTTTGTCAATGGCAAATGCGGGTCCCAACACAAACGGTTCACAATTTTTTATCACTACTGTCGTCACCCCATGGCTTGACGATAAGCACGTTGTCTTTGGGAAGGTAACTGAGGGCATGGATATAGTCAAAAAGATAGAGGCTCTGGGATCACGAATGGGCGAGCCATCGAAACAGGTCACCATTAGCGACTGCGGTGAGCTAAAAGATTAAATAAGTTCCTAAAGCGTGAAGTGAACTAAAGTGTCTAAAGTTAAGGAGCGATGTTGTGGAAACCTGAAGGTTTCCGCTACAGTGGTAATAGATAACAGGATGGTAATATCTGATGATGTAAGAGTGTTTCTTTTATGAACGTATTACCTTTTCGAATAACTTCTTTATTATCACTATTATTTTGTTGTATAAAGGTTGGTGAGGAATAAGACCGATTGCAGGGAATCCGTATTGTATCTCCCCTATATCCTCGAAATCTAATTTTTGCAAATCAGCGCTAGATCTCTTAATAACAACGTACTCCTCTTGAGCAAATTTAGAATTATCTGAAGATTCATAAAAAGCAGAATATATTTCTCTGGAAGAAGAGATGAGATCTTTACCCCAGTCATCTGATAACAATTTATTTATTTGAGAAATCTCATATCCCTGGTGGAACCAGATTAAATATTGCTTTATAGGCCTTCCGCTGGCGTCAAAATATTTATCGTCTATGAAGTAACTTGCAATGAACTGAAAAAATTCAGATTGGCTATCATTACCTGGTACAACAAGTTTTCCGATAATATTTTTCGGATCCCTGCCCGGTTCACGATCAGAAAATATTTCGTTAAAAACCGTGAACCATCCGTCAATAGAAGGAGATTCAGGTGAATTTATGAATTGATAATCCTGGCCCTTACTTCTGGATCTCCATAGCAGATGATTTAATTTGATTTTCACGTTGGCATTATGAGTTTGCATTGTCTTGATCATTATTTTGCTTTCGATAAAATGCATGCTGAGCGGCACTACTGATTAATTCTAATTTCATTGCCGCGACAGCAGCGTCTGTTTTCTCCCCCTTTTGTGCAGCCTTTGACAGTTTTTCCCGAAAAAAGGCTTCTCCTTTATCAAGTCCCTCATGAATATGCATGGACTTAATCAGATGTGATACTAATTGATATTTCTTTGGAAGGAAGTTATCAATCTTATCTATAGAACCAATTAAGCTCTGCAGTTTTCGGAATATTCCCGCAAAAGGCCCATAAACTTGTTTTCTACTTATCTTTTGTGCACACTCAGCTAAAATGCCCAGTAATACAACCGGGGCTATTAGCTGAAGACCAATGTATTGATGGCTGTTTATAACCTTCTTCCCTTCGCCCTTTGCAGATGAAATCAGCATATATTGACAGCCAAAATCTTCCGAATCAACCGCTTTTTTAAGGCCTTCTAACTGGTCTTTGGTATCAGCAACAATTTTATTACAAATGTCTTCTGCGGTAATATTATCCGGAAGGATATCCGCTTTTGATATAGCAACAACCCACTGTTTTGGAAAGGCATCTATTGGTTTGCCCTCACTTGCCAGACAATCCTTAATTTGCCTGATCTCGTTCTTAAACTGATCAAAGATATAATGTACATAGGCTGTTCCGCGTTTATTATATTGCTCACCATCTACAAGTAAGATACCCGCGTGACTTTGAAGCAAATTACGAAATGTCTCTCTGCGAACTTGATTTTCGTTTTCATCTTTCGGAGTGTTTTCCCACCACCCACCGGGATAGTCATACCATACTATTTTAAAACTGGGCTCAGTTAGTTCATGTACCTTGAAGCCAAAGCAGTATTCCTCAAAAGTATCTGTGCCGAGAGGGAAATCCCCTTCCTCCATTTTATAGTATCTTGATAACAGCCTATTGCCTGCCGATGTATCTTCAACTGTTAGATGATAACCATGCCTTTCCTCAAAGTCGGTTTTTTGTTGATTGCCGTAATAACTTGCAAGCAAGGATGTTTTGCCCGAAGAGCTGGGACCAAATAGTGCAATTCGTACCTCTGCCAGAGTTTTACTCACAATATTCTCCTTTCAGGTTAGATAAATCTGAAACATAAGATTCGTGAATGCCGATCTAATACAATTATGGCAAGATCAAAGATAGGAAGCTCTCTACTTGATCATCGATTTTTTTGAGGGATTACACTACTGCAATCCGGGAAAACATGGACACTATTTATTTGAGAATGTCTCTCTGGCAAGACAGTTCATGTATACTAAAACCGATTTGGTTTCTGGCTTTTCAAGAAACCAAATCTTGGTTGCAGTTATACTCGGGCAGAATTGTTTTTGGCTATTCTCCGAAAACAATTTTGAGATGAGTATAATTTACATTAAAGTAAAAACAAACTATATCAGAGATTTATCCGCACAATGCTGTGGATAAATATTTATGCTTTTAGAAGTGATGTGATGAAATGATAAATATACATATCATTAAAGTCAAGAAAAAATGAGGTGGTGGTATGAAGTCATCGGATTTTGTCATGCAAACTGTATAGTGAAAACTCTCCCATCAAAGAAAGAATAATTCTCTGACATTCACTTGAGCATAAACTCTTGCCCGGCTACAAAAAGGAAAGTATAATTTCCTTGTGAAAAATATGCTTAAACTTATTCATAAAAACGAAAAGTATAAACAGATAGCAGGCAATCTGAAATCTGGAAAGGATTGTCATGTTCAGGGATTATGGGGCTCTTCGGCTGCTTTTCTAATTGCCGGCCTGGCAAGCGACAAGGACCTTTCCAGAAAAGGAGGGATACTCTTTGTAACCTCCGGCATAGAGGAGGCGGAAGAGGTCGTTGAGGATCTAAATGTTTTTCTTCATGAAAGCCCTCTATTTTTCCCTGTATCAGAGGATGCAATCTCTGTTGAATCACTTCCTGATACGAACACCTATGTTCAACAAATTAATGTTCTGTATAAGCTTTTATCAGGTGATTGCAAATCTACCTGCAGGATTATCATTACCCCGATACAGTCGCTCTTACAACACGTTCCTCCGCCTGAAGCAATAGAAAAAAATATACTCACAATCAGGATCGGGCAGGAGTGCAAACAGGAGTTTATTGTAGAGTGGTTGATTAAAGGTGGCTTTGAGCGAGCGGGTATAGTTGAACTGCCCGGAGAGTTCAGCCTGAGAGGAGGAATTGTAGATATCTTTCCATTCTCTTCCCTGAATGAACACGAACAGGGTAATGAGGTTTCGACAGGTAATAGAGCAGGTGAAATGCCTTATCGCATTGAGTTCTTTGGGGATGAAATTGACTCTATCCGCATGTTTAACACAGAGACACAACTGTCATCAAAGAAAGTTAATGAGTGTAAAATACTTGGCGTACAGACTGAACAGATAAATGCGTCTGCTCACCCAGAAGCCAAGACATCTCCGTCAGAAAAATCTGGCAGAAAGAAAAGCAAGTTCAGTTCTCTTATTGATTATATACCAAAAGAGTCCTGGATCATTTTTAAGGAATTTGAAAATATTGAAAGCAAAGCAGAGCACATAAACGATAACTTGCAATCTCACGACAAGATTTTTTCTTTCAATCGTATCCTGGAATCATGCAAAGATTTCAGGAAGATATATCTTTCCCGGTTAGCACTTAAACGTAACAACACATTTTCATTTAACATAAAGGCCCTTGATTATTTTGACCATGATGTCGATAACTCAATTCAAAAGATCGAGGAGATAAAAACCTCTTACAAAAACACCATAATATTTTGCAGTAATCAGGCTGAAGAACAGAGGCTGAGCGAACTTCTGTCACCGGACATTAATCCTCAATCAGCCTCACGTAAGACAAAACCAAAAATGGCAAAGAAGGTCGCAGGTAAACGTTCGCCTTCCAACCGTGTAGAGTATCAAATTGGGCATCTCAACCACGGTTTTTTATTTGAGGATATCTCAACTGCGTTTCTAACACATCATGAGATATTCCGTCGCTACCGGCTGAGAAGAGAGCCAAAGAGTCTAATTCCGTCAAAGGCAATTGATTCATTTCTTGATTTAGCAGTGGGAGACCTGGTAGTACATGCAAGTCACGGCATAGCAAGGTTCCTGGGAATGCAAATACTTAATAGTGATAATGAGTCAGGTAGTTGTGGTGAATTTCTTACACTTGAGTTTGACGAAGGAGCAAAGGTCTATGTGCCTGCAACAAAGATTGAGTTAGTACAGAAATACATATCCGGCTCTGAGCGTAAGCCAAAGTTAAGTAAATTGGGCAACAGAACATGGGAAAGGAAAAAACAGATAGCAACAGCAGCCGTTCAGGACATGGCTACCGAACTTATTTCCATGCAGGCAATCAGAGAAGCAAAGCAGGGCATTGCCTACCCGAAAGATTCTGAATGGCAGAGAAAGTTTGAGTCGGAATTTATTTACCAGGAGACTGAAGATCAGCTACAGGTTGTCAGTGATATTAAGAGTGACATGGAATCATCAAAACCGATGGACAGACTCATATGTGGAGACGTGGGATATGGAAAAACAGAGATTGCGATAAGAGCAGCATTTAAAACCGTAATGTATGGAAAGCAGGTAGCCGTCCTGGTACCGACAACCTTACTGGCTCAGCAGCATTACAGGACATTTGTTGACAGAATGGCAGACTATCCAGTTAATATTGATGTGTTAAGCAGATTTAAAACGCGAAAAGAGCAAAAGGAAATATTAGAGGATTTAAAGGATGGAAATGTAGATATTGTAATCGGAACGCACAGATTGGTCCAGAAAGATGTTACCTTCAAGGATGTCGGATTGATAGTCATAGATGAGGAGCAAAGATTTGGTGTAGCGCATAAGGAGAAACTGAAGAAGTTGAGAGAATCGGTTGATGTCCTCACATTAACGGCAACTCCAATTCCGCGCACGTTGCATCTATCCCTTCTGGGTATAAGAGATATTTCGTCTCTGAATACGGCACCCCAGGACAGACAATCAATACAAACAGATTTATTGCGTTTTGATTCTGAGGTAATAAGAAACGCAATACTCCATGAATTGAATCGTGATGGGCAAGTGTATTTTGTACACAATCGTGTAAGAAATATAAATCGTATTGCAGAAACTATCGGGAAGCTAGTCCCGGAAGCAAGCATTACTGTCGCTCATGGGCAAATGCCGGAAGGAGTCCTGGAGAAGGAAACGTCAGATTTTATTAATGGAAAATCAGATATCCTCGTATCTACTACAATAATAGAATCCGGCCTCGACATTCCGAATGTAAATAC
>CAYTLC010000050.1:6922-10759 GCA_964438395.1 uncultured Candidatus Scalindua sp.
GGCTATGAAATGTTTTGCAGACTGCTTGAAATTGTGATTCGTAAGGCTAAAAATGAGCCGGTTCAGGACTATAATGAGATCCACATAAACTTAAACCTGGAATCATATCTACCGGACGACTATATCCCTGACATGAAATTGAAAATAGAAATATACAGGAAGATTAATCGTCTATCCTCTACACACGAAATTGAGGAGATGGTAAAAGAGCTTGCTGATAGATTCGGCCCAATACCTGAACATGTTAAAAACCTGTTAATAGAATGCGAAATAAGAGTAGCGGCACAAGCGTCTCATATCCTTTCACTGATACGAGTAGACAATTCTGTTTTGCTTCAAGTAGAAAACCTGCAAAAAGCAGAAACACTCTTTAAAAATGCAAAAAAAATGGTAAAGGTGGTTGCAAGCAATGAACTGCATCTTACACTGCCTAGAAAGAGGATGTCACCTTATGATACGGCAGATTTTGTGAAAAACTTGTTAATCCCAAAATAAATTGAGCAATTTGGTAAAAAACTACCTGAAAATGATAGATGACAGTCCATCTACATGATTGTATACTATGTCTTACTATTAACCTGCAATTAACAGTACAGGAAGAAATAACTCTTGAAAATTCTAAAATTATGTTTGGCCTTTTTTGTTATGCAACTGTTTTACTTGCATCAGATAAGTGCTGAAAACTTAAATGCTGTACGTGTTATCGTTAACGGTGAAATAATTACAGAATTTGACATCCAAACGCGAGCTTATGAAGCATTCAGAATTGCCGCACAAAAATACTCCGAAGCAGGACTGGAATCAAAAAAACAAGAGATAATTGAGAATGCCATTAATGAATTAATTGATAGAAAAATACTTGTACAGGAAGCAAAGAAACTTTTGATTGAGACTCCGGAGCTGGAAGAACAGATTGAAAAAAGTGTTGATACATTCGAGAAAGGTGCTGTTGACCAGGTAGGCTCTGTCTACAAATATTATGAATTGGCCAATAAACAGGGATTCAACCCTCTTAAGAAAAGAACCGAACTAAGGAAAGATCTATTAATCGAAGAAATTATGCGTGCAAATGTTTATAGAAAAATAGTAGTCACACCTAAAGCAATTAAACGCTATTACCAAGATCACATTGATGAATTTTCAATGAAAGGCAGTACGAGTTTCAGGCATATATTGATAAAACGTTCAAGTTATGATTCAGATGAAGAGGCAAAAAAAACTACAGAAGATCTATTAAGCAGATTGAAAAATGGCGAAGACTTCGAGGCTTTGGCAAAAGAACACTCACGTGGACCGCATGCCGGCAGAGGAGGTTTGTGGGGATTTGGTGAAGTAAAGGGTTTTAGAAAAGATCTGGTTGCTGCCATTTCTCATTTGAAGGAAGGCGAACTAAGCCATGTGATAAAGTCATCGCTAGGCTACCACATTTTTAAGATAGAAGAGATTGTTCAGGCTACCACATTGTCCTTTATGAAAGTACAGGAAGAAATCCGCAATACACTTTTTAGAGAAAAATTTGTTAAGGTAAAAAAGGAGTATATAAAGAAATTGAGAAAGAATGTGGTAATCAAAAGATATTAGCGAGTTATAACAATTTTCGCAAAACGTCGTTTTCCTACTTTGAGCACCATATCATCCTGCAAACTTATTTCTTGTGCCGGATCTGTATATTTTTTATTATCAATACTTACTCCTCCTTGAGTAATCAATCTTCTCGCCTCTCCATTGGTAGACGCAAAACCATGATCCACCAATAACTTTACTATCCATATATTGTGATTTCCGTTTTCATTAGAAGGGAGTGCTATTTGTGGAATATCGTCTGGAATTTTATGTTCTTTAAAAATCCTGTCAAATTCCTCTGCTGCTTTCTCTGCGGCCTCATTATCGTAATACCGACTTACAATAGCTTTTCCCAAGACGATCTTTGCCTCGCGCGGATGTCCATCTAATGTGCTTTCAATCTCTTCCATAGCCATGTCAGTTGCCAGCTCAAAATATTTACGCATAAGGTCATCACTTATCCTCATTGTCTTGCCAAATACTTCTTTTGGCTCTTCATAGATACCAATATAGTTGCCCAGGCTCTTACTCATCTTTTTATTCCCATCAATTCCTTCCAGTAATGGAGTGGTGAGTGCTGTCTGAGGTTCCATTTTTGCATCTCTCTGAAGATCACGTCCGACAAGTAGGCTGAATATCTGATCTGTACCACCTATTTCTATATCACTTTTCACCATTATTGAATCGTATCCCTGCATTAATGGATAAATAAATTCGTGAAGGCTGATAGGCACTCCTGAAGAATATCTCTTTGAAAAATCGTCTCTCTCCATCATTCTAGCCACCGTCATCTTAGAGGTAAGTGTAATTACATCAGTAAATTTCATCTCTTTAAACCACTCGCTATTATAGCGAATTTCAGTCTTTTCAATATCCAGTATTTTTCCTATCTGATCCAGATAGGTTTTCGCATTATTGTCTATGTCTTCTTGCGTAAGTTGAGGCCTGGTTTTATTCACACCGGACGGATCACCAACCATTGCCGTATAATCTCCAATGATGAGAACTGCCGTATGGCCAAGTTCCTGAAAATTACGCAGCTTATGAATTGGGATTGCATTTCCAATATGTATATCCGGTGCGGTAGGGTCAAGTCCTAATTTAACCCGCAATGGCGTTTGAGTATTTGTTGATTTCTTAAGTTTTTCAACAAGCTCCTCTTCACGAACAATTTCTAAAACTCCGCGCTTAATAATATTAAGTTGTTCTTCAATGCTCTTAAACATGACTCTTTAATATATGTTTGTAAGAAATTAAAAAAGCTAATGTAACAGTATTATGACAAATATGGACGGTTATTGGAGCAACCAACGATCCGGTTTTCTCAAATAAATACGCTAACATGAGACCTAAAACAAAAATCTGTAAGAACACATGGGCGTTCCAGTGTATCAACGCAAAAATAAATCCGCTAATAAGAATAGTTTGCAAGCTGCTGCAAGTAATTCTTACGGCAGACTGCAAGAATCCTCTAAAAATGAGCTCCTCTACAATCGGTGCAGCTAACATCCCGAAAAAAACCATAAAAGCAAGAACCCCTAAAGAGTCCTCACTCAGAAGCTTGCTGATAATGTCTTGCTGTTCCGGTTCTATTCCAAACGCTCTCAAAACGGAATCTACTATAAAACCAGATGCAAGTATAACAGGAAGAACTATCAGGTAATGTTTCAGGCCGGTCTTAACATCGCTTTTCCAGTTATGGATAGTCAAACCTAATGATGCTACAGGCAAGCCATATCCTGTCCGGACGATATTAAAAATATAGATGCATGTTACTATATTTACAACCAGTGACAAACTAAGGAGAATCGTATTCTGCCCGAATGTTTCTACTAAGTCTAATCCAAAAACCTGTTTAGCTACTTTTATAAAAATGGGTATCCCTGCCAACATCATAAGCAGATAAAGCAGGAAAACCTTAAATACATCCCTTAAATTCCAACGTTTATTATAAATCCAGTTTGGGTCATTCACTTTATATTATTGTAAATCATATGCCTTTTCTCATAGCATTAGAAGATAACTTCTCCCGCTCTCTTATCGTTTCTTGCTTTTAGCCACTGTCTTCTTTACTACTTTCTTTACGGCTTTCTTCGCTACTTTCTTTACTGTCTTCTTTACTACTTTCTTTACGGCTTTCTTCGCTACTTTCTTTACTGTCTTCTTCACTGCTTTCTTATCTGCCTTTTTCACTGCCTTCTTCGTTACTTTTTTATCACTCTTTTTCTCAACCTCTTTTTTCGCCTCTACTTTTTTCTTTTTCTTTCCGGCATC
>CAYTLC010000050.1:10859-13683 GCA_964438395.1 uncultured Candidatus Scalindua sp.
TCTTTTTCTCAACCTCTTTTTTCGCCTCTACTTTTTTCTTTTTCTTTCCGGCATCTTTTGCTTTTTTCTTAACGCTTTTTGTGTACTCCTCGTATTCATCTTCATCCATAAGAAAATCAAGGTCATAGTCCTCTGGCAGCCTGACTTTAATGAACCAACCATCTCCAAAAGGATCTTTCTGCAAAACTTTTAAACTGGTAGCCAAATCTGAGTTTACCTTTACGATAGCACCATTTAATGGAGCTATTAAATCATGAAGAGTACTCATGGACTCGACCTCACCATAAGAAATACCGTCAATGACCTCTTCTCCAACTTTCGGTAAACAAAGGTCTATGAGATCTCCAAGTTCGCCGATAAGATAATCAGTTATCCCAATTGTTACTACTTTCCTTTTTAACTCAACCCAGTTATGTCTCGGTGAATATTTAATTTTTACTTTTTTCATTTTAGTTTAATATAAAATTGTTTAATCTCGTATAAAGTGGACCTGTCGGGGTTAGTCTGCTTTGTATTAACGATAGAGACGTTACCTTTTCGCAGCCAAAGTAACATTCTGCTCCAGAATTTAAAGTATTTTTTAGCCTGGATATGTTTCTCTGTGATTTGACTCTGCCAAGTGTAATATGCCCAACATATTTTTTTGATTCTTTTTTTATACCAAGCGATTCAACTCCTTTGTCAAGCCTTTCATAGATATTGAGAAGGTTATTGCCTCGTTCCTGCACACAGACAAAAACCACACGTGGTTTATTAAGACTTGGAAATGCTCCAATATCTCCGACACTAATACTGAATGGTTCTATATTGGAAACCGCATCGTTAATAACTTTATTTAAATCGACAAGGGCTTCCTTCTCTATATGTCCAATAAATTTCATTGTTAAATGGATATTCTCAGGAGAGACCCATTTAACATCAGCACCCGTCCTCTTTAACTTGCTTAGGTATTCAGATAGTTTGTCCTTTATTTCACTATCAATTTCTATTGCAATGAATACCCTAATAGTCATTTAAATTTTACAGTCGTTTTCTGGAAAATCCAGTATTAGTCTGATAAAAAAGTATTTATTGTGTGTTCCAGCCTTTTTAGTGTTTTGTCTTTACCTAAGAGCTCTAAAGTTTCAAAGATTCCCGCACTTGCACTTTTTCCTATCAGAGCGACTCTTATCGGCTGAGCCAATTTACCAAACCCAATATTGTGTTCTGTTGTTATTGACCGCAAACAACTTTCCAGCTCTTCAATTGACGAGAAATCTTTGACTTCTTTCAATTTTTCGTAAGCGTCCTTTATTAAAGCTGGATTACCTTTTTTCAGATGTTTTTTTACTGCCGCATCTTCATACTCAATTTCATCAGAAAAAAATGGGGTAGTTAGAGTTACAAACTCTGGCAATGTTCTAAACCTCTCCTTGTACAACTCTGCCAACTTATGTAACCATTCATCTGAAACCACATCATTCTCCAGATTTGCATCTTTTATATATGGCTGTAATTCACTGACAAGGTCTCCAACTGGCAGATTTTGAATATATTTGCTGTTCATCCAGTCAAGCTTAGTAAAATCAAATTGTGAACTGGTTTTATTGACTCTTTTCAGAGTAAACTTCTCTATCATTTCCTGCCTGGTTAACAGTTCCTGATCGTGCCCCGGCGACCATCCGAGAAGTGCTATGAAGTTAACTATCGCGTCTGGCAAGTAACCTTTTGTTCGATAATCTGTTACAGATGTTGCACCGTGACGCTTACTCATGCGGGAACCATCCTCTCCCAGAATCATTGGAATATGCGCAAACTTTGGCAAGTCAAAACCCAATGCTTTGTAAAGGGCAATCTGCCTTGGCGTATTTGATAGATGATCATCTCCCCGGATAATGTGTGTTATTCCCATTACTCCGTCATCAACAACACATGCAAAATTATATGCAGGGAAACCGTCTGCTTTCTGTATAACGAAGTCTTCAAGAAGAGAAGTGTCTGATCTTATGTTTCCATGAACTATATCATCAAAACCGGTAAGCTCGTCCGTAATTTTAAAACGTACGGCCCTCCCTTTTTCGGGATCATCTACATAAAAAGCTTTGCCATCCTTCAACAATTTTTCTACGTGTTCGTTGTATACTTCAAGCCTTTCGCTCTGATGGTATGGACCCTCATCCCAGTCTAAACCCAGCCACTTCATACTATCCAGAATTGCCTGAGTTGCCTCTTCGGTAGAACGCTGCCTGTCAGTATCTTCAATCCTCAAGACCATTTTTCCGTTATTGTGTCTGGCAAAAAGCCAGTTATAAAGAGCAGTTCTCGCTCCTCCAATATGCAGAAAACCGGTAGGGCTGGGAGGAAATCTCACTTTTACATTTGAATCCATTAAGTATTACCTCTAAAACAAAAGTCCCGATGTTTCGTTAAAACCGTACATTATGTTCATGTTTTGAACTGCCTGTCCGGCAGCCCCTTTTAGTAAATTGTCTATGCTCGATAAGATTATAACACGTTCGTCAACTACCCTGATTGCTATCTCACAAAAATTTGTGTTAGCAACGTCTTTCGTTTTCGGAAGTTTGTCATCTTTTTTGACTCTGATAAAAGGCTCTTTTGAATAAAAATCGTTGTACATTGTTATGATCTCTTCACGAGAGCCTTTCTTTTTAGTTTTTGCATACGTAGTACACAGAATGCCTCTGTTCATTGGAATTAAATGTGGCGTGAAATAAACCTTCGCCTCTGTTTTTCCAATCAGAGAAAGTATGTTTTCAATCTCAGGCATGTGTCGGTGTTCACCCACATTATATGCCTCAATATTCTCATTACATTCACAATAATG
>CAYTLC010000050.1:13783-14999 GCA_964438395.1 uncultured Candidatus Scalindua sp.
TACCATTTTTCATATATAGCTTTTTCCTGAAATCTATAATCAGCACTTAGATCTACTACTCTTATTCCCGCATTCAGGAACACGGGAACATACTGCATTGCTATTACGGGAGGAAGTGCAACAAAAACTATATCCAGGTTCTTTGGTAAATCATCCAGAACCATCTGAGAACAAGGCATATCCAACGTATTTTCTAAAGCGGGAAAAATGTCAGAAATTTTGAAATCACCTTCTCTTCTGGTGCCAAGATACGATATTTCCACATCAGGATGACGCAGTAATATTTTTATTATCTCTAGACTTGTGTATGCTGTTGCTCCAATTATTCCAACTTTAATCAACAACTTTCTCCGTTTTTCAAGGTTTAAACGCCATAACTTGTTAAAATACCGCTACTTTTGGATAATAACAACCCTTTACAAAAACGTCAAATCCAAAATTAACTGTTATTTCTTCCAGAGTTGAACAGTAACATTCTTCAAAATTCTATTATACTTTGTTAATGATTTTACTTTTGGTATCTATAATAGAAATAAGAGCTTACTGATTAAATAGTTTGACAAGATATTCTATTTATGATTAAATTGCCATGATATATTGGGGGAGTTATACCGTGGGGTATAACATTTTCTGTACAGTTATAAGGGTTTAAGGCGTTACTCGGGTTAGCAAGTTTGCTTTCATCGTAACAATAGTGATAGCTGCCGGTTAAACTCCAATACCTGCAACTTGCAACCGAGTTTGATCAAATCCATAACAATTGAGCAAAACATTATTAAAGTTAAAATAAACCAGGAGGCAGTAGTTTGTACGAAAAATACTGGGGGATTAATACGCTTCCTTTTGAAAACGTTCCTGATCCTCGCTTCTTATACCGTTCGTCTCAGCATGAAGAAGCCTTAATGAGGCTCTTATATGTAACAAAATCTCAGAAGGGAGCTGCAATGCTAACCGGTGAGATCGGCTGCGGAAAGACTACCCTTAGTCGGGTTTTTATTCAGGAGCTTTCAAGTGATGATTATGAAATAGGGCTTATCGCCAACCCGTGCCTCTCCCCAACTGACTTTCTAAAAGAAATTCTTTATCAATTAGGTGTTGAAAAGACAGTTGAAGACAAAAATGAGATGCTTCACATGCTTAATGAGAAAATGCTGGATAATCTTGACCTGCTCCCCAAAAACTGATCCAGTTGTAATGTTAGTATTTAGCTATATAA
>CAYTLC010000051.1:0-6024 GCA_964438395.1 uncultured Candidatus Scalindua sp.
GTTTCAATTATGAGATTATTGAAAAAATCGAAGCGGGGATTTCGTTAAAAGGTACAGAAGTTAAATCTGTTCGCAATAAGAATGTAAGTATTGGTGAAAGTTATGCTCAGATAAAGAATAATGAGGTTTTCCTTCACAATCTGCACATAAGCCCGTACGAACAGGGAAATCGGGAGAATCACGATCCTATACGTGTAAGAAAATTACTTCTTCATAAACAGGAAATCAAGAAATTAGTTAGTAAAATACAGCTGAAGGGACTTTCTTTGGTCCCTCTTTCAATTTATTTGAAGAAAGGAAAAATAAAGATTGAGCTGGCAGTTGGCCGAGGCAAACGATTGGTAGATAAAAGAGAGTCTTTGAAGAAGAGGGCAGTTGATCGTGAAATTGCCCGTGTTGTAAAAAGATAAGAGAGTTTATGTAAATTTAAGGGGGCGAAAGGTTTCGACCGAGTAACTGGATGCAAGAGTTGCACTCTGAGGTCGTCAGGAGGCCTCATAAAACACCTGACAAAAACTTAAATGCTGATAATGAACTAGCATTGGCTGCGTAAAACCGGCCGCGTCTTTTCAATTCTCTCCTGCGGAGTTGACCAGGCGAAAAATAGCAGGATAGTTAAACCTTTTCGCTCAAAGGGGGTTTGGCGAAACTTTATTTTGAGATAGCGGTATTGAAGGCCTGTCTGTCGGCATTCAATACTGCGAAATTAAAAGATAGACTATGTGTGTAGACGCTTTTGCTGAAATACTTTGGGACGCGGGTTCGATTCCCGCCGCTTCCACCATTTACATTTATTTAAGTATTACCCAAATCGAGCGATTTTACTTCTCTATGTAAATGAATAGTCATCGCCCGCCCTGGCTGGCGTTTCTTATCTCCTATGGGTGCAAGTAAATTCCACGTAAGATACACAACCTAGAGAATGCGGCTACATAGATCGCTATAATTAAGATGAAACCCCCTTTAAGCACGAAACATACCGCATATAGAATTCCATGCTTCTTATTAGTTGCTCTCGTATTCTCTTATATCATATGTTTAGAAAACGTATGGTCCACATCTGAAAACGAAAAACTTAAGGTAGAAATAGATGCTATATTACTGAAACATAAGCCAAAAGGTACGAGCGTTGGAATAAGCATATTTTCAGTAAGCAGAAACAAGTCCCTATATAAAAGCAATTCTAATAAACCGTTTGTAGTTGCTTCCAATATGAAGTTGCTTACGACAGCAACCGCACTGGTCTATCTTGGTGCAGATTTCGAATACGAAACCGAAATATACTATAGTGGTGACATCTCTGAAGATGGCAAGCTGGATGGTGATATTATAATAAAAGGAAGTGGAGACCCTAATATATCAGGAAGATTCTTTGATGACAATGTAACAGCAGTCCCTGCCCACTGGGCCGACAAGATCAGGGAGTATGGTATACAGGTGGTTAATGGTGATATCATTGCAGATGACAGCATATTTGATAGAGAATTTGTTCATAGTAGCTGGCCAAAAGATCAGCTTTCGAAATGGTATTGCGCACCGGTAAGCGGCCTATCATTTAATGATAATTGTGTTGATATTATGGTGAGACCCAATAGTAACCCCGGAAGTCTTGCTTTGGTTAAAATTGCACCTGAAACATCTTACGTTAGGATAATTAATAGATGTAGAACCACCACGTCAAAATCAAAGCACTCTTATTCATTATATAGGAAACCATTTACAAACCTGATTAGCATTAAAGGCAACTATTGGTCAAAGTCCCAGCCGGGTAAAGAGTGGATTACCATAAATAATCCTCCCCTGTACATGGCTACTGTTTTTAAAGAAATATTAGAAGGAAAGAATATTCGCGTTATGGGGAAGGCGAGGGTTATAGACGAAACAGATATGTATGCTATTCAAGAACAGAATATATTAGCTACAACCACGTCAAGTTTAAGACAATCTATTACCGTTGCCAATAAAAATAGCCAGGGATTTTATGCGGAGCAGATACTAAAGACCCTTGGTGCAATTATTAATAATGAAGGAAGCTTTTCCGGAGGACTGGACGTGATCAAGGGTTTTTTCACAAAGCTGGGAATTCCAGAAGATCAGTATCAAATTGATGATGGTTCCGGATTGTCCAAAAAGAACAGATTAACGCCCGATGCAATAACAACGCTACTGAACTATATGTACAATCATGAAGATACAGGTATTTTTGTGGAATCACTTCCAATTTCGGGAACAGATGGTACGCTTAAAAAACGCTTAAAAAAAGAACCATATAAATCAAGAGTAATGGCTAAGACGGGATATGTTTACGGGGCGAGAACGCTTTCCGGGTATGTTAAAACATTAGACGAAGAAATAATAGCTTTCTCAATATTGGTAAACGAAATCAAAGGAGGCACATGGAAGGCGAAGCGACTCCAGGATATTATATGCAGGTTTCTGGTAACTTATAATTAAAGAATTGTAATTTTATGTTTCTTAATAAAGTGTAGCAACTGTGGTTATTGATGGGGTTTGATTATGTGTTACAAAATATTTTTTAAATAATCCCCTGTATAAGATCCTTTGGTACCAGCTATTTTCTCAGGAGAACCAGAGGCAATTACCTCTCCGCCCCTTTCACCTCCTTCAGGCCCCATGTCGATTATATAGTCTGCTGTTTTGATAACATCGAGATTGTGCTCAATAACAACTACGGTATTTCCCATGTCAGTAAGCCTGTGAAGTATCTTCAGTAGTTTTTGTATGTCTGCAAAGTGGAGTCCAGTTGTCGGTTCATCAAGAATATAGAGCGTTTTGCCTGTGCTCTGTTTTGCAAGTTCAGTTGACAGCTTTACTCTTTGCGCTTCACCACCGGAAATTGTCGTGCTTGATTGTCCGAGCGTTATGTATCCCAGTCCCACATTGCGTAGTGTTCTCAATATACGTTCAATACGAGGAATATTTCTGAAAAAATCATAAGCCTCCTCGACACTCATATCCAAGGTGTCGGAAATGGTTTTCCCCTTATATCTGATTTCCAGCGTTTCCGGATTGTATCTTTTTCCCCTGCATTGCTCGCAAAGAACAAACGTGTCCGGAAGGAAGTTCATGGCTATCTTCTTCGTCCCCTGGCCTTCACACAATTCACACCTGCCTTCTTTGACGTTAAAACTGTAGCGGCCTGATTTGTATCCCCTTATCTTTGACTCCTTTGTCTGGGCAAAAACATTTCTTATATGGCTGAATAGATCAGTGTATGTTGCGGGATTGGACCGAGGCGTGCGCCCAATCGGTGATTGGTCAATCTCGATTACCTTGTCAATCATTTCTGTCCCGGTAATCCTGGTATGCTTACCCGGCTTGAGACGGCTTCCATAAATTGCTTTCATTAAAGCCCTGTGCAGTATTTGATCGATCAGCGTACTCTTGCCCGAACCGGAAACACCCGTTATACAGCAGAAAACTTTTAATGGTATCCTGACATCAATTGATTTAAGGTTGTTTTCTCTTGCGCCTTTTATCAGGATAGAGTTTTTCATATCTGCTGTTTTTCTGACCCCGGGGGTTTCCACCTTAAGTTTATGGTTCAGATATTGAGAGGTTAATGCATCCTTATTGGAGGTTACCTCCCGGACAGAGCCACTTGACACTACCGCTCCTCCATGTTCACCGGCACCGGGTCCCAGATCAACTACATAATCTGCATTACGTATGGTTTCCTCATCATGTTCAACTACTATTACGGTATTTCCGGAATCCTTCAGTTTTTTCAATGTATCAATTAATTTTTTGTTATCTCTCTGATGTAACCCGATAGTCGGTTCATCCAATACATAGCACGCACCAATCAGGCCGGTTCCAACTTGAGTGGCCAATTGGATCCTCTGCACCTCTCCACCGGAAAGTGTATCGCTTCTCCTGTCCAGCGTTAAATAATACAATCCTATATCAAGCATAAAGCCTGATCTTGTGATAATCTCTTTCAAAATTCCTTTTGCTATGATCTCCTTTTCCCCTTTGAATTTAAGAGATTTAAAGAAATCAAAAACATTTTCAACAGTCATTGAGGTGATCTCAGTTATTGTCTTACCATCAACTTTTACGGATAAAGCTTCAGGCCTTAGCCTTGCTCCTTTACACTCTTTACATGTAGTATAATCCATGTATTTTTCGAGACGTTTTATAACATCCGAACTGTTTGTCTTATCATAAACCTGCCATAATGCCGGAATAATACCTTCAAAGCGTTCGTCTGTATTAACGTTGAGAGGTTCGCCGTGTAATAAAATATTTCTAATCTTTTTACTGATCTTCTTGAATGGGATTTTGGTGTCTATGTTAAACTTCTCTGAAAACTCATTTAACAAACTATTGTAATGCTCCTGTGTAATTGAACTCCATTTTGACCATGCATGGACAGCATCTTCACTCAGGCATAATTTTTCATCTGGAATTATCAATTCAGGATCAAACTCCAGTGTCATACCCAGCCCTTCACACTCCTTGCACGAGCCGTACGGGCTATTGAAAGAGAACATTCTGGGTGCAAGTTCCTCATAGCCTGTTCCACAATCAGGGCAGGAATAACGTTCACTGAAAACCATATCTGTCCATTTCCCCTTCTTTTCCCGGGTAACTATCACTACGCCTTCTCCCAACTCCAGACTCGTATGTATTGAATCACTGAGTCTTTTCTGAATATCATCCTTAACTACAATCCGGTCTACGACGATATCAATATCATGCAAATTATACCTGCTTAGTTTGACTTCGACGCTTACATCGATGATGTCTCCGTCGACTCTGGCTCGTATAAAGCCCTTACGTCTGATTTTCTGAAAAATCTCTTTATGCTCACCTTTTTTGCCTTTAATAATTGGTGACAGAATCATAATCTTTGTGCCTTTGGGTATCCGGGACACTCTGTGCATAATCTGTTCTATAGTTTGCCTTGTGATTAATGTCCCGCAATTATGACAATAGGGGGTACCGATTTTTGCAAAGAGAAGGCGCAGGTAGTCGTAGATATCAGTAGTTGTGGCAACGGTAGAACGTGGACCCGTGTGACTTGTGCGTTGTTCGATTGCGATAGTTGGAGGGATGCCTTCTATGATATCAACATCCGGTTTTTGCATCTGATCGAGGAATTGCCTTGCATATGAGGAGAGGCTTTCTATGTAACGTCGTTGTCCTTCTGCGTAAATAGTATCAAAGGCCAGGGAGGATTTCCCGGAACCGCTGACACCAGTTATAACAACAAGCTGGTCTCTGGGTATGTCTATATTTACGCTTTTTAGATTATGTTGTCTTGCACCTTTTATAGATATGAAATCGGCAGGTTCCGGCTTAATAGAATTACTTCTTTTTCTTTTTACTTGCATCAGGCATCTTCTTCCAGTTCTGCACCAAATGTGTTAGTAGTCGTACGCCAACTCCGGAAGCGCCTTTCCTTATGTATGGAGTGTTTTTCTCTACAAGGAAAGTTCCTGCAATGTCAAGATGTACCCATGGGTAGTCTTCTACAAATTCACCAAGGAAACACGCGGCTGTAATAGTGCCTGCATATTTGCCACCAGTATTTTTAATGTCAGCAATGTTGCTTTTTATCAATTCATAATATTCTTTCCATAATGGCAACTCCCACACTCTTTCATGGCAGCTTTCTCCGGATTGTTTTATCCGGTTTTTAAGCTCTTCGTTGTTACCAAGCATACCGGATGCAAAAGTGCCAAGTGCTGCAACGCATGCACCTGTTAACGTGGCAATGTCTATTACGGCGTCCGGTTTATACCTTTTTGCGTAACTGATAGCATCGGCCAGTATCAGGCGTCCTTCTGCATCAGTGTTTAAAACCTCCACGGTCTTTCCTGACATGCACTTGATAATGTCACCCGGTTTCAGGGCACGGCCACCGGGCATATTTTCCGTACATGGTACCAACCCTACAATGTGGGAGGATGGCTTCAGACTGGAAATGGCTTTAAAAGCACCCAGGACAGCGGCAGCACCAGACATATCAGCTTTCATCATATCCATACCTGCTCC
>CAYTLC010000051.1:6124-8318 GCA_964438395.1 uncultured Candidatus Scalindua sp.
GCATCGCTTCCCGCCATATTCACAATATCACGTGCGAAGCAGACGGCATCTGCTACAATTTCTGTTTCCTTGATTACAGATTTAATACTCTTAAGGGCGTTGCTTTTCTGGACAACCAGAGAGTAATTTGTAATGTCTGATTTATCCTCTTTCTTTAACGTCTTATACATAGTGAAATTATAGAGAGATAATAAGATGCCCTCTACAACTGAACGTGTGATATCCTCCAGCGAAATCCCTTTGATTTCCATCCTATATAATAACATTGAAGGAATTTTGAACTTCTTTTCCTGGACAACCCTGGTGGCAGTACCTGCCGCTTGTCGAACTTTATCTAATGTAAAATCAGCAGATTTTCCCAATCCGACCAACAGAATCCTTTTTGGAACGATCTTTTTATCAGTCGGGATTATTGTCGTTTCATTTAGCTTTCCGGTAAAATCTCCATTTTTCAGTAAACCTGATATGGCGCCTCCTGATGCTTTATTAAGGGCGTTTAACTCGGAAGGTATTTTTTTTGTATTTTCAAAGAGGCTTATTATGATTACGTCTGTAGATACCTTTTCTGCTGCACTAAATGTTGCTGATAACTTCATCTAAAATCCTCCATTAAAGAAGAGAAAATAAGTACATTTCTATAGTTTCAGAGCGATATATTATACTAACTTATACGTACATAACAAGAGAACCTTTTTCTTTTGACAATCAAAGTCCTTTACATTAGACTTTATGGATTACAAATATTTTTAAAATCAGCAGTGGGGAATGTGATGAATACAAGGCTTTTTATAACACTAATTTCTATTAGTTTTTTAGGTTTATTAATAAATGGTTGTGGTGATAATACGCCAAACCCACATGGCGGTATCATGGGTGCCGGCAAAGGTGGCGGCGATATGAACTTTGAGCAACAGGCATTGAAAAGGGAGCAGGATGATCTTGCCAAACTGAAGATGGGGAGAAATTCGTATGCAGATGACGTTACTCCGTCAGATAGTGCTCCCACTACAGATCCTAATGAGGTAATAGCGACAGTAAATGGTGAAAAAATTCTCCGCCTGGAACTTGACAGGATACTTGATAAAGCCAAAAGAAGAATGGGTAAAGCCAATCTGCATCTTGTCGAAGAGAAAATCATAAACGACTTGATTACACAGGCCGTGCTCAAGCAGTTTATTAAAAAGGAAAATCTTCGAATTGATCCAGGCCGTATTGAAAGTGAGATAGCGACTTTCAAGGAGAACATAAAGAAGAATCCTCAGACTAAGGACAAAAGCCTTGAAACTCTTTTGGAAGAACAGGGGGGAAGCCTCGCGGAGTTGAGAGTGGCCCTGGATATCTCATTTGCAATAGATGACTACATGGAAAAGACAATATCGGCGGAAGAGATAGAAAAGTATTTCACAGAGAACGTAAGCAACTTTAACGGGGAAACTGTTACAGCAAGTCATATTCTCATAGATGCAAAAGGTGTAACAGACGAAACGAAATTAAAAGAGGCAAAAGAGAAAGCTGATAAGATAAAAAAAGAGCTTGATGGTGGCGCCGACTTTGTGCAGCTTGCAAAGGCGTACTCCGATTGCCCTTCTGCCAAAGCTGGTGGTGATCTGGGACCTATCAAGAGAGGTGAAATGGTAAAAGAGTTTACAGATGTAGCATACGCGACAGAGCTAAATGGCATAAGTGATCCGGTAAAAACCCAGTTTGGTTATCACATTATAAAAATCACAGCTAAAAATGGGGGTGAAGAGGTCAATTTTGAAGAGATTAAGGATAAGGTCAAGATTGCACTTCATAATGAGAAGACATTAAACCTGATACAGGATTTACTCAAGAAATCAGAAGTTAAGGTTTTGTATACACCAACTCCATACTATGCAGCAACTTCATCCGGTGGTGGCCATGGCGGCATGGGTGGTGGCGGTCATGGAAGTATGAATATGAGTATGCCAGGTGGACATGGAGCGGTGTATGGCGATCATGGTAATATGAAAACACAGACTTCTCCTCATGGTGGTGCTTCACCCCACGGTGGCAGTGGTGGTAATCCTAATCCTCACGCAGGAATGCCGATGCCGGGTGGCTCATCTCCCCATGGTAGTGCTGGTGGTTCTTCGCCTCATGGTGGCGGCTCAAATCCACACGGGCAAATGAGTTCAGTAGAAGGTGGGTCAGGGGAGCAGAAATACTCTCT
>CAYTLC010000051.1:8418-10055 GCA_964438395.1 uncultured Candidatus Scalindua sp.
GAAATGGATCCACAGTCAGCTATAAAAATATCAGTTATTTTATACTGGAGTGCACTGTTAATTTATACCTCTTACTGGATAGTCGGTTTCATGGGAAGAGGGATAAGATTTTACGTGCTTCTGGGTGGGGTAGTTCTGCACACAGCATCAATTACCTTCAGGGGCATTGCTATAGAATACTTTCCACTGACAAACAAGTTTGAATCCTTCACTGGATTTGCACTTGCCTGTTTTAGTGTGCTTCTCTTTTATTCCAGGGTAGAGAGTTATGTATACAGGATTTCAACTTTCTGCGTGGGATATTGTTTTTATGTTGTGGCTTCTGTTTGCTTCTCTTCCTATTTAATGAAGGTGTCATACGCTCCTCCACTGATGTTAACGATATGGTATATCCTTCACGTTCCCATATCTTTCTACTGCTACGCTTTGTGGACAAGTGCATTTGCCGCAGCAATGGCGAGATATTTCTCCGAGGGAGAGGATAAAAGACGGTTTGAAAATATAATAGATGCCGGTTATCAATACGGATTTATAGCATTCTCGATATCTATGATCTTTGGTGGTTTGTGGGGATATGTGGCCTGGGGCTCTTATTTCCTGTGGGATGCGAAGCTGTTGTGGTCTGTGATTATCTGGTTCTTTTATGCTACATGCATCCATCTGGATTACTGGCCGGCGGCCAGAAAGTACAAGACACCACTGGCTATAGTTGGGTTTGTTATACTGCTGACAACATATGTCGGTACGAGTTTCCTCATTCGCAGTTCGCACAGTTTTTAATATAAAATGAAACATATATACGATTTCTTAAAATCTCAAAAAACTGGAATAATAGTCGGGTTTGCTGTTACAGGACTCCTCATAATAGGCAGTCTTATAATGAACTACTGTCCGGAATCGTACGAAGGTCTTTCGGGTGAAGATATTACATTCTTCTTTAACGAGCCTAAACTGATACATACCTGGTTCTACCTGATGTTTGTAGCATTTGCCATGTATGGGATATGTATTTTTATCTGTACGCTGGACTCAATCCTGAGAAAAGTAAAGGCGCGTTCCAAAAAGGTTGCTTTATACGGTGCATCAATCGTGCACATTGGTTTTCTTGTTACACTGGTGGCCCACCTTGTTGGCGGTATATGGTCAGAGTCAGGCAGACCAATCACGATTGCTGATACGTGGGTCCAGGCCGGTGAATATGAGTTAAAGGTGACAGGTCTTGACTCCACTACATACCCCAATGGCATGCCCAGAAAGATAACTGCACAGATGAAGATAAGGAAGGACGGAAAAGAGTATGATGATACACTCGGTTACAATAACCCTGTGCTTTTAGACAGCGGAACTAAACAGTTTCTTTTACGAAATTATGGAAATATGCCAAACTCTGTAGTACTAGATATTGGCGGACAACCGGGGACTTTTAATATAAAGGACCTTATAGAGATAAATGGATCAAAGGTACTTATTGCAAATCTTTACATGCCGCCTCAATTTCCTCTGCCTGTTCTCCAGGTAGTCACGGAAGGTAATAAGGGCAAATACGATCAAACCTACATTCGCTACGGCAGGCAGAACGTTCAAAATATTAATGGAGTAGATGTAGTTTTCGAAGACTTAAAATCAACACCTGCTGT
>CAYTLC010000051.1:10155-14667 GCA_964438395.1 uncultured Candidatus Scalindua sp.
AAATACCGGTATACAAAGGCTTTTGGCTTGACTGCTTACGGGTATTGTGTTAGATTTTAAACTCAGAATAACAGTTCACATACACCCACTTGTAGGCAAATTTAATTTGTCATTCGTTATTAATTGTTTTATCCCTTTCCGTATCAATCTACTAGAATCTGTGTCCTATTTATAAAATGAAATTACATAAAAAACTAATATTTCTATTCTTAATTATAGTATTTTTCAGCTGTGTCCTTGCGCCTATTAAAAAAGTGCCTCTGGATTTTATGTTAGAGAAAACAGGGTTCATGGCGGATACAGTTGACTTTGAAGATGGTATGTATGATTTTGGCAAGGTTATGAGACGGATATTGATGGTGGTCGCCCTGATAGTGTTTATAGTCTTCAGGAAATCGTTGAGATTCGGCACACTGATTTCTTCAGCTCTGAAGATAAGGCCCGGTTTCTTCAGGCAGTTTCTATTGGGTCTTTCAATGGCGGTATTGTTAATACTCATCTATTATGGTATTGGCCTGATTTCAGGTGCGTGGATTATTCACATGGATTATGATTCGGCAGGTATTATAATATTAAAAATAGTCGAATATGCTTTGATAGCCTGCTTAATAGGCATTATGGAGGAGATATTCTTCAGAGGCTATCTACTACAAACTTTTCAGGAGAATATGTCATTGCCAAAGGCTGTATGTGTGTGTAGTTTGATATACTCAATTCTACACTTTTTCAAAGCCGATGTTATTGTCTCTACAGGTTTTCAGCCTTTTGTTGGTTTCACCACCATGGCACAATTTTTCAAGCCAATATTTTTTGAGTTTTTAGAAAACCTTCCGGCAATTATCGGGCTCTTTCTGGTTGGCGTGGTGTTGTCATATGCATTTATTAAAACAAAATCATTGTATCTCTCCATCGGCCTGCATGCAGGAATGGTGTTTATGGTGAAGGCAGACACCATGTTCATCTCGCGTATGAGGAAAGAGCAGGTATTGATGTTTGGTAGTGGTAGCAAGTTGATAACAGGAGTGCTTGTCTGGTTTCTCCTAATATTTATTTTATTTGTAATAAAGAGAATTTATAGTAGAACAGTAGATGTTAGTCAGGGAGATGAAATTAAAATTCCGGAGTAAATAATAAATGGAAAAGACACTGAAAGAACTTGCTGATTACCTGGGAGGAGAGGTGATTGGTGATGAAAATATAAAGATAAAAGGTGTTATGACGATTGATGAGGCCAGGGAAGGCTACATCACCTTTGTGTCTAATATAAAATATCTCAAAAAGATTGAAGAGACATCGGCATCAGCAATCCTGGTATCGCCGGGAATAGAGGCGAAGGGCAAAAACCTGCTGGTTACAAAAAACCCTTATCTTGCGTTTGCAAAGGTCGTTGACCTGATGATGAATCCGGAGAAAGCTTATCCGGGGACATTGGATGACTCCGCCAGTGTAAGTGATTCAGCTGAAATTGGCTCTAACGTAACAGCTTACCCGTTTGTCTTTATAGGTGAAAATGTAAAGGTTGCTGATAATGTGGTTTTACATCCCGGTGTTTATGTAGGTGATGAGTGTCAGATAGGGAAGGATACAGTAATCCATCCAAATACCGTACTCCATAAAGGAACAGTAATTGGAGAACGTGTCGTCATCCATAGTAATTCAGTCATTGGCTGCAGTGGTTATGGATATGCTCCCGACGGCAAAACATACTATAAAATACCTCAGGTTGGGATTACCGTTATTGAAGATGATGTTGATATAGGCGCCAATACTACAATCAATCGTGGTGTGCTGGGGGAGACAAGAATCAAAAGAGGTACAAAGATAGACAGCGAGGTAATGATTGCGCATAACGTGGAAATCGGTGAAGACACACTGGTAACCTCACAGGTAGGCATTGCCGGCAGTGTTGAGATTGGCAATAACGTTATCCTGGCAGGAGGTGCGGGTGTTGCAGGCCATATTAAGGTGGGAGACAATGTGAAAGTGGGTGGCTGGTCAGGGGTTATAAAAGACCTTCCTCCAGGCGGCACATTCCTGGGTACACCGGCAGTAGAGATTGAAAGAATGAGAAAGTGTTTTGTCATAATACAAAAATTGCCTGAAATGAAAGATACGATAAAAGATTTACAGAAAAGGATAAAACAACTGGAAGGGCGATTGGAGTCAGATCAAAAATAGACTGATCTTCTACTGAACTCTGAGAAAAATGGAAAGATTAGGGCTGATAGCAGGAAATGGCAGATTTCCGATACTCTTTGCGCAGAGCGCAAAGGCAAAGGGGATAGAGATAATAGCAGTTGCTATTGAGGGGGAGGCTTCTCCTGAGATAGATCAATATGTTGATAAGCTTTACTGGGTCGGCGTTGCCAAGATGGGCAAAATGATACGGACATTGAAGGGTGAGCATATAGAGAAGGCTGTTATGGCAGGGGGGTTGACAAAATCACATATCCATTCAAGGTTCAAGCACTTAAAGTTAAGGCCTGACATGAGGGCGATCAACATGTGGTATAAAAAGCTCAGGAGCAAGCACGACCACTCAATCCTTGAAGCAGTTGCAAACGAACTTGCCATAGACGGTATAGAGCTTATCAGCTCTTTGGATTACGTTAAAGATCTTCTGGCAGAGAAAGGTTGTTTGACAAAGAGAACACCATCTGAAAATGAAACAGCCGATATAGAGTTCGGTTGGAAGATCGCGAAGGAGGTCGCAGGGATGGAGATAGGTCAATGCATAGTGGTGAAAGATAAAATAGTACTTGCGGTAGAGGCGATAGAGGGTACAAACGAAACTATCAAGCGAGGTGGCAAGCTTGGCCGCAATAAGGTTGTCGTAATTAAGTTAAGTAAGAAAGGCCAGGACCCGCGTTTCGATGTGCCAACCATTGGCACAGAGACTATCGAATACTTAAAAGAAGCCGGTGTTTCCACAATAGCGATAGAAGCGAAAAAGACTTTGATTCTTGATAAAGAAGACACGATTAAACTGGCAGACAAGTATAAAATCGCAGTAATTGCGATTTAGGTATACGGATTTTTGTATTTTTGAGGTATATCCCTGTGAAATATTTAATAACCGGAGCCTTCCTTTTAACCGTTTCATTCTTCAGTATTTTCCACATACCACACACAAATATCTGTTACAGTGCCAACCCGTCATCAACTATAGTCAGTAATGTTTACTCTTCAGTTGTGCTGATTTCTCACAAAAAGATAAAAACTTCTGTTTGGGATGCTTTAAGATTTACTGCTTTTGTTGCCGGCCAGGTAACAGGTACCGGTTCTTTTGGAGTAGGTAGTCTTACGCCTGTACATACTGAAAAAAGTATTGGAACCGGTTTTCAGACTAAATGGGGAGTAGTGACAAATTCACATGTAATAGAAAACAGATCTAAAGCAGTATTGACTACATTTCATAAATCTGCTTACCGCTTGAAAAATATGGATAGGGTGACGCGTAAAGATAAGCATATCCCTTTGAATAATGCCAAAATAATACAGACTACGACTAAAGATGCAACTGTATACGATTGGGGTGATATGGGGCTGGATTTGGCGCTAATTCATGTGAAGATACCTGGTGCTTTTATTCTGCCTCTGGCAAAAAAAGTGGAAGCAGGTGAAAAGGTTTTTACTTTAGGTCATCCGGAGGAGAGAAAATTTACTCCGGCAATTGGCAGTATTAATCGTATGTATGAGCGTGATGGCATTAAATACATAGAGCTGTTTATTAAAAATGCTCCCGGTAGTAGTGGCAGCCCAATTTTGAATATGAATGGAGAAGTGGTTGGAATAATACGGGGTGGTTTTCAGGAATTAGATGCGGCAGAAGCGATACATGTGGAGGAGTTACGTGAGATACTTGGTTTACCAATTAATGATTTGTCCGGAAATAAATATTCGCCTGCTATAGAACCCTGGAGTGGTGCGGTCTATTCAACAAGCTATTCTCGTCTATTCCACCGTCCGGATTGCAACGAACTTATAATCAGTCCTGATGATTTAATAGAGCTTCCTTCTAAAGAGAATGCAAAAACGAATGGAGGGGTTGCCTGCCCAAAATGTAATCCTTAGGTGCCGAAAATGAATAACATTTACATTCCTGATAAGAGTGCCAGCATCTCTTTTGCATATTTATTGTACGCGTTGTCTACCTCTCCTGTTAAATTTAGAATACTGTTACATAATTCCCGCGCATCGTCATATTTTTCGAGCTTAAAGTTGGCCATTATTGCATACTTATGCGCTTCTAAATCTTCTCGTTCGATTTGAATTATCTTTATCGATTGGCTCAGAACTTTTTCCCATTTTGTTGTCTTGACGTAAATGAAACTTAAAAGTCTGTAAATATCTAATATTTCATTGTCAGGATTTTTTTTAATGAATTCAAGAAGGACTGCTTCAGCTTCCTCATATCGTTCCCTGTCATTCATGAATACCTTGGCTAGATTTAAGTAGGCCGCCTGGTTGGAAGGTGAAATAACCTTTGCCTCATTTAATTCGTGGATGGCA
>CAYTLC010000052.1:0-14220 GCA_964438395.1 uncultured Candidatus Scalindua sp.
AATATGGGGTGAGTGAGGGGATTCGAACCCCCGACCCCCAGGACCACAACCTGGTGCTCTAACCAGCTGAGCTACACCCACCACATTACTTTTGTGAATTGACTACTATACGCCAGGGAGGGCTCGAACCCCCGACCCTCAGATTAGAAATCTGATGCTCTATCCAACTGAGCTACTGGCGCTTAGTTTGTAAGTAACTTATATGTCAATGGCTTATGAGTCAGCCTCATCTCGTTAAATTCCGTTGAAGAATCCTCATAAACACTGTTTTTTGCGGTAAATCAAAGAAGAATTATATATCTGCAAAAACAAAATTGCAAGTCTAATAACATTCCTTTTCAAAGCCAATTCTATCAAGTTCCGGAAGTTTCCGGGCATTATCCATTCTTTGTGTCATTGAATATGTCGTTGGCTTCCTTAGGATTCGCATCCTTGTGAATAATGGCGTGCAGCGCCTTTGCCATAGCAACAGGGTGCTCATGCTGCCAGATATTTCTTCCGAGATTCAAGCCGATAGCTCCCTTTGTCATGCCGTCATGGACGAACTCAAACACAGGAAGTTCTGTATCGAATTTTGGCCCGCCTGCTATAACAATTGGGACAGGACAGCCTTCAGTAACCTTTTCGAACTCTTCACACCAATATGTTTTTACCACCTTGGCGCCAATCTCAGCGGCAATACGGCAACACAATGCCAGGTACCTTGCATCACGTTTTTCCAGCTCTTTTCCAACAGCCGTGACTGCCATGACAGGAATACCGTACTCTTCACATTCATCTACAAGCTTTCCAAGATTGAGAAGTGTCTGGCGTTCATAACTACTGCCAATAAAGACTGACAGGCCAACTCCTGATACATTGAGTCTTACGGCGTCTTTTATCGAAGTCGTAAGCCCTTCATTTGCAAGATCTCCTCCAACCACACTTGTACCGCCGGAAACGCGAAGTATGACCGGTTTACTGTCAACCGGATCTATGGCAGCGCGCAAGACACCCCTTGTAACAAAAAGTGCATCACAGTATTCTATAATCGGTTTAATTGTCTCGCCTGGCTTCTCCAGATTATTTGTGGGTCCCAGGAAATATCCATGATCTATCGGCATGAACATACATTTACCATCAGATCCCATTATCGAAGATAGTCGGTTTTTCATTCCCCAATCCATTTCTACACCTCCATTTTTAAAATGTTATATCGTATATTTTCTACTATTTATCAGGTCATGCAATTAGACAGAAAATCACATAAATCAATATTTTATATCAAGAAAAATATCATTAACCTCAACAATTGGAGAGCTAGCATAGAAAATTCAATTTGGTATGTCAACGGAAAATGTATATATGTAATTTAATGAGCAGAAGTTTCATAATTTACTAATGTTCCCTTGAAAAGCACCATTTTCTTAGAACTTAAGATACCAGGGTATATCTTTTGCATATTACGTAGTTCCAGTTATTATCGAATAGATTAAACATCGCATGGAGAATGGATTACACCTGTTCCTGTTCTGTCTAAATAATACATAACATATTAATGCAGTAAGGTTTATCATTCTGGAGGTTTTATACAATGAGTTACTTATTATCCAAAAGAACATGTTTAATGGTACTGTTGAGTATCTTAATGGTGGTCATTTTTGCAACAATTGGTAAGAAAAATGTTCAGGCAGGCGAAGTTGAGCGCTCATTTTATCTGCCCAGTGTTTTCAAAAAAGGAATAGATGAACATCTGAAAGAGATAAGGTTTGCAGCAAAATATCCCGGTGTTATCGAAGCTGATGCTTCCTGGGAACCGGTGGAAAGGGAACTGACAATAACGCTCTATGACCAGGAAGGAAAACCCCTGGCAAGCAAGAAGGGTGTGAGCCCTGTCCATATTGATTACACGTATACTCAAGCGCAATTAAACAGGGCAAAAATACTGGGTAATACACTTAAGGTTGGGCTTTCAAAATCTCCCTTTAAGACGATAAGCGGAAAAATTAAGATTCGCATTCCTGATAAAAAAGTGATTGAAGAGGATGATTCTATAAACGTTCGTGGCCCATTTGGAACCTTTAAAGAAGAGGTAGTGGAGGAAGAATAAAACTCCATATTTACGATTTGAATGCGATCCTTTTGTCATACCAGAGCGTTGTTATCTGGTATCAAAGGTCCTGCTCTTTTCATCTTGATAAACTGTTCCGGCTGATTGAGCGGAAGAATTCAATCAGCTCCTTTCTGTTTCGCCTTCCTGACTGCTTCCAGCCACGCGGTGCCGAAGCGTTTGTCCGGTTCCAGGTAATGACCTTCGCTCCACTCATTCCATGACGCAATGAAGGAGAGTTGAGATTTGTTGAACTCTTTTGTATATTTGATTGCACGGCCAAGAAAATCGGAAAAGAGCGCGGGGTCTTCATTTACCACTACAGGCCACCAGGGATAGCGTTCCGGTTTATGATAGCCTTTAACAGCAGCCCGTGGTGTTGCATCCCACCCTGGCGAAACAGATGGGAAATATGTAAGTCCTGACTTATCAGCAAAGCCTTTCCATTCGCCGCTACGTTTCCTTACCAGTTTTTCATAATCCTGCTGGTACTCACCATTCCAGTCCGGGAGCCATACATAGTGGCTAATACTGTCAAACCCTGCCTTTTTAAACTCGCCGATTTTCGCAGGTACCGGATTAATGGCTATCAGGTGAAGGCCTGGATATCCTTTTTTTCTCAGATAGTCCTTGGCTTTATGGATTGCCAGGGATGCAAGTCCTTCACCCAGCTGTCGAAGAAAAAAAGTGCTGTCAAATATGGAGAACATTGGCATTTCGTTTACGCGAAAGTAGTTTGGTCTTGAAAAATATTTCTCCTCGATGAATTTTATCAACTCTACAAAATCATCCGGGTCAGTGTAAACAAGTCTGCCCGGACCAATGTTATGACTTGATTTGTGTTTTACCGGAAGGATTCCCCTGGGCATTCGGTTTGCCCACATCAGGGCGAATGGAAAATCTCCGCCACCATCAGCACTGAGAAATCCATTATCCAGGGCTGCCTCAAAGACACGCTTTCCCCGTGACCAGAAAAAGCCGTGCACAAAGAAGTCCACACCATATTTACGAGCAAGCCCAACCTGTTTCTGTGCGGTAGACGGGTCTGAATCATCATAAGGGCCATCAGCGGGCAGACGTGGCTGGTTATGAACAGAGAATCGTTTCGGTGCATTCCGTACAAGATCCCACTCACTCCAGCCTGGCGAAAATTTTATGTCCCGTTCAGCACATGCATGCCAGCCCGGGTATACATACGCGCCGATTTTTATATTATTATCTGAATCACTCAAATTTTCATTTCCTGCCAAACAAGAAAGTAACGTCAAATGTCACTGTTAATAGTGGTTTTAATTTGTATCATTTTCTTCTCAATTTTGCCATTTTTTTCAGAATTACTACTTAAGCTCTATATATATAGGTATAGGAATTTTCTAAAGAATAGTGATGAAAATACCGATAATAAGTGCAGGTAGATCTGCTAAGGCAGAAGAGGAAAATACTTTTTGGTATTAAAAGAGTTTACTCATGTAATAAGGATGAACATTGATATGAATAATGAGACATATTCCGCACTTATTAAAACAATTAAGGAACGGATTGAGTATCTGGAGAATAACGATCCAGGTAATCCAAATCTTGATGAGCTTAAACTGCTGTTGTCAGACAATGTGTCGAAAGATGGGAAAATTCAGGTCAGGTTTTCCCTGTTGAATAAAAAAGCCCATTATCATTCCTCGAACTACACAGACTATCTTCACAGGTACGAGAAAGAGCACTTATGTAATTGATTCAATCACAATATTCCTTTCCGTAGGTCAGATTTTCTACCCGACATTTACAATAAGGAGAAATGTTTACTATCCCAGATGTGTTGCAAGCAATCTTGACTTTTCTTTGATAAACGATTTTGTCTCCTCGTCAATATCAGCATTCTCAAGCCATGAATCTAATTTGCTAAAATCCCACCATAAAGTAAAATCACTTTTAAGGATTTGATCAAGCTCTCTTTCGGATAGAGTTGTATCCGTGCCAAGAAGTTTCTTGACAATACAACCGATATAGATGGCTAAAGCATTTGTCTCTTCATTATTTGATAAAGACAACGCCTTTGTAATAGCAGTTAGTGCACTATTATAATTACCTGTAAAGATATTTATTTTTGAAAGGTATACGTAGTGATAAGCATCCTCCGGGGCCAACTCGATTGCTTTATTATAATCTGCTGCTGCTTTCTCATACTGCTCAAGTACACTATAAGCAAGTCCCCTGTTGCTGTAAACAGTATCATTTTCAGGATCTAACTCAATTGTTTTACTATAGTCCTTAATTGCCTTCTCGTACTGCCTGGTAGTAAAAAGAATATTTGCTCTGTTGTTGTAAGCAGGAGCGTATTCCGGATCAAGATCAATTGCTTTAGCGTAGTTCATAATTGAACTCTCATACTGTTTGAGTCTGCCATAGGCATCTCCTTTCCTGCTGTATGCAATTACATTTTCAGGGTCTAATTCGATTGTCTTATTGTAGTCTTCAATTGCCTTCTCATACCGCTTGAGACTATAATAGGCATCACCTCTGTTAAGATAGGCAAATTGATTTTTCGGGTTTAATCTAATTGCATCACTTAAATAAGTAATTGAAGAAGGATGGTCCTCATTAGAATGTTCACTAAAGCCTTCTTTATGTCTGCCTTCAAAAATATATTCTCTCTCTGTCTTCTTCCTGGTAAGAACTTCATCGTAGTCAAGCAGGGTGGTAATCGTTTTTTTCGGGGTAATCTGTACTTGTTTATTCGTTGCCGCTTCTTCTGGCTCTTTACTTGAATTGACAGGTACGCTTTCTGCTGAATCTTCTTTCTTTGTGGTATGTGATGGTGCCTCTGTTTGTTTTCTATCCTCACCTTGCAAATCTGATAAAGCGCTGCTGTTTTTGAGTTCAATCTCTTTTTCTGATTTGCCAAATATCTTATCTGCTCTTGCGTTTAGTTGGGCATTAAATTCCTGACGTAACTCATTAATGGCGCCTTCTGATTTCTCTTTTATAAGTATGTCTGCATCGCTCCTGGTGATATATTTTGTGGCTTCTATATTGGCTTGCCTTTGCATCTCTGCCATTACAGTATCATTTGAGGTTTTTTTAATTTTGCTGTAACCAATCAATGAAAGAATGATTATCATGACAACAAGAGCGGAACCAATGCCTATGACGTACATACGATTTGCCATCGTTGTTGACTTTGCGGTATTTAGTAAGTCCTCTGTCTGTTTCCTATACTCATCTCGTAAATTAGATAAAATGTTATCACTGTTTAGCTTTATCTTTTCATCAAGCTCATTAAGCAGCTTAGTTGCACTCTCTTCTATTTTGTCTTCTGTGTCAGAACGTGATGCATTGATGCTGTCACCTATTTTTTGATCAAACGCATTTGATAGTCTGGTTAGACTCTCTTCTTTTTCTTTTTCTATGTCGGAGCGTAATGTATTGATGGAGTTTTCTATTTTCTGATCAAATACGCTAGATACCCTGGCTAGACTCTCTTCTATTTTCTTTTCTATTTCAGAATGAGATGCATTAATGGAATCTTCTACTTTTTCTCGTGTAAGTTTTTCTGCAAAGTCATTTGTGATGTGTTTTGCTGGCTCCGGTTCAGTCTGATTTTCGATAGGTGTTGTAGTATTATCTTTTGCGGCGTTTTTACCCTTGTTGGACCCAAAAAATGAAAGAAATCCCTTATTTGATGCCTTTATGGGGTGCTTCTTATTCTCTGCCATCTCTACTCTCCTTCGAATCAGACCAAGTGCATCGAGTGATTTCCACGTGTTATAGCAAATATATGTGTATTGTTCAAGAGTGGATAGCTTTGAGCAGATCTCAAGATAAAAACGGTACAAACTATGGGTTATTTTCATGGTTGACAAATAAACAGGCAGTAAATAGAATATTAAGTCGTGTGTGGCATTGCTCTTGTGCGTGCAAATGGTTTTGACTATTAACATTGATTTTCTAATATAATGGGGTGCTGGTGTCGGGGAAAAGCCTTGACAGTAACTTACCTAGTTTTGGGCTTATCTGGGTAGCTTCGCCACCAAGCACCCCTTTTTAGTTCTATTGAGAATAGGCTTTCAATACATTTGTTTATTACCTGCTCTTAGCTCACTCTTTAACTGGCACTGTTCCTTTGATTTAATGAACAATGCTTTACCTCTTGTAGAAACTTCTCGTGAATAACATAAAACTTGTTATAGAGTATGATGGTACGAATTATGTCGGGTGGCAGCAGCAGAAGAATGGTATCACAATTCATGGAGTGCTTACCAAAGCGATTGCGAGAGTTGTTAATGAAGAGGTAACTCTCCAAGGTTCCGGCAGAACTGATGCCGGTACTCATGCAGTTGGTCAGGTTGCCAATTTTAAAACGAAATCAGAGATTCTTGCCAATAATCTGGTACAGGCAATAAATACTTATCTCCCAAAAGACATCGTAGTAAGATCTGCGAAGAAAGTTCCTGAGAAGTTCCATTCCCGCTATAGTGCAAAATCCAAAACATACTGCTACACGATTTTAAACAGCAAGATCAGAGATGCAATCGGCAGGGACTATTGTCTACATTACAGTGCTCCTTTAGATATTGAAAAAATGCAGAAAGCGTCAAAGGCCTTAGTGGGCAAACACGATTTTAGCGCATTCAAATCCAAATCGGAAGTTCTCAGTAGTGTAAGGACTATAATGAAACTGGAGATTAAGAAAAAGGGTAAGTTCTTGACGTTTACTATTGAGGCAGACGGGTTTCTCTATAAAATGGTCAGGTCAATTGTTGGAACCTTGCTTGAGGTTGGTAAGGGGAAGATGACCATCACAGAATTTAAAAAGATAGTAAAATCCAGGACCAGGGAAAAGGCAGGAAATACGGTTGCAGCAAGCGGTTTATGCCTTTTAAAGGTTAAGTATTAATCGTACAGTTTTATCTTGGTAATCAAGAAAGACATTTGTTAAAATCGAAAACCGATAAAAAACGAATCTTTATGGCGATGCAGAAAGGTTAATATGACAATTAGTATACAAGATTTTTCTGAAATAGACCTACGGGTAGCAGAAATAAAAGCAGTTGAAGAACACCCAAATGCCGATAAGCTACTGGTGTTAAAGATTGATGCCGGAGATGGAGAGAAACAACTGGTGGCAGGCATAAAGAATCATTACAGCGCGGATGAACTCGTTGGTAAGAAAATCGTTGTTGTCAACAATCTTGCCCCGGCTGTTTTGAGAGGAGTAGAAAGTGAGGGTATGCTTCTTGCCGCCAGGGATGGCGATAATGTTGTACTGCTTACTACAGAGAAGGATGTTGGGCCCGGTTCCAGGGTCCAATAAGAAAGATTAGAATGAAGCGAATTTACCTTTATTTTCTATATAACAAATCATGGAAAGACTCCACAAATTTCTGGCTGAAGCAGGTCTGGGTTCCAGGCGCAAATGTGAAAGCTTAATAGAATCCGGACGTGTATCAATTGGTGGTAAACGTGTAACGAAGATGGGTCAAATGGTAGACCCAGATAAGGACAGAGTTTATTGTGATGGAGAGTCTATAAAAAAGCAGAAGAAGATTTATTTTCTTCTCAATAAACCCAGGGGATATGTCTGTACAAATGTTGCACACTCTAAGGATCCCAGGGCTATTGATTTATTAAACCATATAGAGCAGAGAGTATATACTGTAGGGCGGCTTGATAAAGATAGTGAAGGGCTTATTATAATAACTAATGATGGAGAACTGGCAAACTTGCTTTCTCATCCCAGGTATGGAATAGAGAAGACGTATTTAGCAGTAGTTAAAGGCAGGGTTTCTGATCCGTCTATACGAGCTCTCAGGCGGGGCGTCTGGATTTCTGAGGGTAAGGCTTCGCCTGCCAGGGTTAAAATTATTTCGAGAAGATACAAGCACAGTGCTATAGAGATAGTACTCAGAGAAGGCAAGAACAGAGAAATCAGACGCATACTTGCTAAAATAGAACATCCGGTTATCTCACTGAAAAGAGTGCAAATCGGGCCTTTGAAAATGCATTACAATCTAAAGGTTGGAAAATACAGGACACTAAGTAAGGAAGAGGTTGAGAGCTTATACGCACTTGCAGTTTCCTGTTAATATTACGATACATACGAAAAAAGTAAAATGGAGAGCTATAAATGACGCAGTTAAAGCAGGCAAGGTTAAACAAAATAACACCTGAGATGGAGCGGGTTGCACAGCTTGAGGACTGCGATGTCGAAACTTTAAGATCAAATATGGCTGAAGGAAAGGCCGTAATTCCATGCAATAAGAAGCATGCGATAAAGAAAATCTGTGGTATCGGCAAAGATCTCAGAACTAAAGTCAACGCAAACATAGGTACATCAGCTGACTATCATGGCGTGGAAGAAGAGCTGGAAAAACTTCGCGCCGCTGAAGACGCACAGGCGGATACTGTGATGGATCTGAGTACCGGTGGGAATCTTCGTGAAGTCAGGCTGAAGATAATGGAAAACTGTTCGATTACTATAGGCAGTGTTCCGATCTATGAAGCTGCAGTTGATGCCGTTGCGAAGAAACACTCAGTCAGAGATATGACGGCTACAAGTATGATTGACGCGATAAAGCGTCATTGCGAAGATGGGATAGATTATATTACAGTTCATTGCGGTGCGACACATGGTGTGTTGAAACATCTGAAGGATCAGAAAAGGGTATGTGGTGTTGTCAGCAGGGGAGGCTCTTTTCTTGTAGATTGGATGTCTTTTCATAAGAGAGAAAACCCGCTTTACGAACAGTTCGATGAAATTTTATCGATCGCACATGAATACGATGTGACCCTGAGCCTGGGAGATGCATTGAGACCGGGTGCATTAGTGGATGCCTGTGACAGGGCTCAGATTTATGAATTGAATGTGCTGGCAGAGCTTACTCAAAGAGCGTGGGATGCGGATGTACAGGTTATAGTAGAGGGTCCGGGACATGTCCCTCTTAATCAAATTCAGTCTCAGGTCCTGTTACAGAAAGAGCTTTGCAAAGGTGCGCCATTTTACGTTCTTGGGCCAATTGTAACAGACATTGCCCCTGGCTACGATCATATCACATCCGCTATAGGGGGTGCTATTGCGGCATCCGCCGGCGCTGATTTCCTGTGTTACGTTACACCGACAGAACACCTTGGTCTGCCGAAACCACAGGATGTGCATGATGGTGTCATTGCGGTGCGTATCGCAGCACACGCTGCTGATATCGCAAAAGGTATAAAGTCTGCCTGGGAATGGGACAAAACAATGTCTCAACTCAGACGAAAGCGTGACTGGGAAGGGCAATTCTCAACGTGTATTGATCCTGATCATGCGAGAAAGATCAGAGAAAAGGGCACACCACAGAATGCTGACGTTTGCTCAATGTGTGCTGAATTTTGTGTTTTTAAGGTGGCAGATGACGGTACAGATAATTAAACATATAGACATTGAGGGGCCTGGCACAATAGGTGGTTTTTTAGATGACGATGGCATCTCTTATAATGTAATAGACGTCTTTAACGAAGAACCTCTACCTAATTCCCTTTCTAACACATCTGCAGTCATTGTACTTGGTGGACCAATGAATGTATATGAAGAGGATAAATATCCTTTTCTAAAAAAAGAAGATGAATTTTTGAAAGAGGTTATTGAAGAGGGGTTGCCAACATTGGGCTTTTGCCTTGGCGCTCAACTGATCGCAAAAGCAACAGGGGCATTAGTAAAACAAAATCCTCAAAAGGAGATCGGTTGGTTTAGCGTCTCGGTGACCGGTGAGGGTTCGGATGATCCTCTGTTTCAAGGGTTTCAGGCTGAGTTTGATGTATTCCAATGGCATGGAGATACGTTCGATATTCCTGAAGATGCTGTCAGGCTTGCCGAATCAGAACTCTGTCCAAATCAGGCGTTTAGGGTCGGTCACAACATTTATGGCCTGCAGTTTCACGTTGAAGTAACTGGCGAGATGATCTATCAGTGGCTTGATGCTTACAAAGATGAAGTTAACTCTCTAATAGGCATAGTAGATCCTGACCAGATTATTGATGTTACTAAAACAAAATCAGAGAGCTACAAGGCACAGGCAAGACAGTTCTGCTCAAACTTTGTTAATATGATTTAAATCGGTTTTTCTACACTCCTACTTAATGATGTCCAAAACACCAGAGATATCCAGACTTGTTCCCGAAGAGAAAAAGGGCCTTATCGTGGTCATTACAGGTAACGGCAAGGGGAAGACGACTTCCGCTCTTGGTATGGCCGTCAGGGCTTGCGGCCACGATATGAGTGTCTCTATTATACAGTTTATGAAGGGGGACCTCTATGCCGGTGAGTGGGATGGTATAAAGAAGCTGGGTGACAAGATAGAACTGATATCCACAGGTAAGGGATTCTGTGGTATACAAGGGAATCCATATTCACATGAAGAACATAGAGAGAATGCTCAGTATGCTATTCAACTTGCAGGCCAGAAGATGGAATCAGGGCAGGTTGACATTCTTATACTTGATGAGATAAACAATGCCATTAAACTTCGTTTAGTTGATTTGTCACAACTCATTGCAATCATTAAAAGTAAACCTCCTCTTATGCACCTGGTGCTAACCGGGCGCGATGCACACCCTGAGATAATTGAATTAGCTGATACTGTAAGTGAAGTTAATGAAATTAAGCATGCCTACAGAAAAGAGATTGAACCTCAACCGGGTATTGATTACTAAAAGAGGATACAATAATACCCCAAATTCCCGGATTACAACTATTTTCCGCTTGCTTTTAATATTCTACATTCCTACTATAAGTCGTTATATGTAATGCTTGTTGATAAGTCTAATAGTGGATGCCAATAGGAAGGTTTAATATTCACTCTAAAGGGTGGGGGATTAGTGGATAATATACGAAAAGAAATTATGGAATGTCTGGATGATTTTTCATCTGATGATGATAGGCTTATATCTGAGCTTAATCGTATAACCGAGGAAAATGGTGAGGAGGCGTATCAGGTTCTTTTCAGTGTAATAACTCATCTTGATTTATCACCTGATCAGGCAGTGGATTATTGGAAGCAGATTGTCTCTCATAGAAATATTATGAGTGAATCTCTGGGAAGGGGTGTCAATTTAAGGACAGCAATATGTGACTACTTCTGCACAATCAATAAATCCATGACAAATCCGATAATAATTGAGATTCGTGTTCTGGAAGATGCACTCTATTCTTTGAGGTACGATAGCCTTACAGGCCTTTACTCTCGGCGTACTTTTGATGAAGTGTTTGCGAGAGAAGTTGAACGTGCTAATCGCTATAGCAAGGAATTATCCGTTCTGTTTTTTGATCTTGATGATTTTAAGCAGGTAAATGATACGTTTGGGCATTTGGCGGGAGATGATGCCCTGGAGCATGTTGCCCGGATAGTAATGGGTGAAGTCAGGACCATAGATATTGCTTCACGATATGGAGGGGAAGAGATTGTAGTTGTACTGCCTGAAACGGAAAAGGCAGCTGCTTTTGTAGTAGGAGAAAGAATCCGTGAAAAAGTGGAAGAGATGAAACTTACCTATAATGGCAAAATAATCAATTTAACTATTAGTGGTGGTATTGCAACCCTACCACTAGATGCAACTGATACAAAAACGCTGATAGCAAACGCTGATATTGCTGTTTATAAAGCCAAAGAAGAAGGTAAAAATAATATTGTAATCTACTCTGAGAACAAGCGCCGTTTCATTCGGGTTGATTTTATCACTGATATTAAAGTCCGTGAAATTGATTCCAAAGATGAGATTGATATTTCTGGTATGAAAAGCACAGACTTGAGTACTGGAGGGATTCTTTTTAAATCCAGTCACTCCATAGATATGGGTACTCAAGTACAACTTCAAATACCCACCGGTATGACAGGTGAACCATTGTTGGTTGTCGGGACAGTTGTTCGTGTTGAGAAATTCGGATCTAATCAATTTGACATTGGGATCTCATTTATTAAAGTAGACGGCTCTGTGAGAAATGAGCTTTCAAGATGTATCAGGAAGTGCATATGCGAGGAAATATCTGTTCAGCATGAAGGGTAGATTAGCAATTATAATCATTGACATTAAGCCATGTCATATTTAATATATCTCTGCGATCCTTACACATTTTGTGATTGAAGCTAAACATAAATAATAACGTTCATAAATTTGTTGGGTATTATTAATATAAATATAAACGAAAATCGTTTGTTGAAAAAATTAATACGTTAATAAATAGATGAAAGGGTTATTTCCAATACAATTTTAATGGTAATATTTTAACTTAATAGCAGGAGGTTAAAATGCCTTATGATAAAGCATTGGATGAATGTGTAGTCGCAAAATCATGGGAAAATGATCAAGAGAAATTGACAGCAAGTATTTTTTCCTATAATAAGGGTATCAAAAAACTGCAACTTACCCGGGAGAATAAAAACAGTAAGGGTGAGCTAAGGTTTGCTAAATTGGGAAGGTTGACTAAGGAAGAGGTAGATGCTCTCCTTCCCTTAATGAAGGAAGTACGTAACAGTATGGATTAGTACTAAAGCAGTAAGTAGCAGAATGATTTATCAGGGTTCTGTTGTGGCATTATATATTCTTCAATTCAGTAGCGAAGGTACTCGTGCAGATAGATACCAGTCCGTCCGGCTGAGCCGGAAGGGCAGGTGGGAGTCAGAGCGGGTAAATCAAACTTGTCATATCCACAAAGTCGCCTGAGAACTGCCCTGTGGGCGGCTTTGAGATCCGCCCCTGGCTGGACGCCATTGCCAATCAACATAAGCTGCAATAACTACATCTTCTGTTAAAGTTTGTTCTGGCTAGTGATAGATACATACAACAATTTTTTTGTATACGTAAATAATAATTTTGTGATTAAAGGAAAACTGGAACCTACATGATTAGTAAGCCAAAAACCTCGAAAAATGATTCACCAAAGGTATACATCAAAACCTTTGGCTGCCAGATGAATAAGCTGGATACAGAGTTGTCAATAGGTTCACTTACAAAGAAAGGTTACTCGTTTGCCGAAGATGAGAACGATGCAGATGTTATTCTCTTGAATACCTGCAGTGTTCGTGATAAGGCGGAACATAAAGTATATTCACAACTCGGCAGCCTGAGAAATCAAAAGGAGAAGAATCCTGAATTAATTCTTGGTGTTCTTGGCTGTATGGCACAAAACGAGGGAGATAAGATTTTCAAACGCATGCCGCATGTTAATCTTGTTTGCGGAACAAGGATGTTTTCTAAACTTCCCGAATTACTTGATGAGATCAGTGGGAGTAATAAACGCGTTCTGGCTATTGATGAAGACGGAGAAGTAAATTTTGACAGGATGGTTACTCAGAGGCAAAACAGATACAACGCTTTTGTCTCCATTATGAGGGGCTGCGATAATTACTGTTCTTATTGCATTGTGCCATTTGTCAGAGGTAGAGAGTTTAGCAGGGCGGTAACAGATATAGTAGACGAGGTTAAGAAACTTGCGGATGATGGGTGTAAAGAGATTACACTGCTGGGGCAGAACGTAAACTCTTATGGGAAAGGTTTGAATGGAAAAATAACTTTGGCTACCTTGCTGAGGGAGCTTGATCCAATAGACGGAATAGAGAGGATTCATTTTATTACATCTCATCCAAAAGATATGACCAGAGAAATCCTGGAGGCTGTCGGAGAATTACCTGGAGTTTGTGAATATTTGCACATGCCGGCACAGTCAGGCTCAGATAGGATATTAGAAAAAATGAGACGGCAGTATACGTCAGCACATTATAGAGAACTTGTTGATATGGCCAGGTCAATAGTGCCGGGTATTAAGATTGCGAGTGACTTTATTGTGGGTTTTCCGGGTGAAACAGAGGAGGACTTTCAGGAGACAGTGAGCCTGTTGAAAGACGTTCGTTACCAAAATAGTTTTATATTTAAATACTCTCCACGAACAGGGACTGCAGCTATAGAATTTACTGATGATGTTATAGAGGAAACAAAAAAGAGTAGAAATCATATATTGCTGGAATCGCAGAAAGAAATAAGCACTGAAGAGAACAGGAAAATGCATGGAAAATCTGTCGAGGTCTTAGTGGAAGGTGAAAGTAAATCCGATGCCGACAGATTAATGGGAAGGACACGTCAAAACCAGATTGTTGCATTCAGCC
>CAYTLC010000053.1:0-13980 GCA_964438395.1 uncultured Candidatus Scalindua sp.
CTCAAATTTACCATTTAAGCCAATACAGTCACGCTGTAACGCTAAATCCAAAGAGGGCAATACACTACACAAGATATAAAAATAAATCCACTAAAAACAGGTAAGGTTGGGCATTTCCCAGCTTTACCTGTTTTTATTATCAATAAGCGAGGGGTTTATTTCAACAGCCCCCCTGTTTGTTACATAAATTTAACAACATAATCTTATTGACATTATATATAAAATTATTTTAAATGTTCTTCTCACTTAACAGAAATTTCAGGTTAAAAAAACGGGCGATTAAATCAACAACGATGTCTTCTTGTAACCAGATATATTCAGGAGAATAATATGGATAAAGTTTATATGTCAAAAGATGGCTACCAAAGATTAACAAAAGAGCTGGATGATATGAAAAATGTAAAGAGGGCCGAGATCCAAGAAGCAATCGCAACCGCTAGAGCTTTTGGAGACCTTAAAGAAAATGCCGAATATCATGCTGCAAGAGAGGCGCAGGGTTTGCTCGAAGCAAAGATTCGCCAGCTTGACGATAAGCTTGCAAGAACAGAAATTGTAGACTCCTCCAATATTCCAACTGACGCTATACATTTCGGTGCAAAAGTAGAAGTCGAAGATCTGGACACAGGAGATATTGAAAACTACGAGCTGGTAGGCGCAGGTGACGACGATCCAATGAACGACAAAATACTGGTCTCTTCTCCTTTCGCACAAGCATTATTAGAACATAAGGTAGGCGATGAAGTAGAGGTAAATGCCCCGGCCGGTGTATTGAGATTTAAAATATTGAAGATTGAATACTAACTTTTCCCTTTTCAGCAAAGAAAATAGATAACCGGCCTCTCTTTTGAGAGGCCGGTTATGGTTATGCGACAGATAATAGTTAATCTGTATGCAGGTCTTCCCCCTCCCACAGACAAACCTTCTTATTCAACTATATTTTAAACTGCTATTCGCTAAACGGCAGATGATACTCTTCTTTGAGGTCGTATTTCGTACTAAGATCCCCTGTATTCCACTTTTTTTCCATCTTTGAGACCACTTGCATGAGCTTTGAGTGTTCCTCCTGCAGGATATCATCAAATGCCCTGGTATCACGCTTTTCTTTGATCTTCTCGCCAAAAACCTTAGTATTAAATGCTCCCAGAAAAAGCCTGTTAATTCCCACCCGGTTATCTCCTTTCTGTAAATAGGTACTATTTATACATTGTTTGAAGTAGTAAATACTCTTATGTCTTTAGTATCGGATATTTCTGTAAAAACTTAAGTGACAAATTTCCCATTTCCTATATTAACTGTCACCGTCTTTTCATCTTGATTTTGAAGGCAAGCAGCATTATTATTCCGTCAGGGTGCGGAAAAAGATAGTTTTACATCTTATCGCACTCAGGTTTAGGTCAGATTTGGCCTATTTCTCACCCTTAACCATACACAAATGTCAAAGCTATAGATTGAAGTTTGAAGCTAGATGCAAGAGGTCAGAGGCAAAACGAGAGAAGAAAGACGAGGGACGAAGAATGCAAAAGAATGAAAACATTCCGCCGAAAAAATAGGAAAAAGAAAATTGTCCTTCCTTTAACTTTAGTCACTTACCTTGTAAAAAGATAACAATATGACCCATATAGACTGGACCGTATTAACAACTTACCTGATTGGTATTATTGGACTTGGCGTCTGGCTGGCAAGGCGCCAGCAATCAACCGATGACTATTTTCTTGGTGGCAGGAAAATGGGATCAACTGTTATTGCCATTTCTCTTGCGGCTAACCAGGTAAGTGCAATAAGCTTGATCAGCGCCCCTGCTTTTGTAGCGCTTAAAGCCGGAGGAGGTATTAAGTGGTTACAGTTTGAGTTTGCCGTACCGATTTCCATGATTGCCATAATGTTTCTACTGGTGCCGGTTTTCCGTCAGCTTTCCGGTGCATCAGTCTACGAATATGCCGAACGAAGATTCGGTGCGGGTACACGGCTGACGCTGTCAGCTCTTTTTATGTTTTCACGCGGACTCTCAACAAGCGTGATTTTATACACCTCCGCACTGGTTCTCTCTGTGGTACTGAGCATGCCTATTCTCACTACTATGATTGTAATGGCAATAGTCTCCATTGCATATACCACAATTGGAGGAATAATGGCTGATGTGTACAGCGACATTATCCAGCTTATCATTTTATATGGAGGCGTGCTCGTTGCTCTAATTGTATCTATAAATATGTTAGGCGGAGATCTTTCTTCCATTTCAATTGATCCCGCACGCCTGAATTCGATAGATTTTTCCCATCACGGTTTTGGGGACGGCCAGACATTTGCCTTCTGGCCCATGATTATCGGCTGTTTTTTCCTTTATATGGGCTACTACGGATGTGACCAGAGCCAGGCTCAGCGTCTGCTTGCCACACCCGGCAATCGGCAGACACAGAATGCACTGATGATTAATGGACTGATCAGGTTCCCGATAGTCCTCACCTATATCATCTTCGGAGTAATTCTGGCAGCCTTTGTTCAAAATCAACCTGACTTTGCTGCTCTGCTCCAGGGCAAGAATCCGGATTACCTGGTACCAACTTTTATGATTACCTATCTGCCGGTTGGTGTGGTAGGACTGGTAATGGCAGGTCTCTTTGCCGCTTCCATGTCCAGTATTGATTCCGCCTTTAATTCACTATCTGCCGTAACCGTCTCAGACTTTGTGCTGAAATTCAAACCGGACATGGCACAAAACCCACTCAAGATGCTTCGCTTATCAAAATTAGTAACCTTATTATGGGGGATCTTCAGTGCGGGAGGTGCCTATTTTGTAGCGAAATCTTCATCTACCGTAATAGAGATAGTAAACATGATTGGTTCGGCATTTTCCGGCCCTATCCTGGCTACTTTCTTAGCCGGCATTCTATTCCGATCGATAACCGGTTCCGGTATAATCACCGGCATTATAGCCGGTACAGCACTTAACTTCTTCCTGGGGCAATTCATACCGTCTATATCATGGCTCTGGTGGGGACCGATCGGGTTCTGTGCAACATTGACCGTTTCACTTATTTTCTCCAAGATAGCACCGACTGCCTCTTGCACCTCAGAAGAGTGGACATTGAAAGGTATATTAAATAAACACCCCGAAAAACAGAGCTGGCTCAGAGACAAGAGAGTCTACACACTGATAGCATATACCTTCGTTATAATCATAATCTCAATAATAGTTTCAAAGATATTACATTCAGTATTTTAAAAACTTATTCATTCACCACGGAAATACACGGAATAACACTGAAACAGAAATGTGAATTTCAATATTGATGACACTTCGACTCCGCTCAGTGTGACGTCATCCTGAGCGGAGTCGAAGGAAAGTCTTTTGTCGCGAAAGCGATCTAAAAATGAAAAATTTGTTTTTCTCCACAACTTTAGATCACTTTAAACTTTAGGCACTTTTAACTTTTTTTTAGAAAAGATAACCCCAATACCAAAAGTCCATATCGACCCAATAATAATCGACCACTTCCAGGAGATCTTATCAGCTCCCAGTGGAGAGAGTATGGTTGTGCGGATTTCCTGTAGCGGCCCGATTGAATCTGCCGTCAAGAATAGGACCATAAGCACACTCGTAACCATTATAACCACATTGGCGATATCATTACCTCGCCTATCTGTGAGAACCGCAATGAGGAAAACACCAATCATAGCGCCGTATGTATAGCCAAATATCTTGAACCCAAGCCATAAAACAGATTCGGTCTTACCGCACTGCATTGCCACAATCGCCAGAACGGCAGCAAATATAATAACAGTATACCTGGAAATAGCGACAGCATGTTTCTCTGTCGTGTCAGGCCTGATATATCGCTTGTAAATATCAACATAGAATGTGGAAGAGAGTGCGTTGAGGGCCGAATCAAGGGATGACATGGCCGCGGCAAGCAGTGCGGCAATCAGCAGTCCCCGCAGACCTGGAGTAAGCACGGTCTTTATGAAATGGGGAAATATATAATCAGTATGGTGTGCTGCAATAAAACCATCAACCGCCGCGTCAGGGGCAACTTTGTAATAAGTAAAAAGAGCGGCGCCTACGCCCAGGAAAAGTAGAGTAATAGGAAAATTAAGTGCCGCCGTCCATAGCAATGCCCTCTGCCCTTTTTTTACATGATCACACGTCAACATTCGCTGCACAAGGTCCTGGTCGGTCCCGAGCACCGCAAAGGTTGTGAAGCACCCAAACAGTAACCCTGCCGCAAGAGCATTAGGGTTGTTAAAGTTAAGAAAGAATTCAGGATGAGACGGTGAAACGGAGACGTGAAAGACCTTGAATTTTCCGAATTCAGACCCGATTTGGAAGAACTCTCCAAAGCCTCCCGGCATGGCTGACCAGATAAAAAACAGTGTAACGATTGCTCCGCCCAGGAGAAGGAAAAACTGAAGCGCATCTGTCCATATGACTGCCTTAATCCCACCCAGGGTAGTGTATATAAACGCAACTACTGCGATCAGTATGATCGCACTATTAAGCGGGATATCAAATACAACAGAAAGTGCTATGGCGCACCCTGCCAGCCGAACACCACTTGCGAGCAGACGGGTAAGCATAAAAAACCCTGTCCCGGCATCACGGCTCCTCGGGCCAAATCGTTTACCAAGAAACTCATAAATGGTAGTTACCTGGCTTTTATAGTATGCACTTAATAATAGAGTTGAGACCAGCACGCGCCCGGCCAGATCTCCGATCGCCAGTTGCAGATAAACAAAATCTCCTTCAAACGCAGCACCGGGAACACCTATAAATGTTAGTGCGGAAAGAGAAGTGGCGTAGATGGAGATCATAACAGAAATCCAGGGCATCTTACGACCACCAAGGAAATAGTCTTCTGTCGTACTCTCCTTTTTACCGGCTAAAATACCAAAGGCGATAACAACGCCTGCATAGATTAAGATTACAATCCAGTCAAGAAAAGATATCATTTGTTAATCTCTAAAGAAAATTCACCGTGAGGTACGATGAAAAACAGTAATATAGGTTAAAAGTCAAAAGAAGAAAAGAGAAATTAACCACGGAAAAACACGGAAGTTAAAAGAAGAAAGACACGAATTTCACTAACAAACAGAACTGGAGTCCTCCAGATATGGAGAAAATAGAAGAACACGGTAACGCTTTGTACGTATTCAGCGGATTTGCCAATCCTGGCATTTTGGACAAATGCTTGCAAATCGTCTTGCTATTCGGCCATTTTGGCAATGTTGCCATTTTTACTAAATGCCTGCAAAACGCCTAGGACAAAGGGGGAAAGGTGAATATCGAACAAGGAATTTCGAATGATTAAGGATAACATGGACAGACACTATTTATTTATTAATTAGCACCTGTCCATGTTTAGTAAGATTACGCAGTGGCATCTAATTTTGAAGGTTCTTTGTTCGGCAGAATATCACCTAGCAGGTTATTAATAGCAGCGCGAGCGTGAGCAGCGGCAGTGAGTTCCAGCCTTCCAACCTGGCCGTTATGATCTTTATCGATCTTGTCGAAAACATCTTTAGACATACCTAATTCTCCGGCATCCAGCGAACCGTTACCGTTGGTGTCTTTTGTACTTAGTAAATGGCTTATTCTTTCATTGATAGCATGTGCACGATTGTGAACAGCAATTTTATTGCGAGCATCGATATTGAGTTCTCCAATACCTACCTGGCCATCACCATTTTTATCAATCCGTTTGAAGGCAGCTTCAGGTACACCCATTTCGCCAATATTTAATGCACCATCACCGTTCGTATCTTTTTTACTTAGTAATCGATTTATCCTTTCATCGACAGCATCAGCACGACCGTGATCAGCGATATCGAGCCCTACTTTATCGACTTTGCCATCACCATCTTTATCAATCTTGTCGAAGATATTTATTGGTACATCTGATTTTCCGGAGTCCGACATACCTTTAGCACGATTGTGAGCAGCCATAATGATCTCAAATTTATCAACCTGGCCATCACTGTTTTTGTCAATCCTGTCGAAGATATCCTGGCCAACGCCTAACTCCTTGATAGTCAGAGCATTGTCACCGTTAGTATCTCTTTTGCTGATAAATCTACTCAGCTTACTTTCAGTAGATTTAGCTTGATTCAAACCGAATAACAGGTTGCCTGCAGATATACCATCCATTATTCTTCTCCTTTATCCTATAAAAATAGAGTTGAACTATTCACTTGAACAATTCAAAACAGTGTTACTAAAAAAATCTTACATCTCCTGTAATCCCTACGGGAGACATTCCTAAAGTCTGCCTTTGCATATCGCTAATAGTATGCCAGACCACGGACAATTCGTATAACATGTTATGCACATTGACCATACACTCTTCAGCTACAACCTGAGATAACTTTAATTTGGTAAATAATACCTGCATTGGTAGGTAATTATTGACTGCGGGTTACGAGTTGCGCGTTGCGGGTTGCTAGTTATGACCACCTAAAACCCTTCATTCCTGTTTTATCCTGTTATCCTGTCTAATTAATTTCTTTGTCTGCTTTTTCTCCGTGATCTCTGTGGCTTTGTGTGATAAAAACTCGTTATGAATCTTATCATCCTGAATAAAACTGATTTTATAGAAGGCACGGGGCGGGTACAGATCCAGGATCACCGTCTTGAGCACATCCGTAATGTAAACAAACCATCGGTTGGAGATGAATTACGTGTTGGGTTGTTAAATGGAAATATTGGATGTGGCAGGATTACACGTATAGAAGAGGACATAATTGAAATGGATGTGGTTCTGGACAGGAAACCACCCGCACCTCTCCAACTCACACTCATTTCCGCCATGGTGCGGCCAAGAGTCTTCAAACGTATCATTTCCCAGGTAACCGCTATGGGAATAAAGAGAATCATAATAATAAACTCATACCGCGTAGAGAAAAGTTTCTGGAAAAGCCCTGTACTGGAAGAAGAGAGTTTGAACAGATATCTCATCAGGGGCCTTGAACAGGGACAGGACACTATTGTTCCGGAAGTTTTGATTCGTCCATTGTTCAAGCCTTTTGTGGAAGATGAACTGCCTGATATTATAAAAGACACCCTCCCATTTGTCGCCCACCCGTATGTATCGGAACAGTGCCCATCCAATATTGACAGCCCGGTAACACTTGCAGTAGGCCCTGAGGGAGGGTTCACCCCGTATGAAGTAAAGAAGTTGATTGAGTGCGGATTCAGTGCCGTTCACCTGGGAGAAAGAACTCTGCATGTAGAGAGCGCTATCTCCGGTTTAATCTCCAGGTTGATGTAATACGTCTCTGGCGGGCAACCTTTTCTTCCACATTGGTCAACTTTCAGATTACAGCTTACATTTTCCATTCGTTTTTCTGACCTTCAAAGATCTCCATGTCACTGCAGATTTCAGAAATTACGTCATCAAATAATATTGCCTGCCCAGCTGACATCCTTCCCCATACATACACTTTATCATCATTCCAGACTGGATGCCCCTTTTCACACAGCCTGTCGTGCAGAAAGTTTGAAACATGTATCCACTCACAGATATCCTGCATCTCACCCCTCGCATTCTCAATGCCCGGCAAGCAGCTCTCCAGTTCTGTAATCCTTGCATCAATATCTGCCTGGTTTACTTTGTTTGTCTCCTCTGATATCTCTCCATCTGCCAATATCATATCACTGAAGCTCTCTTCCCCTTTCAATTCAGCAATCTTTGCCCTTATCTCTTTGACTATCCTCTCTCTTTCTGTTTCCAGAACATCGCCTCTTGACAACTTTACCTTTTCATGGACTTTCAAGTCTTTTACTTCCGGAATATCAATGCGATACTTGTACAGGTTTTCTATCTCATTGTATAACTCACAGTTCTTGTCTCCTTTTATCGACTCCATCAATGCGCCTGTATGGTCAAGGACCTCTTTTTCCGCAGATCCATCCTTACGGCCACTTTTGATAATATCTTCCATTAATGTAGTCACGGACCCCAGGATATCCCCTTCAATGGATACCTCTTTTTCTTCACACTTGATAATCCTTTCCATTAACGAACTGATATTTCCGAAGACCTCTCTGTCTACAAACCGCTCCTTAATGGTTTGATTCTTTTCTGAACTATAATCTCCTAAACTCATCTTCAGCCCCTTTCTGATAATCGACCGGTAAATCCTCCACATCTATTCTCCCTCTTTGCCTGAGAAATGTCTACTTTTTTTCTTTGTATTTTTATTTGTTAGAAAGTACCTGCCACCTTCTTCTAATTAGTATCAGATACATGCAAATGCGTTTACCATAGCATTGATGTGTTACACAATTATCATTAAAAATCGTATAAGTGCGTCATAATGAAACAGTGAAAATAGCTGCTCCCTGGTAGCTTAAAGTATTATTTGCTGATGCATGTACACCACCCTAAAGCACTTAGAAGAAGAGGAAATAATATATCATTAAAATGGAATGGCTGTTGCGATTTCTGACTGGCGCAATATTACTTTTCATCCTGACAGAATGGAGTAAAAAATGGACATTGACCTCAGAGAGATTAAGAAAGGGCCATTACCGGAAACCCTATCTGGTTTTTACCCCAATAGTATCTCTTATCTAAGAGAGCTTAATGAATACAGGATGTATGCTGAGATATGGAGTAATAACAGAAATACGGCCTGGCAAAAAAGAAAAGAGATCGGACATGAAGGGTATTTAAAAACATTGGCAATGGGAGAGACGGTGAAAAGGAGGAAGGTTGACAAAGTCAGGTTCAACTCCTTTATAGTGGCTGATTCGGTTAACTACACACTAAAAGGTGGCAGTCTCCATGCCCTTGCAACAATAGGAGATATTCAGAACAATACAATTATTAACAATGCCATTAAAAAAAACCAAAACTTATTAAAAGTACACTCTCAGTTTCCAAGTGCAGATTTTCATGCTGAAGAGTATATACCGGGGCCACTCGAAATTGATTTGAGAAATCTGGACTTACAGAAAAATGCGAAAGAAGGTAAATACTTTTTTGAAATACAAACAAATGCTAAAGAGATTCCAAATATTAACCAAAGGTTGATTCTACTGCATTTATTTGGAGAGGATGCCATTTCGAAGAAGCTTCCGCTTCTTTATAAGGCCAATCGCAAAGCAATAAGATTCCTTTTTGTGGAACCGGCATATCTGGAAAGGGGAAAAAACACAAAACTCATGATCTCAAGATTATGTGTTGCCAGGCCATTTGCTGAAACTATAGTAATCGATTTTGCAGCAAGACCAGAAGACTATGAGGACACCTGCCTACTCGGAACACCGATAAAGCAATCAGATCAGGCTGACAAAAAATGGTATGAAAAAATCATATCCTGAATTTGAAAGTAGCATGCAGAACAAACTAAAAAAACAAGAGACAAGATTACAAACAGATACAAACATTATGTCTGATTTCTTACCCATTAATTCAAAAAGCTTACGTACTGATACGATGGTCGGCTGTGATCTTTACTTACTGGTAAAAACCAGCTCGGACAGCAGATACATACTTTATTGCAGAGGTGATGCCGTCTTTGAAAACGACAAGAAAGAGATGTTACTGGAAAGAAATATCAGCAGGCTATTTATAAAAAAGAATGATCAGCAGAAATATTATGAATATCTGGAATCTAATTTCCAAGACATCATATCCGATTCAAGAATTTCTACTAATGAAAAAACCAGGATCGTGCAAGACGTCGCCACATACCTGGTGAAGGATCTCTTTATAGACCCAAAGACCGGAATCGTCAACAGAACAAAGGCATTCGCGTATAACATGGTAGATTACATTCTTCAAGATTGTCACGCCGCGCACAGTCTTCTTAAAATAGCAGTACACGAGCACTATACTTATACTCATTCAGTTAACGTAGCGGCAGTAGGTACTTTATTTGGAAGAAATATCGGCCTTGAAGACAATGATCTGAAGGACCTCTGTTCGGGCATACTCATGCACGATGTTGGCAAGACCAGAATCAGCACTGATATCCTTAATAAAAATGGAAAACTGACAAAAGAGGAATTTGAGATAATAAAAGAACATCCTGAATTGGGTGTGGAAGTACTAAAAGAGGCGGGATGTACATTAGAACATGAGTATATTATTACACTACAACATCATGAAAACTATGATGGCACCGGTTACCCGTATGGACTCAGAAAATACGAGATACACCTTTGCGGTAAGATTGCACGCATAATTGATGTGTATGATGCATTGACCTCTAAAAGGCCATATTCTGATGCAATAAGGCCATTCAAAGCTCTAGTAGAAATGAAAGAAAAGATGCTTAACTGCTTTGATAAGCAGTTGTTTATAGATTTTGTACACTTCCTGGGACCTTACGATCCACGTGAAGAGCAAAGGAAGTTTGATAAATTAAAAGACTGAAATTCAGACACAAATTTCACTAATTTCCCCGGACAAAAGGCAGATTCCTTGTTTGCTTCTTAACTTTAGTCACTTTAGTTCACTTCACACTTTAGGCACTTATTTTCTACTTTAACTCCACCCTGCACCTCTCCACCACTCTCGCATGAAGTCAAAGCCGCATACTCAACATGAATCAGAATAAACTTGCCTAATTCGCTCCTGCGTTTATAATCGATTCTTTCAAAATTTTCTCTTATTTTTTTAATTCTTCAGCAAATGTTTAAAATGAAAAAATTCCTACTACTATATATCGTGATAATATCATTTGTGCTTCTTTCTGCTCCTGTTACAAAGGCAGAGGAAAAACCACAAATAATCCTTCGTTCGTCTTATAGAGATTTAATTGCTTTGCAAGTACAGTATATCTCGAACATTTTTATAGTTAATAAACACAATTATGGCTTTTACGGACATAGCACAATCAATAATAGCTATGAAGAGAAATCTGTAGGTGAAGATAGTGTGATAATAGACCATGCCACAGGCTTGATCTGGCACCAGTCCGGCTCTGACAAAGAGATGGATTGGCCTGAAGCGAAGCAATGGGTAAAAGATTTAAACGACAAAGGATATGCCGGGTATTCTGACTGGAGGCTGCCCACTGTGGAGGAAGCGATATCACTGATGGAACCTGACATAAATGCCAGCAGTCTTTACATAGATCCCGCTTTTGATGCGAAACAGACCGGTATCTGGACAGGCGACGAAAATGACAGTGCCGGTTATCTGGACGGTGCCTGGAGCGTTCGTTTCAACGGTGGTTACGGTGGTGGTAACGCATGCTGGGTATATGATAACGCCAGCAACCACGTCAGACCGATCCGTTCAGTTAATAAGAAACAATAGGAGGTGGGCCCTGATTGCCGAAAAACACAATCAGAGCCCGCGCGAAGAAAGAAACTTTTAGGGCCTTGAGAAAGACAGTATAATCTTACCCATTCCCCGAACTTTTAATTAACCTGCGGATCAAACTCTGTAACATTTCTAAGATAAGATGCTACAAGATGGGAATAACCTATAACACTAAGCAAATCGAAAAGATTTGTTATAGCGTCTTCAAAATAAGGATCCTCTTTTAAAGACATGACAAAGAAGTCAAAAGCCTTTTCTATTTCATTCATTCTATAGGCAACTACGCCCATATTATTATAAGCGACTTTATTGCTTGAGTCCTCTTCGATTACAGATAGAAAGCAGATTCCTGCCTCTTCCAATTTGCCCTCAATATAGAGAAACTCACCTTCTTCCAGTTTATCGATCATCATAGTAAATAGCCTTTTGATTATATTCAGTAAAGATAACTTTTCACCTGTTTTAAGATGAAAGCAAAAGGTGTACCAAGTCAAGTATTACAAAAAAGGAAACTGGCTATTGCAGGCGATAAGACGTTGTGGGGCCGAGGAATACGTATTTTAGCAATATCAAAATACGCTAAAGTAATGATTTTGATTTTTGACACACTGTCTCAGGTTTGTTTAATATCAAGACAATTGTTCTATGCCATTAGTTCTTGATTTATTGCATCAAAAGGGTGAAATGGATGCTGGTTTTTGGCTTGCTTTTTTCCTGATTTGTTATACAATTTTCCCGTGGTGTGCGCGACTTTTGTGAGTATTTATTATTCTATCTTTTTGATTTTAATTTTATTTTATTAGCATTTTAGAAATTTTAAACTTTTTTTGTTTTTTCTTATTTTGTTAGTGTGATGAGATGTTAGTTTGAAAGAATAGTCACGCACACCACTTTTTTAGTTTGTTACTGCAATACACTCTTACCCATATTTGCCTGTTCCAATTCTTCTCTCTCTACTTATCTGTGCCTATCAGCTTTCGTTGTGGTTCTCTTTCTAATGTTTCTTTTTATCTGTTCCAACGATCTACCGGAGAGAATCTGCCTCATAGCCCAGAAGCGAGGACTCTGGAATTTGTGGGTTTGAGCTTCTTCGACTAATGATTGAAACAGCCGGGTCTTCTCATCCTTCTCCTTCTCATCAAGTGTATTTAAATATACAGTTAATTTTTTGGGAAATTCATCCATAGCCTATTTATTCTTTCCGGCCTTTCCCATGGCAAAGGCTTTTACGTCATCTCCAGACATACCTTCATTTTCTATATAGAACCCATCTTGATACATCCACCATGTCCTGTGTTTTTCCTGATCAGTCATAATTTTTACTGGATCAAGACTTTGTAGTTGCAGTAAAGAGCTGTATTTAGATTTTGACAGCTTCGTCTTGCTTATTTTCTTGCCAACACTGAACTGATATTTTGTAGATAAAGTACCGCTCTCTATAAAGTCACCTTTTTTCTCTTTTCTTATCATGATTGTATGATTGTAAAAATAATGGTTAAAATAGCAACGGAAAAAAGGAGAGCTACCAGTCGATTGGAAAGTAGTCCTTTAGAAATTTCCCAACCCAATGCTTACCTGTAATAATACCATCAAGGAATGGATCACAAACCCTTGCCGCTCCATCCACTATATCCAATGGTGGTTGAAAATCGTGCACATCCTGTTTGAATTGAGAGAGTGCTATCGGGTCTTCATCGGTCACCCAACCTGTATCTACCGCATTCATAAAAATACCATACTTCGCAAAATCCCCTGCCGAGGTGTGGGTCAACATGTTTAGGGCAGCCTTAGCCATATTCGTATGAGGATGGCGATCTGATTTTTTAAATCGGTAAAACTTGCCTTCGACCGCTGTTACATTCACAATGTGCTTCTGTCCGGTATTATCGCGCTTCATCAAGTTCGCCAGACGATTGCACAGTACAAACGGAGCGACCGCATTCACCAATTGCACTTCCAGCATTTCCGGGGTTTCGATATCACCAAGCTTCAAACGCCAGCTATTTGTTTTTCGCAAATCAACCTGCTGAAGATCCACATCAAGTTTGCCTTTTGGAAACAGCTCCTCAGCAACCATAGAGTTGTCGAAATTATATGGAATCTGAGAAAGCTTTGCTGAAGCACGCAATCCGATTCCGGGACCTTGTCCATGCCATGCAACAGGAAGAAGAGCATCTTGTTCACGTCCGTTCTGGCAAAGTGCTGCCAGCTGACTTTTGCACTCTTCGTGGTTACCCAGAAGAGCCCGAACTTCTGCTGACAAACTATGTAATGGTTTTGATTCATTCTCTATTAAGTGCGAGTAGAATCCCGGAGGACGACGAACTGTCTGAGCGGCGTTATTGACCAGTATATCAAGGCGGTCATAACTTTGTTCAATGTAGCTGGCAAAGATTTCCACGCTTGGTGTGTGGCGCAGGTCAAGCCCGTGAATATGCAGACGCCCTTTCCAATTAGCAAAATCTTCCTCTTTTGCAAATCGCCCTGCAGAATCAACTGGGAAACGAGTGGTGGCAATTACCGTGGCACCGGCACGAAGCATCATCAATGTCGCATGGTAACCAATCTTTAGCCGTGAACCGGTAATCAATGCGACTTTCCCATCAAGCGATGCCGTTTGAAATCGCTTTCTATAATTCAGGTCACCACACGGTTTACACATTGAATCATAGAAATGATGGAGTGTCGTAAACTCAGCTTTACAGACATA
>CAYTLC010000054.1:0-13826 GCA_964438395.1 uncultured Candidatus Scalindua sp.
CAAATGGATTTGAAATTAAAAAAGGTATCTTTTCATGAAAATGAGATTCTCTTCGGACGTGACTCTACTCCGTATATTACGGCTGTTGAGTTTGATGGTAAAAACTCTATTGAAATATTTTGTCGCAAAAAAAAGAAAATAACATCAAAGAAAGTTGAATTCAAACCATTTGTCTTGTTGGAAGAGACTACTTATATGGACGGTTGGGATGGCACGTATGAGGCAAAGAGGTTAAAGGGGGATGCATATTATAAGTACCTGGTGTTGTTGGAAACCTGGGCAGATTTGCAGCTATTATTGAAACACTTTAAGAAGAAAACCGGTGCAACCCCGGCCAGCTTAAGTGCACCATTCTTTTATTTAAATGATCCGGTCCATCAGTATCTGCTTATTTCAGGACAGACTCTTTTTAAAGAGATGTTATATGGTGATTTGTTAAGACTTCAGCTTGATATTGAAACTTATTGTGCTGAGGGATTTGAATTTTCAAATCCGCATAGAGTTGAAGACAGAATTACACTGATATCACTATCTGATAGTAGCGGTTGGGAGCATATCATTTCGGGAAAAGAGTATGATGAGAAAGAGATGCTTGAGATTATGGTTGAGCAGATAAATTTAAGAGACCCTGACGTGATAGAAGGTCATAATATTTTTAATTTTGATTTGGTTTACATAGAGGCGCGTGCGAGAAGGTTTAAGGTTCCTTTAGCTATTGGCCGTAATAAGCAAACGATCAAATCACACTCGTCACGTTTAAATATTGCCGAGAGAACAGTCTCCTATAAAAAATTTGAGGTGTATGGCCGTCACATTGTAGACACGTATCTACTGGCACAGATGTATGACGTCACTGCCAGGAATCTGGAGAGCTATGGACTAAAGAATGTAGCCAGGCACTTCAATGTTGCTTCTCCGGACAGGACGTACATAGATCCGGATAAGTTAAGCTGGTATTTTGATAATAAGCCGGATGAACTTATAAAATATGGTATGGATGACGTCAGGGAGACAAGGGCTATCAGCGAAATTCTGGGCCAGAGTTTCTATTATCAGACACAGATATTTCCATACTCATTTCAGAATGCCATTATCAGGGGAAATGCAACTAAGATTAATTCGCTCTTTATAAGAGAATACATAAATTCAGGTAATTCAATTCCACGAACATCCCCGACCAGAGAGTATTCCGGTGGGTATACAGATATGTTTCTTCAAGGTGTGATCAAAAAGGTTTTGTACTGTGACGTTCAGTCATTATATCCATCCATAATGCTAACCTTTAATTATTTTCCAAAGGTTGATGAGTTGAATATTTTTAATTCGCTATTGAGTGATTTGAAGGATTTCAGATTAAATGCAAAGAAGATGATGTCTACTGCAAAAACTAAATCTGAAGAGATGTATTATGATGCGCTACAGTCTACTTTTAAGGTACTTATCAATTCGTTCTACGGTTATCTGGGTTTTGCTTATGGACACTTCAGCGATTTTGAAGAGGCCAATAAAGTAACGGCTAAAGGAAGAGAAATTATCAAATCGATGATTGAATGGCTGGAGGATAATGATTGTAAGGTTATAGAGATTGATACTGACGGTATATACTTTGTTCCTCCCGGGAGAGTGAAGAAAAAGAAGGACGAGGAGGGGATTATTACCGAACTGTCAAGTGCACTGCCTGAAGGTATAAACCTGGAATTAGCTGGAAGGTATAGAGCTATGTTCAGTTATAAGATCAAAAATTATGTACTTCTTGATTATGATGACAGAATAATTATCAAGGGATCTGGCCTTCGTTCCAGGGGTTTAGAACTCTTTCAGCGCAGGTTTATGGAGGAGATGTTCCTGTATCTGCTTAAGGGAGAAGGTGAAAAAATGGAGGATCTTCTGGATAAATATGAGAAGGAGCTTATGGATCACAAGTGGGACAAAAAGATGTTTATCAAGAAGGAAACTCTGAAGGAGTCGCTTGCTATCTATTCTGAAAAGGTAAGTAATAAGAAGCGAAGTGCCGCTGCTGCATATGAACTGGCTCTTAAATCAGAACGTAGCTACCAACCGGGTGATCAAATCTCTTATTATGTAATTGGTGAAAAAAGCAGGGTAAGGGTGTTCGATAACTGCAAGATGGCTTCACAGTGGAACAGTGAAGAACCGGATGAAAATGTAGAGTATTATAAGAAAAAGCTCAATACTCTTTACGAAAAATTCAAACCATTTTTCTGAACATATCAGATAACATCCTGAGTGCGATAAATTTTGGTGCCAGAGGTGGGAGTTGAACCCACACCCCCATTACAGGGACCGGATTTTGAATCCGGCGCGTCTGCCAATTCCACCACTCTGGCTAACCAAATTGTGTTTCAGGAGTTTCTGTCTGCCCGATATGCATCCTGGTAGGGACAGGGCGGGCTTCTCTGTATTAAAATAATCTATGGCTTTTTCTCTTTGAAATAGGAGGGCCAATTATCTCTGATAAGATTATGGCATTAGGAAGGTCTTTTGTCGACAAAGTACCCCATGGAAATTTTGAATGACAAATTTCCCTTTTTTCAGGGAGAGGAGGCTTTTGCCTCTCTCTATGTAACGGTGTTTCGAACTGACCAATCTTTTTCTTCTCTGCCTCTGGTTTCTCTCCTGATGTAACTCTCTCATTAAATGGTTTTTGCTCTTCTCGCTCTATTTCTATTCGTGGTTCAGCCTCGGTCCTTTCAATGCCAAGTAGCTCTTCCATGTATCTGCCAAGTTTATCGTGTTCATCCCTTGCTTTATGTTCAGCATCAGTGATCCTGGCTTTACCGGTATCTGGTCTGTTCCTGGCTCTATTTTTGAGAGCGGTGAATATAATAAAAGCAATAATTATTAATGACCAGATTAATTGTTCCATTCGTGTTTCCTGACTTTTGGTACTTATTTACTGATTACATCTTTGAAGAATCATCACTGGTCTTAGAAATAGACGTTCTCATTTCTGTGTCTGACTGAATATTCTTCAGGTGATAATAGTCCATTATTCCGAGGTTGCCCTCTCTGAATGCCTGTGAAATTGCCTTTGGGACCTCAGCTTCCGCAAGAACAACTTTAGCCCGGTTCTCCTCTACTAATGCAGTCATTTCCTGGGCTCTGGCGACAGCCATTGCCCTTCGTTTTTCAGCTTCTGCCTGAGCAACTACTTTGTCAGCTTCTGCCTGGTCTGCCTGCAGCTTTGCCCCTATGTTCTCACCTACATCTATGTCGGCAATGTCGATAGATAATATCTCAAATGCTGTACCGGAATCAAGTCCTTTTTCTAAAACTCTTTTTGATATTGAATCAGGATTTTCCAGTACTCTCTTGTGAGTTTCTGCTGAACCGATTGTTGTTACGATTCCTTCTCCAACACGTGCGATAATGGTCTCTTCTGTAGCGCCACCGACTAAACGTTCTATGTTTGCTCTCACGGTTACCCTGGCCTTTGTTTTGAGCTGGATACCATCCATAGCGACTGCATCAATTGTTTGTCTTCCCTTGGATGGATCAGGACAATCAATAACCTTTGGGTTGACACTTGTTTTAACAGCATCCAGAACGTCCCTTCCTGCCAGGTCTATTGCACAGGCCCTGTCAAAACCCAGGTCTATTTTCGCCTTATCGGCAGCAATTAATGCCCTGATGACGTTGGGCACGTTACCTCGTGCCAGGTAGTGTGCTTCAAGTTGAGGAGTATCATAATCCAGACCTGCCTTTTTCGCCATTATGCGTGAATCAACAATAACTCTTGCGTTGACACGCCTGAGTGTCATTCCAATTAATTGAATGAGAGCTACATTGGCACCTGATGCTAATGCCTGTATATACAACCAGCCATATTTAAATATCAAGAGGAGAAACAGGATTAGAAAGATGGAGCCGATGACAATTCCAATTGTTAAGGCTTCTTTGGAAGCGGCAAGTAAAGGTATGTTTATCATTTTTTTCTCTCCTTCGATGTTTTTATGTTTTCACTGGTTTTACAACTATTCTGTTTCCCTTTACGTCGACTACCTTAATCTTTGTATTTTTTGCTATCATTTCGCCTTCTGAAACAACGTCTACTTTGTCACCTTCGATTTTTGCGGTACCTGAAGGTCTCAGCGTTGTAATAGCAATACCTTCTGTTGATATAAAGTCTTCCAGTCTGTTTTTAGAGGAAGAGAAGCCCTCTTCCGAAGCATTTACAGCAAATGTCTTCGTCAGTAGTTTATACCATGTTATAAAAAATATTGGAATAAAGCAAATGCCTATACCAAGTAATATGTGTCCCAGCAGGTTTGATACGTATAAATATGCAAATATTATACTTGCAATTACGCAACCGGCACCACAAATTCCAATTATAGCCCCCGGTATGAATAACTCTATTGTTATCGCAGTTAAGCCAATTATATATAATGCTATGACTTCTGATATGCCCATAAAATGTTTATAGTGCCTAAAGTGCCTTCACGACTATTCTATTTCCGCTGATCTCTATTATTTCAACTATTTTACCTTTTTCAATATATTCTCCTTCTGTTACTACATCGAGAGTATTATTGTCCACTTCAATCTTGCCGGTAGGGTGCAAAGCCGTTAAGGACTTTCCTTCTCTGCCTACCAGGCTGCTCTTCCCTGCAGGTTGTGGAGGGATTACAAAACCGCTTTGCGAGGTTTCTGAAGACGTTAAGACTAAACGATTAAAGAATGGTATGCCAGGCATGAATCTAAATAACAGGAAAATGGTAATTCCACTTCCAATAAGACTACACATTACTGAAAATATATTATTAACAAACATGTCAACGTCATATGGTGTTCTTGGAATAGTAAAGTCTTGAAATGACAAAATCGCACCTATCAATATTAAAAGGATTCCAGGTATTCCGGCAATACCAAAACCGGGTATGAATAGTATTTCTACCGCTATCAGGACTATACCTATAAAAAACATGATAATTTCAGGTGTCTCTGCCAGGCCGACCAGGTGTTTACTTAAGAAGACGATTGCAAGGCAAGATATTCCAATGATACCGGGTAATCCAAATCCCGGGCTCTTAAACTCCATCCATAAGCCTGCCAATCCAATACCAAGCAGGACAGGTGCAACTCTGCCCAGGAATCTTACCATCTCTTCAGACCAATTTGTTTCTAAGATATTGGGTGTAACATTTTCTATATTCAGTAATTTTAATAGGCCGTTACGATCTTCTACAATTTCTTTTGCGAATTGGTATTCATAAGCCTCTTTTGCATGCATAGTGAGTAACTTTCCCTCTTCGATTATCAGTTTTTTGGACTTAAATTTATTTTTTTCATCTTCGTTCATCTCCTTTAGTTCCCTTCCTGAAATATAAAATCCTTCAGGTTTCTCCTCAGTAACTACACGGTACACTTCTATCTCTTTTGTAACCATTGCCTCTGCAAGCAGAACAGGATAACCATTCTTCTCCGCAAATTTTCTAAACTTTGTTCTTAATACCGTTTGTATTTTTTCGCCTACGGTTTTGTAACCACCTTCAGAAGATGGGACTATAGGTTCACAATCTCCTAATTCCGCCTGGGGAGACATGTATATCTCGTTACATGAAATTGCTATCAGAGAGCCTGCCGAAATTGCCTTCTTGGGAATGAATGCGATTGTTTTGATTTTCTTGATATTGCTGATATGCTCCGAAATTTCGAAGGCAGGCTCCAACTGTCCGCCAAATGTATCAATCTCAAAAATTATGAGAATTGAGCCGTTTTCTTTTGCAATTTCAACCCTTCTTTTGAGTGAATTGTAAATACCACCATCAATCATTCCACTTAAAGGTATAATTGATACCTTACCGCGATGTGAGCTACTCTCTTTAGAGACGGTTAAATTTTCTGTCTCTTCTGCGCTGGATGAAGCTAGTTGAGCTAATACGATGTGAGAAAAAAGCAGGAAGAGTAAAATATTTATAAACTTTTTCATGATAGGCACTTACTATAAGGTGTTAATCGCTTTATAGTCACTAAAATTTATCAGAAATTAGAATACTTGTCAACTTCAATAGTATTTGAAACAGGCTAGGAATGCGGTTGTATTCATTTATACAGAGATAAAGATACTTTTATTATTGGGCGATATTCCCCAGTTTTTACCCAAAAATAGTTGACTTTTAAGTATTAAACTTATAGCATGCTACATTATTATAATTACTGGAGGAAATTATGCGTAAATTGGATGGAACAACAACTTTAAATGTTGATGATATTGTCAGAAGCACAAGTCTTAGGGAGGCTAGCTTACATGATATTCTTGAGGCGAGTGCTATTATTAATTCCAAACTGGAATTAAACCATGTGTTAGAACAGGTTATAGTTCACGCTACTAAACTGACAAATTCTGTAGCGGCATCTATTATCTTATGTGATTCTAATGAGGACCTGGTCATTCGACACGCAACTGGTCCTGCCTCTGATGTGATTTCAAATATCAGGTTTCCGTTGGCAAAGGGTATTGCCGGACACTGTATAGGTACAGGGAAAATAGTTGTAGTCTTTGACGCAAAAAAGAATCCGCACCATTTTGAAGAAATTGATAAAGTCTCCGGTTTCAAGACTGAAAGTGTTCTGTGTGTTCCATTGAGTGTAAAAGGTAAGACAATAGGCTGTGTTGAGTTGTTGAATAAACGTGATGGTACATTGTTCAATGAAGATGATATTGCTGTTGCTACAATAATGAGCAATTTTGCTGCTGTGTCAGTTTCAAACGCCAGGAGTTATGATAACCTACAGAGAACTAATTATGCGCTTAAATCAGAGTTGGGTTCAGAAGAGATCGTGATTGGCAAGAACGCGAAAATGAAGAAAATATTACAATCTGTTAATAAGCTGAAGGATACAAAAAGTAATGTTCTTGTTCTTGGAGAGTCGGGAACCGGCAAGGGTATTATTGCACGTACTATTCATGAGCAAAGCAGCCGGAAAGACAATCCGTTTGTTACCGTTAATTGCTCTATTTTATCACCAACACTGTTGGAAAGCGAATTGTTTGGACATGAAAAAGGCGCATTTACAGGTGCGGATAAACTGAAAGTTGGGAGATTTGAATTTGCTGATGGTGGAACTGTTTTCCTGGATGAAATTGGAGAAATTGATAAATCTACACAGACTAAGCTTTTGAGAATACTACAGGAAAAGGTATTTGAACGAGTGGGTAGCACCAAGACTATTTCAACAGATATTCGTATAATAGCTGCAACAAACAGTGATTTAGAGAAAGCAGTAGAGCAAAACTTATTTAGAAGAGATCTATATTACAGGCTCAAAGTTATTGTCTTCCAGCTACCACCATTAAAAGAGAGACGGGAAGATATACCCGCTTTTGCAGAATTCTTTCTTGATAAATACGGTAGTGAATTAGGTAAGTCAGCGCAAAAGTTTGATAAAGAGTGTATGGATGCTTTAGTAAGTTATGACTATCCCGGTAACATAAGAGAGTTAGAAAATATTGTTGAAAGGGCCGTCGTCCTGGCAGATGATGATATCATTCATATCAGTGACTTGCCGGACGAAATTCAATATAGGAAGAAAGACATATTTGATAGTCAGATTGTAGCACCAGAAAAAACAAAATCTATTCATGATATGGAAAGGGATGTGATTTACAAAACACTTCTTGAATGCTCGTGGAATCAGAGTATGGCTGCACGGTTGTTGGGGCTTAGTCGCGACAAATTAAGATACCGCATAAAAAAATATGGTCTGGAAAAGACTGCTAACAATTAAGAAATACGAGACTTTTCCAGATTAATCCAGGTAGAACTTTGAATATGACTCTAGTGATTTTTGTAGATAGCCCATTTCCTGGTAACGGTCGGAAGGGTTCTTCTCCAGGCATTTCAGTATAATCTGGTCTAGCCATTTTGGTATTTCCGGGTTCTCTTTACTCAGGGATTTTGGTGGTTCATTTTCATACTTATTTGCAATATCTTCTTCATGGAAAGGTAAATTTCCAGTAAGCAGTTCATAAAGTATTATTCCCAGTGAATAAATATCACTTCTTTCATCTACCTCTTCTTCTGTTCCTCTGATTTGTTCCGGTGACGCATAAGGCAATTCTTTTTCCTGGTCTGTTTTATTATCAATAGTGCCCTTGGTGATATGCAACAGTCCAAATCCAGTAATTTTCACAAAGTTATCTTTTGTTAACCTTATGAGGTTTGGCCTTAGATTTCCGTGAATGATGCCATGTTTATGAGCACATTTAATAGCATCACAGATATCTATAGCAATCCTTATTACATCCTGCCAGGAGAATTCCTTCTTGCTCTTCATAGACATAAGGCTTTCACCATCAATATACTCCATAACGATATAGAAAAGCGAATCCATATTAACATCAGACACTTTGACTATTCCCTTGTGTTGAAATTTGCTTATAGACTGTATTTCCTTAATAAAACGTGCTATTGCGTTCTGGTTGCGGCTGAAGTCATCCTTGATTACATTGATAACAACTTTACGTTTAAGTGACTTACTTGCTGCTTTATAAAAGACCCAGATATTATCTTCACCAAACCTCATGATATTTTCGAAACGCTGGTTCAAATTTGTCATTAACGCTTCGCCTTTAGCAGATTTGGTCAAAGAGGAGATTGTTCCCAATCGTTCTGACACATCCTTGTACTGTAAATCAATAGCAAGGATTTTGTCATAATAATATTGAGCTTTATCGAGTAAATTCTTTTTTTCACATGCAACGGCTATCTGGTAAAAAAGTCGTAGTTTTTCCCTGGTGGGTACATACAGTGCAGAAATTTTATTGAAATTGTTAATAGCATAGTCACTATGCCCTTTATCAAGAAAGCTCAGGCCAAGCCGTAAGAGCGCCTCAACCTTCTTGTTGGAGTTAGAATTGGCAACATTCTGTAAAAGTGAGATTATGCGCTCTTCATTTGTGCCTGCATCTGTATAAAGCATTGCTAAATCAAAATTAAGTCTGCTCTCCTCATCCTCATTAAGATTACCATCTCTCAGTTTATTTTCGTACTCAGTGATTTTCCTTCGTGCATTTAAGCTCCTGATATCATTAAGCATTTTCTTGTATCTTGCATCTTTTGGTCTTAGTTTTATCAGTTTCTCGCTTTTTGATATAGAGAGATCCAGTAAGTTGTTATGAAAGGAACCTGGAATAGATTTGGTAAGGATTTGCTCCATTTTGTTTTGGTAATTTGTATTGTCTGGCTCCGTTTCCATAAGGAGATCAAGTCTTATTTCAGCTTGTTCAAGATTGCCAACGTCTATATAGGAATCAATCAGGAAATTAATAATATTTTTATCAGCCTTTTTATTGTCTACTGTCTTTTCTATTGACGAGATAATATCTGCTTTTCTTGACGGGGCTAATTCAGCTACCTTCTTATATTGGATAATTGCTTCAGAATACTTACGGGACTCAAGGTAAATCTTGCCCAGAAGGAATGAAGGGATTGCATCATTAGGATATAGTTCCTGGTGCTTAATCAGAAGAGGTATGGCTTGAGAAGTTTGTCCGGTAAGGTAATAAAGATGCTCCAGCACATTAAGAAGGTTTTGTCTATTGTGTTCATCTCCCTTAGCCTTGTGTTTAAAATCAGAGATTAAAGAATCTTCTTTGCCTCTCTTCTTGTATAAGTCATGTAACTGTTTGTAAGATCGTTCGATAAAAGGGTTCAGTTTAATAATTTCTAATAATCCGCTCTTTACTGATTTAAAGCGCTGAGGGCATTCTACGGTCATCTCTTCATATTCTTGAAGAGCTTTAGTGTAATCTCCATTTTTCAGGTGTATATTGGCTAGTACAATGTACTTGTCAGAAAAATGCTTACCAATGGACTTAAGACGGTTCATGATCTTTATGGCTTTTGAAAAATCACCATTAATGTAGCAAATTTCACCCAATATTACATGATAACGCATATGCTGTGTACCCAGGTCTACGCTTTGTCTAAGGATGTCAGGTGCGGGTTCTAATTCGTATATTTTCATGCAGACGTTATATGCTTTCTGCAGATCGTCGTTGTCATAGTATTCTTCTGCAAGTTTATTTAATGATATAATTTTTTTAATATTAGGGTGGTAACGATTTGATTGTGACATAAGTGTGTCTCTGAACTTTTACAAATTTTAGTTAATAATAGTTAGTAGGATTATAAAAATATTCTGAACACATACGTACACCGCTAGGATGTGTTAGATAAGGGTTTTCTATAAATGAAGCTATATCTTCAGCAAAGATCTGATGCAGAAGATATAGCGATTAGCTGTGCTATTTGAAGTATTTTATCTTAAATAGCTTAACATGGAAAGAATCTTTCTTTAAACAAATTCCTGATGATCTTCAATAAAATCTTTTATTTCTACGGTGCAGTTTAGAATTTTGTCATCTGTTTTTCTGATACGTTGACTCATTTTTTCCAGCATTCTGAATGCTAGGCTTGGATCTCTACTGATTTTTTTTAAGAAATTTTTCTGATTTATTTCCAGAAGTTTTATATTTCCCAACGCCCTTACGGTAGCAGAACGCGGGTTATTGTCAAACAGTGACATCTCTCCAAAAAAATCTCCTTCCTCAAGGGTTGCAAGTGTAGTTTCCACACCATCTTTCTCTTTTATTACTTTAACTTTTCCTGTTAAGATAATATACATCTCTCTGCCAATCGAATTTTCTTCGAATATATTGTCTCCATCCTTATAGTCCTTTCCTAAAGAACCGTCTTCGTCCTTCATTTATTATCTCCAGATTTTTTAAATCGAATAAAAATAGAGTTAAAGATATTTACCAGGATCCTTAGTAACATTTTGTAGTTAAATGCTCGTAGAAAAATATCGGTGTACTGTTCATTGCCGGTAAACGTATCCCACAGTATTGTACTGCATTTGTAACCTGTCTCAGGATGTTTTTGTTCATATCGTGTGGCATTTAACAGCGCCTCACGAAGGATAGGTGTCTGATTAATAATATCTGTAAACGAGAACATTATCTTGCCAAAAAGATTGTCTCGGTTAATTTTACGGCATGATGGATGGTAGTACTTACGGAAATCCGTTTCACTTACTCCGTATAGAATCGCAGTATTAGCCGCTGCCTTTGCTGTAAGATAAGCGGAACCAATTCCATCTTTATATAAACGCGCAGAACTTGCATCTCCTATCATTACTATTCTGTCGGAGAAAGGGTGCCTGGCTGCTCCCACATTAATCTTTGGTATGCAACGACAGAAAGCATCGGGAATATTCCATGAATCAGGAAATTTGTTCCTTACCTCAGGGTGGTTGAGGAAATCCATTACTGTTTGTCTGGTTACATCCTTACCGAGCATACTAATGGTTACATACGAACCTTTCGGTGTTATAGCAGCAAACTTTACTCCAGGTTGGTTTATAAGGAATACATATACGGCATTACCAAACAGATCTGATACATGTTGTTCCCCTATGTGTATCTCTGACTGGTACGCCTTGATTGTAGAAGGGGGGCTATAGCCAGTTCCGAGTTCTTCGAATGCCTGAATGGTTTTTGTATTTATTCCACAGGCGCCAACTACGAGATCAGCATCCGGAAGCTGGCCCTTCTTTGAAAATATTATAGGCCTTCCGTCATTCAGTTTGATATCTTCTACTCTTATGTTTTCAACTTTTGCACCTTCTTTTTCTGCACAATCCAATAGGAAATCATCAAAGCTCTTTCTTTCAGTCTCGTGTTCATTGTCTGTTCCTGATGCTGTTTTATTAACCGGACCTCCACCCCTATAAACAGTAGCAATTCCTTTCTGCTTACTGGGGCTGTTAAGAAATACATCTCCACCGGTTGTTTGAAAACAGTAGGTATCAATGGCGCGTTGAACGATCGGAGACTTCAGGCAAATCCCTTCGATAGCAAGCATTTGTACCAGGGATTCAGAGATAACCCCCGCACACATATTGCAGCTGGAAGGGCCATCGTGTGAGAAGTCTTTACTTTCATAAATAGTAAGGTCAATGTCTTTTCCAATTTGTTTAGCTAGTTTAAGGGCAAAAATACTGAAAAATGAACCTGCAGGGCCTCCTCCTAAGACCGCAATCTTTGCACCGTTATCTAGCTCAAGGTTTGCATTTTCTTTCAAATTATTTGTACCGTATAAATTAGAAGCCTAACTTGATGTATAGACATTTCAATATTTATAGAACTTCTACTCCGCTCACCTGTCCGCCAGTCTGTTAGGCGGAGCGTCACGTTATTCTATGTGTGGGTACATCATTTGTAAATTGGAAGATCTGTTTCTGGTGCTTCATTTAGTCCCGGAAATAGTTTGTCTTTGTCTGACACCACCGGTACCTCTACCGGCCAGTCTATTCCGATTGCCGGATCAGACCATAACACTCCATGCTCATCATCAGGGTTATACAAATCGGTTGTTTTATATAATACATCTGCAGTTTCACTGAGAACACAAAAGCCGTGAGCAAAACCTTCGGGAACAAAAATCTGTCTTCTGTTTTTGTCGGAAAGATACTGTCCTGTCCATTTTCCAAATTCGGGAGAGCCACGGCGTATGTCTACGGCAACGTCATAGATTTCACCAGTAATAACATAAACCAATTTGCCCTGTGGGTAGTTCAGTTGATAGTGCAGGCCTCTCAGTGTCCCTCGTGTTGAATGTGAATAATTATCCTGAATAAAGGAATGATCAATGCCCACTTCAGCATATTTCTTCTGATGGAACGTCTCCATGAAGAACCCCCGGGAATCATCAAAGACCCTGGGGTCAATCAGTAAGACGCCGGGAAGATCTGTTTCAGTACATTTAATAGACAATTTCTAAATCTCCATTTTGTTAAAATTTACTTGTTAGGTACTGTTTTTATATTAACTTTATTGACTATACATCGTAATGTGACTTCACCCATGACAGGTATTTGCCGCTTTTCACCCTGTCTGTCCAACTCGTATTTTCCAGATACCACTGGATAGTTTTTTTGATACCTGTTTCAAATGATTCTTCCGGAGACCAACCTAAGGCATTTTTCAATTTGCTGAAATCAATTGCATATCTTCTGTCATGACCCGGTCTGTCCTTTACAAATGTAATCAATCTTTTTCGAGGGTGCTGATCTGGTAATTTTTTGTGCTCATCCAGTATTTCACAAATTATTTCCACAAGTTTTAAATTTTCCAGTTCATTATTGCCTCCGACATTATATGTCTCGCCGTGATTTCCTTTTTTCATAATCATCCAGACTGCCGTGCAGTGATCTCTTACGTATAACCAATCTCTGATATGTAAGCCATCACCATAAACAGGCAGGGATTCACCTTCAATAGCGTTAAGGATCATCAGAGGAATCATTTTTTCAGGAAACTGGAACGGGCCATAGTTGTTGGAACAATTGGATATTGTAATAGGCAGGCCATAGGTCTTATAGTATGCTCTCACAAGGTGGTCAGAAGATGCCTTGGATGAAGCATAAGGGCTGTTAGGTTTATAAGCCGTTTCTTCCGTAAAAAAACCTTCTTTGCCCAGACTGCCAAAGACCTCATCTGTGCTGACATGGTGAAAAAGCTTGATGTTGTCCATCTGGCTTCTGGCAATTTCTAACAGATTAAAGGTTCCAATTATGTTGGTCTGAATAAATGTGTCAGGGTTGACGATAGATCTGTCAACATGAGATTCTGCCGCGAAGTGGCAAACGCTATCAATTTGGTATTTGTTGAATATTTTTGTAACTTCTTCTTTATCACATATGTCAATTTTGTCAAATTGATATCTGTCAGGAAAGCCTTCCTCAATTCCGCTTAAGTTATCAGGGTTTCCGGCGTAAGTCAGATTGTCTATGTTAAT
>CAYTLC010000055.1:0-13822 GCA_964438395.1 uncultured Candidatus Scalindua sp.
ATAGGGACCGACCTGTCTCACGACGGTCTAAACCCAGCTCGCGTACCGCTTTAATCTGTGAACTCCAGAACCCTTGGGACCTTCTACAGCCCCAGGATGCGATGAGCCGACATCGAGGTGCCAAACCTCCCCGCCGCTATGAACGCTCGGGGGAGATCAGCCTGTTATCCCCGGAGTACCTTTTATCTGTTGAGCGACGGCCTTTCCACTCAGAAACCGCCGGATCACTAAGCCCTGCTTTCACACCTGCTCGACTTATAGGTCTCGCAGTCAAGCTTCCTTATGCCTTTACACTCTACACACGGTTGCCAACCGTATTGAGGAAGCCTTTGGACTCCTCCGTTACCTTTTCGGAGGAGACCGCCCCAGTCAAACTGCCCACTTACCACTGTCAAGAACCCGGATTCACGGAATTCCATTAGAATTTTAACATAATAAGAGTGGTATTTCACCAATGACTCCATCCAAACTTACGTCGGGACTTCATAGTCTCCCACCTATCCTACACATACTGCATCAAAATTCAATAATAAGCTACAGTAAAGGTTCACGGGGTCTTTCCGTCTTTCCGCGGGTATGTGGCATCTTCACCACAACTACAATTTCGCCGAGCCCCTCGTTGAGACAGCGTTTAGGTCGTTACACGATTCATGCGCGTCGGAAATTACCCGACAAGGAACTTCGCTACCTTAGGACTCTCATAGTTAGAGCCGCCATTCACCAGAGCTTCAGTTCCAAGCTTCTCTCCCGAAGGAAATAACCTATCCCCTTAACTTTCTGGCATCGAGCACGTGTCAGTCTCTATACGTCAATTATACATTTTAGCAGAGACCTGTGTTTTTAGTAAACAGTCGCCCAAACCTTCTTCACTGCGACCTTTTTAACCGAAGCTAAAAAGGCACTCCTTATCCCGAAGTTACGGAGTATCTTTGCCGAATTCCTTAACGAGGGTTCTCTCGAGCACCTTGGGATTCTCTCCCTGCCTACCTGTGTCAGTTTTAGTACGGTTGCCAAATTAACTCGCTAACGAGATTATTTCTTGGAGGACACTCCAATTACTTCTAGGCCAAGAGCCAACGTACTCGCCTTCGATACCATATTGCTCCGGATTTGCCTAGAGCGGTATCTCCAGCTTGAACAAACCATGTCTACTAGGTTTGCTAATTCTTGTGTCCCCGTCATCCCAAGCTCAAACGTCAAGATAGCAGCACAGGAATATTAACCTGTTGTCCATCGTCTACGCCTTTCGGCCTCGACTTAGGTGCCGGCTAACCCTGGGCGGATTTGCCTTCCCCAGGAAACCTTAGGCTTTCGGTGAATAAGATTCTCACTTACATTATCGCTACTTATACCGGCATTCTCACTTCTATTTCGTCCACCTCTCTTTAAAGTAAGGCTTCAACCTAACATAGAACGCTCCCCTACCACCTTAATACTAATATCAAGATTCATAGTTTCGGTAATGAGCTTTAGTCCCGCTAATTTTCGGCACAAAAGTACTCGGCTAGTAAGCTATTACGCACTTTTTAAATGGTTGCTGCTTCTAAGCCAACATCCTAGCTGTCTTAGCACTTTCACTTCCTTTATCACTTAGCTCATTTTAGGGACCTTAACTAATGATCTGGGCTGTTTCCCTTTCGACTACGGAGCTTATCCCCCATAGTCTGACTCCTATGTCAAATGCAGTAGTATTCGGAGTTTGATTGTGTTCGGTAGCCTGGTGGGCCCCAAGACTCAATCAGTATCTCTACCCCCACTGCACGGTTACATAAGGCTAGCCCTAAAGCTATTTCGGGGAGAACCAGCTATCTCCGAGTTTGATTAGACTTTTACTCCTCCCCTCAGTTCATCGCATCACTTTTCAACGTAAACGCGTTCGGACCTCCATTCCGTTTTACCGGAACTTCATCCTGACCAAGGGTAGATCACTCGGTTTCGGGTCTGCTACTTGCTACATTCATTCGCGCAGTTAGCACTCGCTTTCGCTTTGGCTTCACCCTTTAAAGGCTTAACCTGCAACAAACAGCAACTCGCCGGTTCATTATGCAAAAGGCACGCGGTTACACGAGTTAAAAGAATAAATTCAATTAACATTGTGCTTCCACCGCTTGTAAGTACATGGTTTCAGGTTCTATTTCACTCCCCTAAAAGGGGTTCTTTTCATCTTTCACTCACGCTACTTGTCCACTATCGGTCACCAAAAGTATTTAGCCTTAGGAGGTGGTCCTCCTTAATTCACACCGGTTTTCACGTGACCGGAATTACTCGGGAGATCACTAAAAAAACTTATATTTCTTTCACCTACGGGACTATCACCCTTTATAGTTAAGCTTTCCTGCTTATTCGATTAAAAATATACGCTTTTTTGAACAATCCTTATCTTGTTCATTGTAATTCCCTCGACCCTGACCATACAACACATAAGGGCTATCACATATGGCCAGTTTAGGCTCTTTCCTTTTCGCTCGCCGCTACTGGGGAAATCGATTTTTCTTTCTTTTCCTGAAGGTACTTAGATGTTTCAGTTCCCTTCGTTCCTCTCATTACCCTATTTATTCAGATAACAATGTCGCGGTATTAACCAAAAGAGACACAAAGTGTCTCTTACGACAGGTTTCCCAATTCGGAATTCTCCGGATCAAAGCTTGTTTGGCAGCTCACCGAAGCATATCGCAGCCTTCCACGTCCTTCATCAGCTTTTGGTACCAAGACATCCACCATGTACCCTTAATAGCTTGATCACCCAATTTTTCAATTATTTTACATCACTAAAATTGCGTCTATTGCCAAAGAACAGTTACTACCTACTTACGACTTTACATAAGAACTTGTGGAGATGAGCGGGATCGAACCGCTAACCTCTGCCTTGCAAAGGCAGCGCTCTCCCAGTTGAGCTACACCCCCCAGTTAAATTCACTTCACAAACAACTTAATTCAACATGAGGATGGTGGGCCTAAGTGGATTCGAACCACTGACCTTTCCCTTATCAGGGGAACGCTCTAAACCAACTGAGCTATAGGCCCTAGACCTCTTCCCAACCCTGAAAGGAACTCGCAATACTACCTGCCAGTGGTTCAGCACCCTCCCAACAATCCTAAAAAAACAAATAACAACATAAAAGACGTCGGATGTACCGACTTTGATTAACTCCATAGAAAGGAGGTGATCCAGCCGCAGGTTCTCCTACGACTACCTTGTTACGACTTAGTCCTCCTCACAAAACACTCCTTCAACACTTTCCTCCAAGTTGCCCTGGTTAGATATAATGTTTTCGGGTGCATCCTGCTTGGGTGGCTTGACGGGCGGTGTGTACAAGGCTCGGGAACATATTCACCGCGGCATTGCTGATCCGCGATTACTAGCGATTCCAACTTCATGGAGGCGAATTTCAGCCTCCAATCCGAACTGAGATCGGCTTTTTAGGATTCGCTTCACCTCTCGGCTTCGCTTCCGTTTGTACCGACCATTGTAGCACGTGTGCAGCCCGGGGCATAAGGGCCATGATGACTTGACGTCATCCCCACCTTCCTCCGTCTTGACGACGGCAGTCTTTCTAGAGTACCCGGCATAACCCGCTGGTAACTAAAAACAAGGGTTTCGCTCGTTAGGGGACTTAACCCAACGTCTCACGACACGAGCTGACGACAGCCATGCAACACCTGTGATAGCTACGGACTGGATACCGTTCGTTACCCTTTCGGGTTCCTACTTCTACCATGTCAAGCCCCGGTAAGGTTTTTCGCGTTGCATCGAATTAAGCCACATGCTCCACCGCTTGTGCGAGCCCCCGTCAATTCTTTTGAGTTTTAGCCTTGCGGCCGTACTCCCCAGGCGGGGCACTTAATGCGTTAGCTACGGCAGAGAGAACATCGGTAATTCCCTCTACTTAGTGCCCATCGTTTACGGCTAGGACTACCGGGGTATCTAATCCCGTTTGCTCCCCTAGCTTTCGCACACTCAGCGTCAGTAACAGGCCAGGGAGTCGCTTTCGCCACCGGCGTTCCTCTCGATATCTACGCATTTCACCGCTCCACCGAGAGTTCCACTCCCCCCTCCTGTACTCAAGCCTCGCAGTATCAAGTGCAGTTCCTTGGTTAAGCCAAGGGCTTTCACGCCTGACTTACGAAGCCGCCTACGTGCTCTTTATGCCCAGTGATTCCGAACAACGCTCGCCACCTCTGTATTACCGCGGCTGCTGGCACAGAGTTAGCCGTGGCTTCCTCTTAAGGTACCATCGAGTCCCATGGGTATTAACCATGGAATGTCTTTTCCCTCATGACAGGAGTTTACAACCCTAAGGCCGTCATCCTCCACGCAGCGTCGCATCGTCACGCTTTCGCGCATTGCGAATGATTCTCGACTGCAGCCTCCCGTAGGAGTCTGGGCAGTGTCTCAGTCCCAGTGTGGCCGGACACCCTCTCAGGCCGGCTACCCATATGCCTTGGTGGGCCGTTACCCCACCAACAAGCTAATAGGACACAAACCCCTCCCCAAGCAAAAGGTCCCCGAAGGGATCCCTATCATTTGGCCATAGTGACATGGGCCACCATAGCATTATCCGGTATTAGCAGACCTTTCGGCAAGTTCCGAAGAACACTGTTATCCCGGTCTCGAGGGCAGGTTATCTGTGCGTTACTCACCCTTTCGCCACTCGGTTCGTACCCCGAAGGGCACGTCCTCGTTCGACTTGCATGCCTAATCCACGCCGCCAGCGTTCGTTCTGAGCCAAGATCAAACCCTTCATAAATTTAATAATGTACTCATTTTACTTTTTTTAACCACTCGCTACTTCCCTCGTACCGACCTAACGGCAGCGAGCAAAGCAACTTATAAGCTATACACCCAACGCTTTTATGTTGTCAATTTCCAAAGAACAAGAAGGGCAAGTATAGACTAATATAGAAAATTGTCAATAGAAAATAAAAATTTTAAAAAAATTTTTTATTTATACACTTTTATAAGTATCGACAACAAAAGGCCATACACTCCTTTTGGCCCAACCATATCGTATTTAAAACAGTTATTTATCACCCATAACAACAAAAACCTCCCGGAAAGTTGCTATTATGATAAAAAACGACTCAATTTTTTCTAAAAAATGCAAAAAAACATGCTTCAATGCTCCTTTTATTTAAAATTCAGATAAATTACCCAATAACACCCAACAATCTTTCTACCACCAAAAATTAAATAAAAAACACTTGACTTCCTGCACAAATGTTGTATATTGCTAATAAATTTCTACAACATATAGTAGGAGGAATATTATGCGCTTAGTAATACAAGAATTTAGACATGTAGGTATTCAATTCAGCCTGATTGCACTCTTAACAATGGTTTATTTTCTACTTGTAAGGTTAGTTACATAATATGGATGACAACCTTAGACGCCTGATGGCACAAATTGAGGCAGAACAGGGCCTGCGACACTTAAATGAGATCCTACCGCAGTGCGTAGATCTACAAAAAACGCTAGCGATGCTTATGCATAATTTCTATACCTCTCTTTGTAAAGAAGGCTTTACGAAACCGCAAGCGCTTGAGATAATCAAAGTGCACGGCACTGGCTTGGACACTAATTTAAATGACGATCTGTAACTCTGGATGGCTAACTCCAGCTTAAATACAAATTTTCAGTTAATATACCTACCCTCAAACTCTTTTCAGTTATTCCACATCCAAAAGCAGACAAGTTGTAATTATCATCAAAACCTGTTGATGTAGCACCGTATCTTTTTGCACAGAATCAAGCTATAAAATGCAATACACGTCGTTTTTTTATTTTCAGAATATGATATCAGTTCTAAAATGCAATTACAAACTGGCAATCCTTGCCACACTTACACTGCTATTAGCGAATAATGTATTCATAAAAACTAACTACGCTGCAAATACCGACATGAAGAAAATATTTTGTATAATCCCGATAGGAGACATTGACAACAATATCTTACAACACACACGAATGGAACTTGAAAAAAGGTTTAATGTTTCAGTAGAAATTGGAAGACAATTGGAAGAGCCTGCTTATGCATATCACAAACATAAAAAGCAGTATAACTCAACAAAGATATTGAAGAAAATACATAAATTAAAGCTAACAGGATATGACAGGATATTGGGAATAGTAGATGTTGATTTGTATGTACCAGAACGTACTTTTGTTTTCGGGGGAGCAGACGTAAAAAAGAAAGTATCCGTTATTTCCTTAACAAGGCTCAGGCAGAATTTCTACGATCTACCAGAAGATTCTACGCTATTTAAATACAGAACAATTATTGAAGCTGTTCACGAACTTGGACACACATATGAACTCTATCACTGTAAAAACAGTAAGTGCGTCATGTTTTTATCAAACACTATAGAAGATACAGACCACAAGGGAGCAGAGCTTTGCAGTAATTGTAAAAACATAATTGAAGAAAAAAAGGCATTATTAAAATAAGAACAAATGGCATCTTCAAAGAAAACAAAAAAGGTGACGAAAAGCACTACAAAGATAACCGCTAAAGATCTTGCAAAAAAACAGAGAGAAATTTCAGTAAGTGAGTTCTTTACCAAGAACAGACACTTACTTGGATTTGACAACCCCAGAAAAGCCTTGCTTACAACAATCAAGGAAGGAATCGACAACTCTCTGGATGCATGCGAAGAAGCAAAAATCCTTCCTGACATAAAGGTACACATAAGCCATATAAAAAAGACCGAAGATAGATTCTTAGTAACTATTGAAGACAATGGTCCCGGTATCTTAAAGACGCACATACCAAAGATTTTCGGCAAACTACTTTATGGCTCAAAATTCCACAGACTTAAAATGTCCAGAGGGCAGCAGGGAATAGGCATATCCGCAGCAGGCATGTATGGCCAGCTGACAACAGGCAAGCCGATACTGATAACGTCAAAAACTTCACCAAAAGCACCTGCTCACCATTACAGCCTTGTCATTGACACACAAAAGAACGAACCTAGAATTGTAAAAGATGAGGTGGTTGATTACGAAGTCAAACGAGGAACAAAGGTGGTTATTGAACTGGAAGCAAAATACCAGAAAGGCAAGCAATCTGTCGACGGATACATTGAACAAACTTCCATCGCCAACCCGCATGCCGACATTATATACATCAACCCTGAAGAGAAGGAAATAAGATATCCCAGGGCTTCAAAGGAGTTGCCCATAGAACCAAAAGAGATAAAGCCACATCCCTATGGTATTGAATTGGGGATATTGATAAAGATGCTGCATGACACAAAATCTAAAAATCTCCGATCCTGTCTTACTAATGACTTCTCCAGGGTAAGCACAAGAGTTGCAAATCAGATTTGTGAAAAAGCCGGTTTACTTGGAAATGCCAGACCTTCAAGGATTGCAGTCCAGGAAGCAGATGCACTTTTCAAAGCTATCAAATTAACCAAGATCATGAACCCCCCTACAGACTGCATCTCTCCAATTGGAGAAAATGCCATAATCAAAGGCCTCAAAAAACAGATCAATGCAGATTTCTTCACATCAAATACACGGCCACCATCTGTATATAGGGGCAACCCATTTCAGATTGAAGTCGGGCTGGCATACGGGGGAGACTTGCCGGAAGAAGGATTGATAAGGTTGATGAGATTTGCCAATAGAGTTCCGTTGCTGTATCAGCAATCCGCGTGTGTAGTTACTGAATCAGCAATAAACACTTCATGGAGAAATTATGGACTGTCACAATCTACAGGCGCACTCCCTTCCGGGCCAATACTTTTGATGGTGCACCTCGCATCTGTCTGGGTACCTTTTACATCTGAGAGCAAAGAGGCAATCGCACATTACCCTGAGATTGAAAAAGAGATCAAACTGGCCCTGCAGGAGTGCGGTCGCCACGTATCTACATTTATCAAGAGGAAAAAGAGAGCAGCCGAAGAGTTCAAGAAGAAATCGTATATCAAGAAATACATACCTCACATAGGAATAGCATTAAAGGAAATATTAGACCTGAACGACAAACAGGAACTAAAAATAATTAATAATCTGACAGATGTCCTTGAAAGGAGTAGATCATGACAAAAACACTTAAGAAAATAGAGGAATCTGCTTCCACCATTCACAAAAAGATCACAAAGAAACAAAAACCCAGCATGGAATTTCCTATTCGCTCACTGAGCAACGTTAAATATATCCCAAAGAGAGGCTTCCTGGAACTTATCGGGCAGAAAAAATCACGCACTTTAACGGTAAATACCGTGAAAACATTTGCCCAGACACTGAGAGTGATGTCCCTATCTAAAGAACTCATTGAAAAAGATGATATAGCCACAAAAAGGGAGGCTTATTATGTATCCAAGAACTGGGACGATGCACGTTTTGAGGAACAGCCTGAATCAGATACAGTAATTGACGATGTTGAAGCGATGTTTGAAGTCAATAGAGAACAGCTGGGTTTTATCCCGGAAGAAAAGGGGGGAGACGTCGCCGGGAAACTTGTTGTAATTGACAAGGACCAGGAAACAGGCAAGCAGCTCAAAATTGACTGCACTAAATTCGGCTCAGGTGCATACTCCATTCCCATTTCAACGGAACATCTGAAATTCGAAACTAACGCGAAGTTCGTACTGGTGATAGAGACTGCCGGGATGTTCCAGCGGCTTGTGAAGCACAACTACTGGAAGAAGGCAAACTGCATATTAATCTCCATGGGAGGTGTTCCAACAAGAGCATGCAGAAGATTCATCAGGCGTTTATCAGAAGGAAAAAAAATCCCTGTTTATGTCTTTGTCGATGGAGATCCTTACGGCATCAGCAATATTTATAGAACCCTTAAGGTGGGATCAGGAAATGCTGCTCACATTAACCAGTATTTCTGCGTACCAAATGCACGATACCTTGGCATAACGCCGCAGGATATTATTGACTACAAACTCCCGACGCACCCATTAAAAGATGTAGATATTAAGAGAGCAAAAGATGCTCTAAAAAATGACCCGTTTATAAAAGAGTATAAGGAGTGGCAGAAAGCAATTAACCAGATGCTGAAAATGGGTGTAAGGGCAGAGCAGCAGGCACTGGCGAAACATGGCCTGAACTATGTGATCGAAAAGTATCTTCCTCAAAAACTGAAGAAAGCGAACAGCTTTCTTCCCTAGACAAAGATTTGCTTATATGCGAGGTCTGACCCTTTTCCTATGACAATTTTCTAATTTTTTATAAGTCATGCTATACTAACCGAAATAGACTACAGTTGTCTATCCGTTAGTACAGACGCAATTCATTTATCTGTTAGGAACATCTAAAAATGAAACAAATAGAATATAATAGTGAAAACCTTAAGCAGATAATGTACGGCTTATTATTGCCTGCAGTGGCAGGAACAATTTTTTGGTACCTCATTCAACATGCTGTCTCAGGCAGGTATTTATCAATAATTATAAGTTTTGTCCTAGTCTATTATTTTTCCCTCCACTTCCTTTCTGGTTCCCAAATCCCTGCAAAATATTATGGTGTTGTTGGCTTCTTGCTTGATTTGATTATAATCCTCTCTATTGAAGTACTGTTTTATTCAGTGGATGGCCTTCCGCAGCGAATTGATATCGGTCTTGTAGCTGTACTTGTTATTTTTATAGCTCTGTTTTTTTGGAACTTAAGGTCAAAGAGATATAGAGAAACCTCAACAAATAATACCACTTTAACCATAATAACAGGATCTATCCTGGTAATTTCATTTAGATCACTAAGTTATATGATTGACATCCTAAGCGAACATCATGCAATGTTATTTTCTGCAATAACATTAGCTGCAGTATCAACATACTATCTACTACTACAGCAAAGACATCGAAAAAAAGGAAACTGAAATATTTTTTCCAAAAAAAGTATTGTTCCTGTCCAACATGTCTTTTGACGAGTATGCCCGACAATTTGTTTGGCAGGTCCCCATAATCAAAGTAATGAAAAGTACCTTCCTCAAAAACTGAAGAAGGCTGACAGCTTTTTTCCCTAAGAACTGGACAAAGAAAGCGGTCATATTTTACACATAAACCTCATGGCAGGCTATCTGGTGCCCGCCCAGAACCTTCCTCAGCTCCGGCACCTCCTTACGGCATCTCTCTGTCATAATCGGGCAGCGGGTATGAAAGCAACAGCCTGGCGGAGGTGACGAGGGGGAAGGAATATCTCCCTGGAGCAATTCCCTATCTTTACGTTTGCCCGGTGTAATTTCTGGAATAGCAGAGAATAATGCTTTGGTATATGGATGTTTAGGATCTGAGAAAAGCGTATCCCTGTCCGTCAGCTCCATGATCTTGCCCAGATACATTACTGCGATCCTATCCGCAATGTGCTCTACTACTGAAAGGTTGTGCGCTATGAAGAGGTAGCTCAGATTAAACTCTTTCTTTAGATCAGAAAGCAGATTCAACACCTGGGCCTGGACCGAAACGTCTAAAGCTGATACCGCTTCGTCACAAACAATAAAGTCCGGATTAAGAGCCAAGGCACGGGCAATACCAATTCGCTGGCGCTGCCCACCGGAGAATTCATGAGGATGACGCTTAGCATAATCAGCAGACAACCCAACTTTCTCTAATAACTCCGCGGTCTTTTCACGCCTTTGTACAGACGTTCCAACACTATGAATTGTCAAACCTTCCGAAATCAGTTGTCCCACTGTCATGCGTGGGTTTAAAGAAGAAAAAGGATCCTGGAAAATAATCTGCATTTTTTTACGCAGATTAAGAAGTGACTTCCTGTCAGCATTCAGAACATCCGTACCATCAAAATGAACACTTCCCTCAGTGGCCGGAACTAACCGCAAAATTGTACGGCCTATCGTAGTCTTGCCACAACCCGATTCACCTACCAATGCCAGCACTTCCCCCCTGCCAATATCAAAGCTAACCCCATCAACCGCCTTTACATAACTGGCAGTTTTGGAAAACATTCCTTTCTTAGAAGTGAAGTATGTTTTAAGCCCTTTTACTTCCAGGAGATTCATTTCCCCTCCTCATATAAAAAGCAGGAAACGTAATGATCTGCACTAGTTTCCGTTATTCCGGGATCCTTCTGACTGCAGACATCCATGACGTGAGGACAACGGTCTGCAAAATGACAACCTTCAGGATAATTCTGAGGCTTCGGAACCTGTCCAGAAATCTCATTTAATCTGTCTACTCGACTTCCTAATTGAGGAATAGCCTTAATGAGCCCCTGTGTGTAAGGATGTTTAGGATTTTGGAATACTTCAACAACTCCCGCTTTTTCTACCACCCTGGATGCATACATCACCAACACTTCGTCAGCTACTTCCGCAACAACAGCCAGATCATGAGTGATCAACAAAATAGACATTCCTTCGGTTGACTGAAGCTGCTGCAAAAGGTCAAGTATCTGAGCCTGAATAGTCACATCTAGCGCAGTTGTCGGTTCATCCGCAATCAACACCTCCGGATTGCAACTTAAAGCCATTGCTATCATGACGCGCTGTTTCATTCCTCCTGACATCTGGTGAGGATATTCATCAATTCGAATTTCAGCATCAGGGATTCCGACTTTTGTAAGCATTTTAATAGCACGCTGCCGGGCTTCTTTTTGATTAACCTTTTGATGAAGCACAATTGCCTCCACGATCTGATTACCGATCGTATAAACTGGATTGAGTGACGTCATCGGCTCCTGAAAAATCATGGCTATTTCGTTGCCGCGGATATCGCGCATTTCGTTTTCAGTCAGCTTGACGAGATTTTTCCCCTTGTAAATAATCTCTCCGCTTTCAACTTTTCCCGGAGGCATTGGAATCAACCGCATAACGGTATATGCTGTCACGGATTTACCACAACCGGATTCACCGACAACACAAAGTGTTTTTCCCTTCTTAAGGGTAAAATCAACTCCATCAACAGCCGGCACCACCCCTTCATCCGTGTGAAAGTGAGTTTTCAGATTCCTGACTTCAAGGACAATATCGCTCATTTCTGCCCCCTCATTTTCGGATCCAGAGCATCCCGGAGAGTGTCTCCAAACAGGTTCACCGGTAGCACCAATGCCATCATAAATATAAATGCCCCCAACAGGTTCCACCAGACTATCGGTTCGCGGGCCAGTTCCAGATTCGCCTGATTTATCATATTGCCCCAGCTAAAGGTGCTTTGTCCTACTCCAATCTTCAAATAACTCAGAACCGCTTCAGCCAGTACTAAATGGCTGAAACCTAAGACACTCGTTATCAGAACGAGATGAAAGATATTGGGAACAATATGCCTGAAAAGTATTCGTATGCGACTTGCTCCCAATGCGATGGCCCCCTGGACATAATCGAGCTCTCTGGTCTTCAAGGTCTCACCCCTGAGAAGACGACAAAGGGAGGTCCAACCGGTCACTCCCATAATTAAACAGAGGTTGAAGATACTTGCTCCCTGAATCAAAATATAGGCTGCGGCAATCAATATAAACGGGATAGACCCGACTGTTGAATAGACAAATTGTATCGACACATCCGGCCATCTCCCGAAATATCCCGCGATAACACCCAGAACCAGGGCAATCGGAATGGAGATCATGGTTGTAAATCCACCAATAATCAAACCTGTCCTGATTCCTTTAAGGCAGATATACAAGACGTCTCTTCCAACAACGTCTGTACCCAAAATATGCCTGCCCGGATAGTTTAGTTTCTCCTGATGCCAGACACTCTCTCCATCTCTGTTTTGTATAAGATCTTTGGTAAATTGATGATCAGAGAACGGAGCAGAATAGGTCTTTTCACTATTAGTGCGAATACCAGTACAGACACGGTCCAATATTGAAAGTGCGCTATTTTGATATATTATTTCACCTCTTAAATCCATAGAGACCTTTCCTGTATCGTCAAGAAGCGGATCACGCCACTTAAAGCTGTCTGCAATACCAACCAATACGAAAAAGCAGAGGATAAAAAAAGATATGCCTGCCAGCTTTCTTCTAAATATGTAACGCCATATATCCCGCCCTCTCTCATCCTTCACGGAGTTATAAACAAAATAAACGATTGCCAGGAAGACAACAGCAGCAATCACATTCTGCAGAGGGTAGTTATATTGAATGGATTCTGACCATGTTTTAGCTGTTAATAGAAACATATTATTTAAACCTTATCCGAGGATCCACCAGTGTGTAGCTGATGTCTGTTAATATTAAACCTACTATATAGAGAAGTGATCCCAGGAAGACCATCGATCTGACAATCGCAAAATCCTGCGCGTCAATCGCTTCAATGGTGAAGTTTCCCAATCCCGGAATCCCGAAGAAAATCTCCAGAAGAAAAGAACCCATAAACAGAAACGGAATACTCATCACAATATTTGTCAGAAGCGGGATCATAGCATTTTTCAAACAGTGCTTGAAAAGGATCACACTCTCTGACACCCCCTTTGATCTGGCAGTCCTGATATAGTCCTTGTTTATCTCTTCCAGAAAGATGGTCCGGTAAAAGCGGACACTCGCTCCAATACCTGAGATCACCCCGACAAGAACCGGCAGGAAAACAAATTTCCATGAATAGATACCTGATTCATATCCGGATATCGGAAACAGTTTCAATAATTTCCCAAAGATAAACTGACCCCCGATAATATAAAAAAGCATTGAGACGGACATCATAAAGACACAGAGAACTAAGGCCCACAAATCTACATATGTAGCCCTGTAAAAAGCAACGATCAAGGCTGTACTGATACACACAATCAAACTTAAGAACAACATCGGAACAGTAATTGTCAGTGAAGGTACCATTCTGTGTCTAATCTCTTTTCCGATATCAAGGTTGTTCCGGTCTGATTTACCAAAATCAAATTTCAAAAGTCTTGCCG
>CAYTLC010000056.1:0-13732 GCA_964438395.1 uncultured Candidatus Scalindua sp.
TTCCGTACCGGTTGTAAAATTGTAGCGTTGGATAATACCGGTAAACTTCTTGATGACGCAGTCATTTATCCCACAGAACCCAGAAAGGATTTCGATGGATCTGCCAGAGTATTGTATAACTGGTTTAACAAATACAAAATAGAGTTGGTTGCAATTGGTAATGGTACCGGATCTCGGGAAACAGACAGGTTTGTACACTGGGCTCTGGATCAGGATGAGGCAAAAGAGTTTAATGGGAAAATAAAAGTCGTAATAGTTAATGAGTCAGGAGCATCTATCTATTCCGCATCAGAAGTTGCCGCAAGAGAATTTCCTGACAAGGACATTACCGTCCGTGGTGCAGTGAGTATCGCGCGTCGCCTGCAGGATCCACTTGCAGAGCTGGTAAAGATAGATCCGAAGTCCATAGGAGTGGGCCAGTACCAACATGATGTTCAGCAGAAAAGTCTCAAGAAGAAGCTGGATGACGTTGTCGAAGACTGCGTCAATTATGTAGGCGTCGATGTTAATACCGCATCCAGGGAGCTACTCTCTTATGTCGCAGGTATCAGTAGTAGCCTGGCAGAAAATATTGTGAGCTACCGTGATCAAAACGGACTATTCTCCAGCAGGAAACAGTTCCTGAAAGTCAACAAACTGGGTCCCAAAGCGTTTGAACAGTGTGCCGGCTTCATGCGCATCCGCAATTCGACCAATCTACTGGATAATTCAGCTGTGCACCCCGAAAGCTATTATATTGTAGATGAGATTGCAGAAAACCTGCAGAAAAAGGCCAGTGAAATAATTGGTAGTGAAGAACTGGTTAAAACGCTTGATCCTCACACCTTTGTCAACGAAAAGGCAGGGCTTCCCACAATAACGGACATACTGGAGGAGCTTAAGAAACCGGGACGCGATCCGCGCAAACAGTTTGTTACTGCTGCTTTTGACGATTCAATTAACGAAATAGAAGATCTGGAATCGGACATGGTACTGGAGGGATGTGTAACAAATGTGGCTAACTTCGGGGCCTTTGTGGATATAGGCGTACACCAGGACGGACTTGTCCACATCTCAGAGATTGCCAATAAATTCGTAAAGGACATTAAAGGTCATGTCTCTGTTGGTGATATTGTTAAAGTCAAGGTACTTGGCATTGATGTCGAGATGAAAAGAATTTCTCTTTCAATGAAACAGTTGGAAAAGTGATTAACCTTTTCCAGACAAACCTGGGAATTGTTCCATTAGTGGGTTGTTATCCAGATTGACGTGTGCCTGTTCTTCCAGGGCCTTCCTTACATATTTCGGAACATTAAAGAGAGCCTGATGGGTAGTACTGTCATAAAATCTCAATTCTCTCGTAACCCTTTCAGAAATCCTGCGGTCTATCTCTTCTCTACTTATCTGAGCGGGGTCAACATCGTTTGTTGCCAGACAGAATCCCCAGAGCATGGCAAAAAAAGGAATATGTGCTACAGAAGGAAATACATTGGGGAATACATCATTGAGAGTTTTGTTAATGACGGAATATGTGTTTAGAGCGGTATGGGAAACAGTACTTGCCTGAACCGATAGTAAACCATGTGGTGTAAGCTTCTGTCTTACGAGATCATAGAATTCTTTGGTAAACAGCTTGTAAGCGGGACCTTCTTCAAGAGGGCACGTAATATCGACAATAACCACATCAAAGGTGAGATCAGTCTCCTCCAGGAACTTCCGGCCATCCTCAAACAAGACCGTGGCTCTTTTATCAGCGAAGCTACCGTCATGAAAGCTTGGCAGATATTCTTTCGCGCACTCCACCACCTTTTCATCCAGATCCACCATCACTGCCATCTCAACCGTTTTGTGGCTGAGGACCTCACGTATTGCAGCACCCTCACCACCGCCAATGATGGCTACATTTTTTGGTTCAGGATGCAAGACCATGGCAGGCTGTACCATGGCTTCGTGATAGATGAACTCGTCTCGCTCTGCAGACTGAAACTCGTTATCGAGTATCAAACATCTACCAAAGCATTCAGTCTCAGCAATAACAATCTCCTGATATTTTGAATGACCATGGTACAGTGTCTGCTTTAGAGCGTGTTTGTGGACTTCATACGGGCTGAAGTAATCGTAAATCCAGCGTGAAGGAGTGTCTTTTTTCAGTTTATTTTCCCTAAGTTACAGAAGAGACTTTTGACAGCATTGTCTCTTTAATGTATGGAGAACCCCTCTTGATCTCCACTGACGTGTGCTCCTTCGGCTCAAAGCCTTCCAGTAGCCCCTTTACGGCCTGTTGAGGGTCGGCTACTGTTCCACATGTGAATATATCAACGGCCACATAGCCTTCAATAGGCCATGTATGCACCGAAATATGTGACTCTGACAAAATGGCTACAGCAGTAATTCCAGGAGGATCAAATTCGTGGCTAATTGATTTGACTACGGTTGCACCGGCATCATTAGCGGCATCGCACATGATCTGTGTTACCTTTTCAGCATCATTAAGGATCTCCCTGTTACAATCCCACATCTCAAGCAAAAGATGTCGTCCAAATGCTTCCATTCTCTACCCCCTATTTTCAAGTAGAAAGATAAAGAATAATTTGTGGCGATTGTTGACTGCCTGCCTCAGCTAAGACACTGACAATCAGGTATCATGACCTCAACATTGCCTTAAATTACTCTTACAACTCCTTGACTCATACGGTTATTTACCGGCGAAAAACTAAAGTTTCATTTTTATATATCTACATTAATTTGTCAAGAAAGATTTTCAAAATCTATTCAACAAAGGCCTGATAAACCGACCCTTCGGCATCACTTCAATAATACCGATGGCAGTTCTAACAATGTTTGTCAGTTTACGTGAGAGGCTTAGTGTTATCAGCCCTTTCTCAAACGACAGCTTGTCCATTGAAATCATATCCCAGTATCGGATCTTCACCACATCTTTGTTAAATATCTCTTTTAACTCTGAAATTTTATTGAGATCTATAGTGTGTGTTCCGTCAGGATTAACCGTAAGTGAATCCTGGCTGAAGATACTATCTTTTAAACCATCTCTTTTATCATAAAATATGCTTATTACTGACAGACTAAACCAGAATAAAAACTTCGAATAGTAATTATTTACTTTGTCTATTTTCTTCTCACCAAATTTAAATGTAACGGTTCTTTTGTCCTTATTGAAAATAAAGTGTTCAACCGTAAACGGCATTTTTACTATACCATCAAAAAGAGTTTTTTTTAATTCTAATGAAAAAGAGGCTTTCCCCTCTTCACAGGAAATATTGATTGACTGTAAACCCTTATCTTCAATGGACACTTCACTCAGGTAGTCGTTGACAAAGCCTTCCCTGATCTTCAGAATCCCACGGTCGACATCAAGTGATATATTCTTGCCCAGTCTGGCAAGTATTTTCAAGAAATCGATATAAGCAGGTAGTTTTTCTCTGACCTCTTCGGAGACGCCCTTCGCCCCCCTCCCCAACTTCCCCGCTATATCCTTAATAGACAACCTGCTATCCTTCATTCTATTTCACGTGCTGAACTCCTTACGAAAGCGAGAGCACCCTTTGTTCCCATTTTAAATGGTAGACGTCGGAGGAGGAGTTATAGCCTTACTCGCAATATCCCTACGATAATGTGCACCGTCAAATGATATTTTGCTAACAGCTTCATATACATTCTTCTGTGCGTCTTCTATACCTTCACCACAAGCAACAACGCCTAATACACGACCTCCATTTGTTACGATCTTCCCGTCTGCTGATTTCGTACCGGCATGAAAGACAGATATGCCGTCTTGATTCTTTAGTGAATCCAATCCGATAATCTCCTTACCATTGTCATAACTACCGGGATAGCCGCCCGAGGCCATTACAACACAAACAGATGCCTGTGAATGCCATTCCAGCTCTATCTTGTCCAACTCTCCTGAAATTGTAGCCAGCATTATTGGAACGATATCACTTTTCATTCGAGAAAGTATTACCTGGGCTTCCGGATCTCCTAATCGAACATTATATTCCAATACCATAGGACCGGCAGCAGTAATCATCAGGCCGATATAAATAACACCTTTATAAGGTCTGCCTTCTCTATTCATAGCGTGAACGGTTGGCACAAGTATCTCTTTCTCTACCTTTAGATACAATTCACTTGTCATAAGAGGAACAGGCGAATACGCACCCATACCCCCTGTATTTGGACCTTCATCTCCGTCAAAAACAGTCTTGTGATCCTGGGAGCTCTCCATGGCAACAATATTTTTCCCATCAGTAAATGCAAGTAGAGAGATCTCCTCACCTATCAGGCACTCTTCTATCACGACCTGATCCCCCGCTTCTCCAAACACTTTATCCTTCATTATTGAGTCTATTGCCTGCAATGCTTCATCATTAGTTTTACATACAAACACGCCCTTGCCCTTACTCAACCCATCTGCCTTAACTACTATTGGTGCCTCTTTAGATACAATATAACGCCTGGCCTGTTGATAATCAGCGAAACATTTAAAGTCCGCAGTCGGTATGCCATGCTTCTTCAAAAGACTTTTTGAGAACACCTTACTATCTTCTAAAATTGCCGCTTTCTTATCAGGCCCAAAAACCTTCAATCCGTGTTTATTGAAAATATCCACAATCCCATCTACTAAAGGGGCTTCAGGCCCCACAACCGCAAGGTCTATATTCTCTTGAACTGCAAATTCACAAAGCTGATCCGTTTGATCTACGGTTATATTAATGCATTCGGCAAGTTCTGAAATACCCGGATTTCCGGGTGCACAAAATATCTTACTCACGAGTGGAGACTGTGCTATCTTCCAGACGAGGCTATGCTCCCTTCCACCACTTCCAATTACCAACACCTTCATAGTAAATTAGCTCCTAGTAGCCCTTAAGGCAGATTGTAAAATTTATCTTACACATTAATTAAGATATTTCAGATTTGTAATTAAATGTTGACTATTCTATTAATGTTAAATAATTTGAGCAAGCAAATTGTTATAAGTATTAAATATCAGTATGTATCATGTCTGTTTTGAACCTTTTCACCCAATATTGCAATCTTTTCCAGAGAAAACCGTTAAAGGGTTTAGAGCCACCAGATTTAAATTTTTTATTGGAGAAATTTTGCTGTCAATGCTATAGTCGACACTCTTTTTATTTAGGTTTTGGCACAAGGCCAATCTTACATTTTTTATGATCTAAACTATACTTACATGAGTACTAAAAAGATTTTTCTTACGATTGGAATAGCTTTTACTATATTCCTAGTCACCCTTCCACTAGTAAGCTACAAATTTCTTAAAACTGCGGTAAAAACTGCCGCTTTTAATCATCTGGTCACAGTCAGAGGATTGTTAAAACATCAGATAGAAAACTATTTCCAGGAGAGATTTGGAGACATTAACGTCCTCTCTAGAAATCCCGTGATCGGACAAGCTTTTTCCAGATTAGAAAAGGCGTTTCACTCTTCAGGACTGGAAGGAAATCAGTATATCAAAATATCTGAACTTTATCAGCCTTTGATGGAATATTATTTAACTGACTATGGTTATGTAAACTTGTATTTTATAGCAAAAGATGGAGATGTAATGTATTCCGCAATTAGAGAGGAGTTTACTGGTACTAATCTACTTACCGGCAGATACAAACAATTCAGCATCGGTCAGGTTTATGCGAACGGCCTGGACGGAGTCGCGTTTGAAGACTATACATGGCAAGAGGAGCTAGCGGAGTTTACTTCTTACTTTTCGGCACCTGTATACGACGGACAAATGCTGCTGGGCGTATTGGTAATAGAAATCCCTTTCTCTCATTTGGATGCGATTATGACCAAGAGAGAGGGCTTGGGAGAGACAGGTGAAATGTACCTTGTAGGTGACGATAGCTATATGAGGTCGAACTCCAGGTTTGTGGAAGAACCTACCATACTTCAGAAAGAAGTTGATACAATAGCTACAAGAGAAGCATTAGATGGAATAATAGGAGAAAAAATAATAAAAGACTACCGAAGAATCCCTGTACTAAGTGCGTATACACCGCTAGATCTTAAATTTGTCAATTGGGCGTTACTGGTTGAGATTGACGAAGAAGAGGCATTCGAAGCGGTTAATACTGTAGAGAAAAGAGTAACAATACTTGGATCCCTGATCGCAAGCATAACCTTCCTGTTCATCTATCTAGTAAACAGAAGAAAGAAAATAGACATGGTTGCTGAATCTTTAGAAGAAACCACTACCTGATTACTCTTTTACCTTCTTTGCACGATTCTGTGTATATGCATCCTGAATCGCTATGTAAGGATCTATAGCCTGCTCTACCAGACCCTCATAAGTATCGCCTTTATCTATGGAAATATCATTGACGGCAATAAAGCCCTTAGCCCCTAATGTAGCATATGGACTGACGAATGTCAGAAGTGTTACCGGATCAAGCGCTGTATCTATTATGAGTCCAAAGGCATCCCGTACGTTGGATGGACCAATGAAAGGTAGTTCAAGATATGATCCTGTCCCCAAATCATAACTTCCAAGAGTCTGTCCAAAATCTTCATCTTGAATATCCAGATGAAAATATTTCTTGGCCGGGTCTGAAAATCCAGCACCACCAATTGTGGAATTAATAATGAGGCGCGTTAATTCCGTACCGGCACCCTTAAATTTACCTTGAAAGATGCAGTTGAAAAAACGACCGGGTGTCCTAACATTTGTAAAGAAATTCCTGACACCTAATCGTGCTACTTCAGGCACAACGCCCCAGCCTTTTGATAAAGGCCTGAAGAAGTAATAGAATAATTTATCGTTAAAGGTAAACACAGCTCTATTATAAGGCTGGAATGAGTCTTTAACGAAAGTTGCATCCATTGAAATGTCTGCAAAATCTACATCCTCATCCTCAAAGGTATCACTAGTATCTACAACAGATTTTTTGTCATCACTCTCGCTTACAACAGGTTGTTCGCTTACAACAGGTTGTTCATTTACAACAGGTTGTTCCCTTGACGCAGTAGAATCTTCTGCAAATAAGGAGATATTAAACGTGTACATTGTTAAAACAAAAAAACACATCAGTAAAACTAGTTTCCTCATCAGTTAACTCCTGTATTTATAGCTATTATATAAAAAGTAATATTTTCCTAATTTACTTTGCAAACACTTTTTTGCTTCTTGACTTCTTAATCAACACCTGCACGGGCGGATTCTAGCAAAAATTTTTTAAATTGGCTACGATTATTTTTGACCAAGTTTTCTAAAAGTGTCCCTAACATTTTAGCAATAATAATACCAATATTTCACTTTCGTATACAAAAGTTTCTCCGCACACTTAAGCTATTATTTGGCAACACCTTACCACACAAACCGACAGAATGCAACAAATAAATCTAAGCACATTACTATAGTGAGGAGCGTAATTATTGCGAAAACACATTCAAACCAATGAACTGTAGCGAAATATATGCGCCCAGACAAGTTGTCCAGGCCTCCAGTAATAGCATAAACCTATTTCCCGAAAGGTTTAAACACTATTATCAATCGCGGCAACAATGTTAATGCTGTGATCAGCGCAATAAACATTGCAAGGCCGGTCAGAAGGCCGAAAAGAATAGTAGGAATAAAATACGATAAAACCAGGATAGAAAATCCTGCAATAATCGTGAGGGAAGTGTAGTACATCGCGTTCCCTATGCTTCCATGACAACGATGCATTGAATTGATATAGCTCCGATCAATTTCATACTCTTCTTTGAATCTGTGTATATAATGAATAGTATCATCAACCGCAATACCAATACTTATTGCCGCTATAGTGATCGTTATAAAATCCAGCGGCATACCTGCCAACCCCATTATACCTAGCACTGCGACAGCAGAAATCACATTAGGTATAATTGCTATCAGGGCTATTTTTATTGAACGAAATAGCAAGGTAAACATTACCATTAACGCAAGTACAACAAACCCTATGGTTAAAATCTGAGAACTGAAAAGGCTTTGAAGCATATTATTATAAAGGACCATCATACCTGCCAGTTGATATTGATTCTCTTGCAAACCGAGCTTATCCCCCATATCAGACGTAATCTGCTTGAGTAAGTTGTCCCTTTTTAACCCCTTCAAAGAATCTTTTATCCGCACTGTCAGACGAGCCTGATTATCCGGTATTGATATGTAAGGAGCAAGAGCCATATTTTTAAAATTATCAGGCAATTGAGTATAAAGAAGTGCAAGCTGGAAATCATCAAGAGGTTTTCCATCGGTAAACTCCTCAGCAATCTTTAACATCGTCCCTAGAGATAAAACCTTGCCAATTTCAGGTAAGCTATCAAGATAGTCATGAACCTTCATAATTCTGTCCATTTTATCAGCAGTAAACCAATATTTGTCAGAATTATCGACCTCATCAAATTCATCGAATTCATCAAAGTCGTCATCTCCCTCAAACTCTTCTTTGGATTCAGTACCAGTATCAGCGTTTGCGAGAACATGATTACTTGTCTCTTGGTTTACTACTACAATCTTTTCACTGGGTTCAGTACCGGTATCAGCGTTTGAGAGAGCATTATCACTTGCCTCATGGTCTGTCTCATGAAAACTCACAATGATATCCAGAGGTGTCGTTCCCCCAAGATTTTGATCAATAACCTTCAAGCCCTGGTAAATCTCAGTTGACTCCCGGAAATAATCGATGAAACTGTTTTCTACAGTCAGCCTTGATACACCGACAGCTATCATAGCTATCAGAAGGCCGGTTACAATAAATACCGTTTTTGCATTATTCTGGGTTACATTCGCCAGGAATCGAGTAAACCCTCCACAAAACTGTCTATCCTCTCCTGACTTGCCTTTTGGAATCAGACATAAAATAGCAGGAAAAAGGAAGAAGGTAACTATGAGGGAGACTACCAGCCCGACACTCATCATCAAGCCGAAGGTTATAACAGGCAGAATGTCGCAAATCAATAAGGATCCAAAACCGGCAACTGTTGTTAAAGTAGTATAGAGGCAAGGTACAAATTTTGAGAAAACAGTCTCCTTGACCAGCTCCATTTGAGACCATTCAGGATTGTCTACCTGTAACTCTCTATACCTGACAATCAGATGAATAGTTAATGCCATGGTAATAATAAGCTGTAGGGAGATAAAGTTTGACGATATTACTGTCACCTCCCATCCAAAAATACCGAGAATTCCTATCATTGCAAGTACGGAGAGTGTACAGCAGAGTATTGGCAAGACTACCCAGCATACTTTTCTGAAGATAACCCCAAGAGCTACAATCAGAAAGATAACGATACCAATCCCGAATACTTTAAGATCATTTTTAACGAATGTTATCAAATCATCCGTGATCATTGATATCCCGCCGAGAAACAGCTCCGCGTCCTGCCTATAACCATCCATTATTTCACGGACAGCTGCTATATCGCTGTGCCTCTCTTTATCCAGGCGGATTTTACATTCTCTATAGTCACGCTTAAGCTGTTCAAGTTCAACACGCTCCGCCGGAATGATTGTTTTTTCGTGAAGTTTCTGCCTGAGGTCTCCCCTTCTGGAGACGATCCAGTCATACTCCGCATCTTCGGCAAAATGAACCATGAGCGCAGTCATCTTCATATCAGTACTTACCAGAAGCTCCTTATAGATCGGGCTGTCTGCTATCTCAGCCCGTGCAAGTTGTAAATCAACTTCAGGGTTTTCTAGGTTCTTAATATTTGATATCAACTCTTTGATGGGAACAGGCGGATTTCTGAGAAGCGGAACGTCGAGGATGGTAAGCACTGAGGAGACACGCTTTATCTCCCTTAATTCACCTCGCAATGAACTAAGTTTACTGAGTGTCTCGGGGGAAAGAAGATCCCCCTTAGGCTTATATGTCACAAACATATAACTGTGCGAGCCGTATGTTTTACTTACTTTACGGTAATATTTATAATCTTCGTCATTCTCCAGTATCAGAGAATCTGCGGAGGCATCTATCCTGAAATACTTAGCGTTATACCCAAGATACGAAAACACTCCCAACAACACAATAATAACAATAATTGGTCTGTTTAATATATTCCTGGTGTAGAAATTAAGAAGAGTTGATTGCATAAGAATAAGTAGCTAAAAGTGTGGCGAGAAATTACAAACGAAGACCGCTGTTATAATTCTTTATTTTTCTCTATTTCCTCTTTTCTTTCTCTCATTTTGGCCAGCAAATCTTCAACCTTGCCACTTTTCAGGATATGGCTGTACTGAGACCGGTATGTATGGATCAGACTAACACCTTCAATGGCAATATCGTAAATCTTCCAACCGGTTTTAGTGTTAGACATTTTGTATAATATTGAATACTCCTTACCCTTTGAAATCAAGATTGTTGGCACCTGCACCTTCTTCTTTTTTACAACAGTAGCAGGCTTAAAGATAACTTCCTCGTCACTGAACAGATCCAATTTGTCAATGTAAAAACTCTGAAACTGATCAGTAAAGAGGTTTGTAAACTCTGACCTCTGCTTAGCATTAAATTTAGACCAATGTTCTTTACCTATAGACAATTTAGCCATTAATGAAAAGCTAAAAGCGTCATCAGTGATTTTAATAACTTCACTTTTTTTCTCATCTAATGTCATCCCCTCATCCAGCATAATCGAAAACACTTTACCAACAGATGACTTTAGTATTTTTTCGGCCTGAGTATCATCATCTGCAACGACTACTTGAGACAGCAATAGAAAAAACAATAAAAAACAATAAACCTTTTTCATAGTTCACACCTTTACCCTTTAATTAGATTTTGCGTATGTATATCTTTTATATTGACTTAAGTGTACGATAGCACCGCTACACACTTATTATTTTATTTAATGCATTCAAAAGTTAAACAATTAAATCATCTATAGTTAAAGTTGTCAAGAAAGGAAAACATGGATATCATGAAAAGACATTGGATCATAAAAATACAATAATTACCGACGGTATATTAAATAGATGAAATTAAATACAGACAAGTTTACGTCTTAACGCCACCATATTCTTGAACGTAAATCTTCAATCCATTTGAGTACTTCACGTTCAACCTTTATAGCTTCATCTATTAGTATGTTAATGTCACTATCAGGACAAGTTGCTTTTGCCCTTACTATTTCAAGCATATAGATACATTTTCTGGCATTCTTTAATGATCGTTTGCAATTTGCTATATTTCCACAGAGTGTATCTTTTTCGTATCCCATACCATGCCCTCCCGCGATTTTGGCAGGGATCACTGAAGATGCAGAAATTGCTTCCAACACGTCTTCATCTGCATTCACTCCTTTACGGTTTTTAAAATATTTACTCAGTTTGATATAAAGGTTGTAACTTTTATTATAGGCAATGATTTTTTTAACATCGTTTTCTGTTGTTTCGTCATATTCAACAGCATTATCAAAAATCTGATTTACTTCATATATATGGCAATCGTCTCTTTTTCCACAATTGTCACACGATTCATTCTTATAGTTGCAATCTTCATATTTATGATCCCAACCCATCTCTTTCGCTATAAGTTTGTCACAATCAGGATAAGTATGTAGCGTTTCGAACAACTCAAGATATTTTGCAGTACGAACATCGGCCTTCTGCAAGAACCTTTCCCAGTCTTCTTCATCCCACTCATCGCCTTCATAATAATCTTTTTCTTCCATGCTCACTTCCTGCTTAGAATGTTGTAATAACAATCCCTCTGCATTGCCTCAAAACCCAACTCTTCTATTAATGCTATCATCTCCTCTTTGCTCATACGATAATCCACCCCTGCTGCTCTTACTACATTCTCCTCAATCATTGTGCTTCCCAAATCATTTGCCCCGAACTTTAACGCAAGTTGAGCGATCTTTGAACCCTGTGTTACCCATGATGCCTGTAAATTTGGAACATTGTCTAGAAACAAGCGGGAGACCGCAAGTGTTCTGAGATAATCAAATCCACCAATTATAAAACCTGTCGTTTTCTCCGCTGATAGGGATAAGGCAGTATTCTTTGGCTGAAATGTCCACGGAATAAATGCAGTAAACCCTCCTGTCTCATCCTGTAGTTGCCTGATCTTTTCAAGATGTTCAACTCTCTCCTCCAGAGTTTCAACGTGTCCGAACATCATTGTCGCCGTACTCTTTATTCCTGACATGTGTGCTTCTCTCATCACTTGCAACCATTCACTCGCAGAACATTTATGTGGACTTAGTATCCCCCTACACCTGTCAGTAAGTATTTCGGCTCCACCACCCGGGATAGTATCAAGTCCCGCGTTCTTTAATAGGACCAGGACTTCTTTTGTTGGCAGGTCGTTCAGCGTCGAGAAATGAATTATTTCCGGTGGAGAGAAAGAGTGAATATGGATATCAAACTTCTCCTTAATCGACCTTAAGAGGTCAACATAATAATCTATTTTCAAATCAGGATGCAACCCCCCCTGCATTAATATTTGTGTGCCTCCGAGGGATATTGTCTCTTCAATTTTCTTAAAGATTTCATCCTTAGGAAGTACATAACCATCTCTGTGGTCTGCATCTTTATAAAAAGCGCAAAACGTACAACCGGAAGTGCAGACGTTTGTATAATTTATATTACGGTCTACAACGAATGTCCTGTATTGCTCGGGGTGAAGTTCCTGGCATAATTTATCTGCGGCTGCTCCCAAACCTATCAAATCATGTGAGCCGATGAGGCCTACACCGTCTTCAAAAGACAACCTTTTGTAAGAACAGGCACTGCCAGCTGCACTATTCATTGTGGAACTCAAGCTTTACCCCTTCCTCTACTTCTCCCATCTCCATGGCATAATCATAAAAAGACTTAAGGCCAAGAATCTCCTGCTCACCTAAACTATATTTAATCGACTCCTTGAGGTACCAGAGACAACGTTCTTTTTCCATTCCAAGTCTACCTGCTTCCGCATCTGCTATTTCGTCTACAAACTCCAATCCATACTCCCTTGCATCAATTAATAGTTTGCTAAGCCCATGTAATTTGGATCCGGATTTTGCTACCCAGACTGCGTAAACAAAGGGCAATCCTGTCAACTCATTCCACTCCTGCCCTAAATCCAGTACGATAAAACCCTCTTCACGGACATTCATTGCATCGTCTCCAATGACGAGAAAGGCATCCGCATATTCGTTATAAATCTTCTGCTTGTCGTCAAGCACTATGTATTCAGGCCTCAAAGAATACTTTTTCCAGAGAATAATTTTTGTAAGAACACACGATGTTAAAGAATCTTTATCCAGAGCAACTGTCCTGATCTTTTCAATCGAAGGCGCTTTAACAAATAGCTTCACGCTCTCTACTAAACCATTTGAGGCAATAGAACTCCCAGGAATAATTTCGTAACCGGTACTTCTGAAATAGCCCGCAGACGGCATTACGACCAGATCCAGTTTATCATTCTCAAGCATTTCCGGCAATACCGATGGAACACCATACACAATATCTATTTCATCCGCTCTCTTTTCAAAGCCATATATGAAAGGTTTTGCATTCATATATGGAACAACACCGATCTTCAGCTTAACCATTGTATTGAGTTTTTAGCCCTGCAAATTAAAACTAAGTAGTATATCTGTAAAGGGATACAGAAGCAACGAGAAAGTGTAAACATGCTGGAAAACGGAGCATACATCGTCCGTCAGGAGAAGATATTGGTGTCAGGAAGGAAATGGTATGAAGGAATTTAAGTGAAATAAATGATTTATCGTATTAAATCAATTCTCAATCAAAATGACTTTTTTTGAG